>NZ_JBIAHA010000007.1:0-292477 GCF_042870175.1 Streptomyces sp. NPDC006643 | reverse complement strand
TTAAAACAAACCCGCCGTTCCCGCGGAACGAGGGCCCCGCCCCCCCCCCCCCCCCCCCCCCCCCCGCGCCGGGGGGGGGGGGGGGCTCACCCCCCCCCCCCCCCCCCCGCGACGCCCGCCGAAACACCATGCCCCCGGCGGAAGTTGTAGCAAAGCCGTGTCACGCGGCCTGGATCTCCAGCCGGGCGCTGAACTCCCGGACCGCGGGCTCCGTGCCGTACGGCTCCAACCGCTGCTGAAGATCCTCCAGATACTCCGCCCCCCTGCTGGAGCGCAGCGCCCCCAGCAGCTCGGCCGCCCGGGTGCCCGTCCGGCACGCCTCCTCCACCTCGCGCTGCTGGATCTGCGCCGTGGCCAGCAGGACCAGTCCGATCGCCCGTCGTCTCGCCCGGGTCTCCGGATGTCCCGCCACCGAGTCGGACGCGTGGCGCGCCGCCGCCTCGGGCTGCCCCAGATCGCGGTAGCAGTGCGCCAACTCGTCGGACAGATAGGCGTGGTCGAAGTGCGCGATCCACACCGGGTCGTCGTCGGTCTCCGGATCGGCGTGCTCCAGCGCGGTGAGCGCGCGGCCCGCGACCGCGTGGCACTGGGTCGCGTCACCGAGCAGCGCGTGCCCGCGCGCCTCGGCGGCCAGGAACATGGCCTGCGCCCTCGGGGTGACCTGCCCGCGCGCGCCTTCCTGGGCGGCCCGCGCCAACTGGGCGATCTCGCGCGGGTTTCCGAGCTGGGCCGCGAGATGGCTCATGGACGCGGCCAGCACATAGCCGCCGTATCCCCGGTCGCCGGACGCCTGCGCGAGCCGCAGCGCCTGGATGTAGTAGCGCTGGGCGAGCCCCGGCTGCCCTGTGTCCACCGCCATGTACCCGGCCAGTTCGGTGAGTCGGGCCACGGCGGCGAAGAGTCTGCGGCCGACCGCTTCCTTGTACGACCCCGCGAGCAGGCCCGACACCACGCTGTTCAGATAGTGCACGACCACCGGGCGGACATGGCCGCTGCCGAAGCGGTGGTCCAGCTCGACCAGCGCCGCCGTCATCGCGACGACCGCCGCGACGTCCGAATCCCCCACCCGGGCACCGGTGTTGCGTGCCACCGACGGGTCCGCGCCCGTGATCAGCCAGTCCCTGCTCGGCTCGACGAGCGCCGACGACGCCACCGCCGACCCGGACAGGAAGTCACGCCGGCCCACATCGCTGCGCCACAACTCGCAGACCTGCTCGATCGCGCCGATGACCGTCGGCGAGAACTGGAGACCGATGCCCGAGGCGAGATTCTTGCCGTTGGCCATCCCCAGCTCGTCGATCGTGACCGTACGCCCCAGCTTGCGGCCCAGCGCCTCGGCGATGATCCCCGGGGCCCGGCCGCGCGGTTGCTGTCCGCGCAGCCAGCGGGCCACGGATGTCTTGTCGTAACGGAGGTCGAGACCGCGCTCGGTCCCCACCATGTTGACGCGGCGGGCGAGCCCGGCATTGGAACAGCCGGCCTCCTGGATGAGTGTTTGCAGCCGTTCGTTCGGCTGACGGGCAACGAGAGGCCTGGCTGCCAATTGGATACCCCCTGTGGCCGCAGTGATCGATTGAGTGATCACTGCCCGGCGGAAACGCAGTAAATGCGTGCGATGGTCGAAATCAACAATCTTCGGTAACTTTCAGGAAACGCCGCCCGCTTGGTGCCGAGCTGTGTGACTCGCCTCACGCTCCCTGGTGGCAACCCCCGGCCACCGGATGTGGTTACCCATCGACACGCCGCAACTTCGTACGCGCCCCCGCCCATGCATCTGTGCGCCCCACATGCGGAATCGATGCCCCCGTGCGACGCCCCGTGTCGCCCGTAACCCAAGGTGCGGGCGGGAGTTGTGTTCTTCGTGGACAAGACCATCGGAGTGACGGGCGTCACCGACGCCGCGCAGATCCCCAAACAGCGGGGCGACCTGCTGCTGGACAGCGCCGTGCGGTACGCGGAGGAGCGGCACTGGGACGTGTTCCCCGGCACCTGGCTGGAGGCGGTGGACGGCAAGGAGCGGTGCTCGTGCGACCGCGCCGACTGCCCGGCGCCCGGGGCGCATCCCACCCGGCCGGACTGGGCGTCGCAGGCGACGGGCAGCGGGGTCGCCGCGCGGCGGCTGTGGTCGAAGCAGCCGCGCTCGTCGATCCTGCTGCCGACGGGCCGTACGTTCGACGCGCTGGACGTGCCGGAGTCGGCGGGCTTCCTGGCGCTCGCGCGGATGGAGCGGATGGAGATGACGCTCGGCCCGGTCACCTGCACCCCCGACCGCCGGATGCTCTTCTTCGTCCTGCCCGGCGGTTCGCTGAAGGTGGACGGCCTCGTGCGGAAGCTCGGCTGGACGGCGTCGGCGATCGATCTGGTGACCCACGGCGAGGCGCACTACGTGGCGGCGCCGCCCACCCGGGTCGGCGGCTTCGGCGCCGTGCAGTGGGCCCGCCGGCCGACTCCGGCCAACCGCTGGCTGCCGGACGTCGAGGAGCTGATCAGCCCCCTGGCGTACGCGTGCGGGCGGGACGCGGCGGCAGCTCGGGCACAGCGACCCTGAGGCGCCCCTGAAGCGGCCCTGAGGGCGGCGGGACGCGCGGTCTTATGGTGGGTCCTCTCGACACCTCGAAAAGGGATCACCGAAGGGCAGTGCGGCATGCCGGATC
The DNA here is from genome assembly GCF_042870175.1 of Streptomyces sp. NPDC006643. Taxonomy (NCBI): domain Bacteria; kingdom Bacillati; phylum Actinomycetota; class Actinomycetes; order Kitasatosporales; family Streptomycetaceae; genus Streptomyces; species Streptomyces sp. NPDC006643. Next base: position 289,823 of record NZ_JBIAHA010000007.1, on the reverse strand, counting down.
ACGTACCGGACCAAGCGGCGGAACAGACGGAGCGGGCGGCGGCGCCGGACACGGCGGGCGGGACGCGTACGGCGGCCGGGCCGGGGGCGCCGCCGCCGTCGGCGACCCCCGCCGTCCGCGTCGAAGGGCTGTGGAAGCGCTTCGGCGAGCAGGTCGCCGTCGCCGGGATCGATCTCGATCTGCCCGCCGGCCAGTTCGTGGGCCTCGTCGGCCCGAACGGCGCGGGCAAGACCACCACGCTCTCCATGGTGACCGGCCTGCTCCGGCCCGACATGGGCCGAGTCCAGGTCGCCGGGCACGACGTCTGGGGCGACCCGGTCGCGGTCAAGGCCAGGATCGGCGTACTGCCCGAGGGGCTGCGCCTCTTCGAGCGGCTGTCGGGGCGTGAACTCCTCGGATACACCGGCCGGCTGCGGGGGCTGCCCGGCGACGAGGTCGACAAGCGCGCCACGCAGCTCCTGGACGTACTGGACCTGGCCGGCTCGCAGCACAAGCTCGTCGTGGACTACTCGACCGGCATGCGGAAGAAGATCGGTCTCGCGGCGGCGCTGCTGCACAACCCCGAAGTCCTGTTCCTGGACGAGCCGTTCGAGGGCGTCGACCCGGTGTCGGCGCAGACGATCCGCGGCGTCCTGGAGCGCTACACCGACTCCGGCGCGACCGTCGTCTTCTCCAGCCATGTGATGGAGCTGGTCGAGTCGCTGTGCGACTGGGTCGCGGTGATGGCCGCCGGCCGTATCCGCGCGCAGGGGACGCTCGCGGAGGTACGGGGCGACGCGCCGTCGCTCCAGAGCGCGTTCCTCGAACTGGTCGGCGCCCAGGGCCGGGACACCGGCCAGTCCCTGGACTGGCTGGGCGGCGCCCGATGAGCGCGGGCCTGTCGGGATCGGTGGGCACGGCCGGGGCGGCCGGGACGGTCGGCTCGGGCACGACGCCCGCCGTCACCCTGGACACCCGCGCCCTCGCGCCCGTCTTCGTACGGCTGAAGCTGTCGCTGCTGCGCAACGGGCTGCGGCAGTCCTCGGGCCGTACCGTCGCGTACGTCGTCTCCGTCGTCCTCGCCCTGCTCATCGCCGCCGGGCAGCTCCTGGGCCTGATCCTGCTGCGCGGGAACGACGGTGCGGCCACGCTCGTCGTCGTCCTGACCGCGATCGTGGCCCTTGGCTGGGCGATGCTGCCGCTGTTCTTCCCGAGCGGTGACGAGACGCTCGACCCGAGCCGGCTGGTGATGCTGCCGCTGCGGCCCCAGGCGCTGATCGGCGCGCTGCTCGCCGCGTCCGTCGTGGGTATCGGGCCGCTGTTCACGCTCTGTCTGGTGCTGGGCTCCGCGATCGCCGTCGCGCACGGCGCCGCCGCCGTGGTGGTGTCGGTCGTCGTCGTACCGCTGGCGCTGCTGGTGTGCGTGGCGCTGTCGCGCGCGGTGGCGGCGGCCAACATCCGGCTGCTGACCTCGCGCAAGGGGCGCGACCTGGCCGTGCTGAGCGGTCTGGTGATCGCCGTGGGCATCCAGTTCGTCAACTTCGGTATCCAGCGGCTCAACGAGGCGGGCGGGCTCTCGGCGCTCGACCCGGTGGCCGACGTCGTACGGTGGCTGCCGCCCGCGTCGGCGATCGGCGCGGTGGACTCGGTGAGCGACGGCGCGTACGGGGCGGCGGCCGGGCAACTGCTGCTGTCGCTGGGCGCGTTGGCCGGGCTGCTGTACTGGTGGCAACGGTCGCTGGTGAAGCTGATGACCACCCCGGACGGCTCGACGGTCGCCGCGGCGGCCGGCCCGGCGCGCAAGGAGTCGGCACGGTCGGGTCTCGACAGGCTGCTGCCCGAGGGGCGTACGGGCACGGTGATGCGCCGCAGCCTCCTGTACGTGTGGCGCGACCCCAAGACGAAGGCGGCGTGGGTGACCTCGCTGGCGATCGGCCTGATCGTGCCGCTGGTGAACGCCCTCCAGGGCAGCGGCTCGATCTATCTCGCGTGCTTCGCGGCGGGGATGCTCGGGATCCAGATGTACAACCAGTTCGGGCAGGACACCTCCGCGTTCTGGATGGTGGCCCTGACGATCTCCTCGACGCGTGACGCGTATCTGGAGCTGCGGGCGCGGGCGTTCGCCCTGCTGCTGATCACGCTGCCGTACTCGGCCCTGGTGACGATCGGGACGGCCGCGCTGCTCGGCGACTGGCGGGCGCTGCCCGAGGCGCTCGGCCTGTCCTTCGCGCTGCTCGGCGCGATGATGGCCACGGGCGCGGTGGCCTCGGCCCGCTTCCCGTACTCGATCCCGCAGGACAGCGCGTACAAGAACGTCGCCCCCGGCCAGGCCGGTCTCGCCTGGATCTCCATCCTCGGCGGCATGCTGGGCGGCGCCGTGCTGTGCGCCCCGGTGATCGTCCTGACGATCATTCTGCACACCTCGGGCGCGGACGCCTGGACGTGGCTGGTGCTGCCGGTGGGCACGGCGTACGGCGCGCTGATCGCCTGGGCGGGAATCCGGTTGGCGGCGCCGCCGACGGCGTCGAGGCTGCCGGAGATCCTGACGGCGGTGAGCAAGGGCTGAGCGGGCGGGCTTCGCGGGCGCGGCCGGGGTCGCGCCGGGGGTCGCGCCGGGGGTCGCGCCCGCGAAGTCCCGCGAGATCGCCTGAAGTCCCGCGAGGTCCTGCGGAGCCCGGCGAAGTCGCACGGACTCCCCCGCGAGGTCGCCTCAAGTCCCGCGGGGTCCTGCGGAGCCCTTCGGAGTCCCGCGGAGCCCTTCGACGGCGATCCGTGACGAGGGCCCCGACACGGGCCCCGCCCCCCTCACGCCGCGTGCAGCGCCAGCGTCGGGGAGAGGCGGGAGGCGCGGATCGCCGGGTAGAGGCCCGCCACCGTGCCGATCGCCAGCGTCGCCGCGAAGCCGCCGGACACCGCCCACAGCGGGACCACCCAGGGCAGGCCGCCGGACCCCGCGTACACACCCGTCGCCGTCGCGCCCAGGGCGACGCCGACCAGTCCGCCCAGGCCCGACAGCATCAGTGACTCCGTGACGAACTGGATACGGATCTGGCCCCGGGTGGCGCCCAGCGAGCGGCGCAGGCCGATCTCGTAACGCCGCTCCAGCACCGAGATGATCATGGTGTTGGCGACCCCGACCCCGCCGACGAGCAGCGCGATGCCGCCGAGGCCGAGCAGCAGACCGCTGAACGCCCCCTCGGTCGCCGCCTTCGCGCGGAGCGCCGACGACGGGTCGGTGACCTTGACGTTCTGCGGGTTACGGGGGTCGACCGTCGCCGCCATGACCTTGCGTACGGCGGAGACGGACGCGTCCGTCGAGCGCTCGTACACCGACGTCGGATGGCCGTCGAAGTCCAGCAGGCGCCCGGCGCCCGCCCAGCCGACCAGTGCGGAGCGCTCGATCTCCGGGGCCAGCGGCAGCGGGGCGAGGATGCCGACGACCGTGAAGTACCGGTCGCCGATCCACACTTGGCGGCCGGGCTCGGTGATGCCGAGGCGCTGCGCGGAGACATGGCCGAGGACGACCGAGGGATAGCGGCCGGTCGCGTCGTTGAGCCAGCCGCCGCTGCCGATCTCCCCGCGCAGCACCTTCAGCAGGTCACCGGTGGTGGCCTTGACGGCGATGCCGCCGGTGTCGCCCTCGTCGATCTTCTCGTTGCGGCGTACGGAGGCGGCCAGGTCGCCGGTCGCGCCCACGTCCTGTACGCCGTCGATCCGGCCGACCATCCCGACGGACTCCTCGGGCAGCTTCACCTCCTCGCCCGCGAATATCGACTCACCGGGTGACGCGACCAGCAGGTTGGTGCCCAACTTGTCGAGTTCGCGCAGCAGTTGGGCCTGGCTGGAGGCCGAGACGCCGACCACCGAGATCATGGTGGCGATGCCGATCGCGATGCCCAGCGCGGACAGCACGACCCGCATCGGCCGGCTGCGCAGGCCCGCCGAGCCGACGTGCAGCACGTCCCGGGGGCCGAGCCGGGCCGCCTTCAGCCGCCGTGCCCCCCGGCCGTTGGCCGTCACAGCCCCGCCCCCACGCCCGGTGCGGAGGCCGCGTCGCCGATGTCCGCGACCACCTCCCCGTCCCGTATCCGCACCTCCCTCGGCAGCCGCCCCGCGATCTCCGTGTCGTGCGTGATGACCGCGATGGTCGCCCCCTCCTGGTTGAGATCGCGCAGCAGTTCCATCACCGCCGCGCCGGACGCCGAGTCCAGCGCCCCGGTCGGCTCGTCGGCCAGCAGCAGCGTGGGCTCGCCGACCACCGCCCGTGCGATGGCGACCCGTTGCTTCTGTCCGCCGGACAGTTCGTGCGGCCGGTGGTCGAGGCGGTCGGCGAGACCGACCCGCTCCAGCGCGGCGGCGGCCCTGCGGCGCCGTACGGTGCGCGACAGGCCGGAGTAGAGCAGCCCCTCCGCGACGTTGTCCCGGGCGCTCACGCCCGGCACCAGGTGGAACGCCTGGAAGACGAAGCCGACATGCTGGGCGCGCAGCGCGGAGAGCCGGCGGTCGGAGAGCTTCGCCACGTCGTGCCCGGCGATGTGCACCGAGCCGGCGGTCGGCCGGTCCAGCGTGCCGATGATGTGCAGCAGGGTGGACTTGCCGGAGCCGGACGGGCCGACGATGCCGAGGAGTTCGCCCTCCTCGACCGTGAGGTCCACCCCACGCAGGGCGCTCACGCCGCCCGGATACTCCTTGGTGACCCCGGTGAGGCCGACGACCGTACTCACAGCGACGGCACCCCGACCTTCATGCCCTCGCGCAGCCCGCCGCCCGAGACCTCGACCCGGCCTTCGGCGAACATGCCCAGCTCCACCTTCACATCGCGCGCGGTCCCCTTCGCCACGACCTGGAGTCCGAACCCGCCGCCGGGCAGGGCGAGCAGCGCGTTGACGGGGACGCTGAGGACGTTCTCCCGCGTCTCGCCGGTCAGATTGACGGTAACCGGGGACTGGTCGAAGCCGCCGACCTTGTCCGGTCTGTCGAAGGACACGGTCAGGGTGACCTTGGGCTCGGTGTCCTGCGGGTCGTCGCCGGGCTTCGCCGTCCTGCCGACCGAGGAGACGGTGCCGGGCGCGCTCGTACCGTCCGGCAGGTCGACCGTGACCTTCGTGCCCGCCTTGGCGAGCGTGCTCCCGGCCACGTCCAGGGCGAATGTCACGACCCGCTCGGAGCCGGTGGTGGTGAGGACCGGGGCGCCGGGCTGGGCCAGGTCGCCGACGGGCGTGCCGATGCTCTTGATCCGTACCTCGCCCGGCGCGAACACGATGTCCCGCGGCCCCAGTGTGCCGGTCTGTTCCCGGTCATGGGCCTTCTGCCAGCGCTTGACGGCGGCGGCGGTGAGATCGGTGTACTCGTCGTCGGGCGTGAAGCCGGTGTAGCCGAGGACTGCGAGGTTACGTTCCAACTGCTCGACGTCCCGGCCCCGGTCACCCGCCTTCACCGTCCGGTACATCGGCCCCGAGCCGTACATCAGCCGCACCGCCTGCCCGTCGATCTCGTACAGCCGCCCGTTCCGCTCGACGGTCGAGCCCGTCGGCGGTGTCCAGGTCATGGTCCCGGCCGCGCCCGCGTTGACCTTGCGCTGCTTGTCGTAGCCGAGCTTCCCGTCGGCCTGGGCGCTGTCGCGCAGATCTCCGCGGACCACGGGGGCGGTGTCGGGCGGCAGTCCGGTGTTCTGCCGGGCGTCCGCCCGGTCGGGGCCGCCGAGTTGGGTCAGGGCGAGGGACCCGGCGGCGACGGCGAGCACCGCCGCCCCGGTCACGAGAATCCGGCCGCGCTTCATCGGCCGACGCTTTCGCAGGCCTTGCTCGCCTTCTCGACCTTCTTCATGTCTTTCGCTTCGAGCGCGGGCATCCCCGCCATCCCCGCGGTGTCGAACTTCGGGTCGGGCATGTCCACGCCGTTCTCCCGCATACACCGCGCGTAGGCGACCATCTTGTCCTTCTCGGCCTGGGTGAGTTCCTCGGCACCGCCGCCGACAGCCTTGTCCTTGCAGGCCTTGAACGCCTTCTCCACCTCCCCGCCCTTGCCGCCGAGTTCGATGGTGGTGCCGGCCTCGCCCGGCTTCGGCTCGGGGATGTCCACCCCGTGCTCCCGCAGACACCTGCGGTGCTCCAGCTCCTGGTCGGCCCGGGTCTTCACCTCGTCCTTGCCGGAACCGGCGTCCCTGGCGCCGCCGCCCGAGTCGCCGGAGCAGGCGACCAGCCCGAGGGCGGCGGTGGCGAACAGGGCGGCGGTGGCCGCGCGGTGTGCCGTACGACGGCGTGCTGCTGTACGACGGCGTGCCGTACGGGCACCGCGGCTCGCGATGAACTGGCTCATGAAAGTCATGACGGACTCCTCGTCCACGGACTGACGGACCGGCCTGACCGGACCGGACCGGATACGAACGGTCCGAGCGTGCGCGGAGCCCCGGTTTCGTTTCTCTCAAGCCGAACGCTTACACCGGCGAAACATCGCTCTCGGATATAGAGATCCCATGCGAGTGCTGCTGGTGGAGGACGAGGAATTCCTGGCCGAGATGGTCGCCGAGGGGCTGCGGCGCGACGCGATCGCCGTCGACGTGGCGCTCGACGGCCACGCCGCCCTGGACCGGCTCCGGTTCGGCGCGTACGACGTGATGATCCTCGACCGCGACCTGCCGGGCCTGCACGGCGACGAGGTGTGCCGGCAGGTGGTCGGCTCCCGGCTGCTCACCCGCGTCCTGATGCTCACGGCGTCCGGGACCGTACGCGACCGGGTGGCCGGTCTCGGGCTCGGCGCCGACGACTACCTGACCAAGCCGTTCGCGTACGACGAACTCCTCGCCCGCGTCCTGGCGCTGGGCCGGCGCGCCAGACCCGCGCTGCCGCCGGTGCTGGAGCGGGCCGGGCTGACGCTGGACACCGCGCGCCGCCAGGTCTGCCGCGACGGCCGCTATCTGGCCCTGTCCCGCAAGGAGTTCGCCGTGCTGGAGACCCTGCTGCGCGCCGAGGGCGCCGTCGTCAGCGGTGACGATCTCATCGAGGAGGTGTGGGAGGAGGACACCAGCTACCGCACCAACGCGGTCCGGGTCACGCTGTCCAAGCTCCGCGCCAAGCTGGGCGCTCCGGCGGTGATCGAAACCGTCCCCGGGGCCGGCTACCGCATCTCCGGCCACCCTCCGACCGGTTCTTCGAGCGGCGCTCCGACCGGCGCGGAGGACGCCCGGTGAAGAGCGAGCGGGCCCGGCTGACCGGGCTGTACGGCGGACTGCTGGTGCTGGCGGGCATCCTGCTGATGGGAGTCGTCTATCTGCTGGTCAGTGAGACCCTGTACGCCAATCTGATGTCGGCCGTGGTCCCGACCGTCCCTGCCGGAGTGCTGGACGCCGATGCCACCGTCCCCGCCTACCGGGCGGACGAACTGATGATGGGCTCCCTGGCCGAAACCCAGCAGTACACGGTGGCGCAGAAGGTCACCACCGCGGCCGGGGACGCCGCCCTCAGCCAGTTGCTCACGGTCTCCGGGATCTCCCTCGGCGCGTACTCCGCGCTCTCCGTCGCCCTCGCCTGGTGGATGGCGGGCCGGGTGCTGCGGCCGGTCGGCGTGATCACGGCACGGGCCCGGCGGCTCTCCGGCAGCAATCTGCACGAACGCCTCGCGCTGAAGGCGCCGCCCGGTGAACTCAAGGAGCTGGCCGACACCTTCGACGGGATGCTGGACCGTATCGAGGAGCTGGTCTCCTCCCGGCAGCGCTTCGCCGCCAACGCCGCCCACGAGCTGCGCACCCCGCTCGCCGTGCAACGGGCAGCGGCCGAGATCGGGCTCGCGGACAATCCGGCGCCCGAGAAGGTGGCCCGGATCCGGGCCAAGCTCATCGACACGGCCGCCGGCAGTGAGCAGTTGATCGAGGGCCTGCTGCTGCTCGCGGTCTCCGACGAGGGGCTGCGCCGCAGGGAGCGGGTCGCGCTGGACGAGATAGGCGCGGCGGTCACCGAGGCGCTGGAGGCCGACGCGAAGGCCCGGTCCATCACCGTCGAGCTGACGACACGGCCGGTGACGGTCGAGGGCGACGCCGTCCTGCTGGACCATCTCGTCCACAATCTGGTCTCCAACGCCCTGCGCCACAACCACCCCGGCGGCACGGTCCGGGTCGATGTGGGCCCGCGAGGGGTGGAGGTCGTCAATACGGGGCCGGTGGTCGCGCCGGAGGCCGTACCGCTGCTGTTCGAGCCGTTCCGCCGCGCACGGGCCCGTCTGCACGCGCCGGGCGAGGGCGCGGGTCTGGGGCTGTCGATCGTGGCGTCCGTCGCGCGGGCGCACGGGGGCGAGGCGAGCGCGCGGGCGAACCCCGGCGGCGGCCTGACAGCCCGCGTCACGCTGCCGAGCTGCCCCTAGACTCGCCGGTATGACCATTCCCCTGAGCGACGCCGCCCGGAAGATCCTCGACGGCCGCAACTACGCCGTCCTGTGCACCATCAACCCGGACGGCAGCCCGCAGTCCTCCGTGGTCTGGGTCGGCACCGACGGCGACGACCTGGTCATCTCCTCGCAGGCGGGCCGGCGCAAGGCGACGAACGCCGAAGCCGAACCGCGCGTCAGTCTCAGCGTGTTCGACCTGGCGGACCCGCAGCGGTATGTGGAGGTACGCGGCACGGCCACCGTCTCCGAGGACATCGGCAGGCGGACGGCGGTCGCACTCGCGGAGAAGTACTCGGGCCCCGGCGCCGGTGAGGAGTACCTGCGGCTGCCGCCCGAGGCCGTACGCGTCACGATCCGCATCACCCCGGACCGACTCACCGGCAACTCGGCCGCCTGACACCTCCTAGGGCGTCAACGCGCCGTCCAGGAACGGCTCTATCGCGGCGCGCCAGGCGTCCGGCCGCGCGTAGTGCACGAGATGGCCCGCGTCGTCCACCTCCGCGTACTGCCCGCGCGGCAGGACCCGCACCATCTCCTGTGCCTCCGCGCGGCCCAACTCGCCGTCCAGGCCCCGTACGACCAGCGTGGGGCACCGGACCTGGGCCAGCTCCTCCCAGTGCGCGTCATGCACCCACGTCGCGCGGGAGGTGAGCATCTGACGGCGGGAGAAGACCGGCCACCAGCCGTCGGAGCGCTCGGTCATCACCTCGGCGAAGAACTCGCCCCGGCGCGGATTCGGCCGCTCCAGCCACGGATCGTCCTCGCCGAACCACTTCCGTACGTCGGCGAGCGACGCGAACGGCACCGGCCAGGTGCCGAACCAGTCGTCCCAATCACGCTGCGACGCCGCACCCAGCGCGGACGCCCGCATGTCGCAGATGATCAACGCCCTGACCAGGTCGGGGCGTTTGGCCGCGAGCTGCCAGGCGGTGAGCGCGCCCATCGCGTGGCCGACGAGGGTGACGGGCGCGAGGCCGAGCTGTTCGATCGCGGACTCGGCGTCCGACACATACGCCTCGCGGGTGTACGGCGCTTCGCGCGGCTTGTCGCTGCGGCCGTGGCCCCGCTGGTCGAGCGCGACGGCGCGGTGCCGCCCGGACATCCACCGCACGGTGGACGTCCAGTGCGAGGCGCGGCCCATCAGGCCGTGGAGCAGCAGCACACCGGGGGTGCGCCCGGCCTCGGTCCGCTCCTTGGGCTGGTCCGTGAACTCCCAGGCCGCAAGCCGCAGCCCGTCGAATCCGGTCACATCGACGCGTCGCATCATGTGTCCTGGCACCCCCTTCGGTCCTGAGTGGTCGAGTCCGATGGCACCGGCCCGATTACGTGCCGTTCGGTCGTGCGGTCCTCGTACGGTCCTCGTACAACTCCCTCAGACTATCGAACTCTCGTTCGAGAACTCGCTTCCCGCGCGCAACACCGCTCGTTCGAGTGACCGTGCCCAAGGGTTGGCCGAAGCGCCTGGGGGGAGATCTTCTGCGGGAGGCGGATCACTCGGGGATGAGGATCCGTGGGGACCGACCCTGGGAGCTCGGGGCTCCGGGTCGGGACAGGGGAGGACAGGCCCCGGCGCCACAAAGCGCCGGGGCCCTTGCCGTGCGAGGCGGCGGGCCCACCGGCTCCGGCAGCGATCACCCCGGCAGCCATCGCGCCGGCATCCAGGACGACGTCCACGACGACATCCACTGCGACAGCATCAAGCATCAGGCGCACAGCCCCGCTCCCTCCTCGGCCGCGGGACGAGGTCCGCGACCGGCTGCCCTCAGGTCATATGCCCCCGAGCCAGCCTGGCACGCGAATCGCCCGACCGCTGCCATTCCGCCGGGAATTCGTATTCTCCGTTGCCGAAGGAATACTCTCCGCAGCCGACGACGGTCATGCCGGAACGGCCCGACGGGCTCAACAGCCCCGCCAGGCACGACCGTACCGACGCGCCCCGGGACCCCGGCCCCGGGTTCAGCTCCCGCTCAGCGCCTGATCAGCGCCGACTTGGCGCCTGTTCAGCAGGTGCTCAGCGCTTCGCGACGAAGACGTGCGACGCGACCTCGGAGTCCAGCTCCGCGGCCTCCCCGCTGCTGCCCACGAGCACCCCGCCGACCGGCGACTCCGTCACACTCACCACGGAACCGGGCTGCACGCCCGCCCGTCGCAGCGTGTACATCAGCTGGGCGTCGGTCTGGATCGGCTCACCGATCCGCCGCACCACGACGGTCTTGCCCTCGGTGCCCGGGTCCAGATCGGCCAGGCTGACCATGCTCCCGTCGAGGAACGGATCCGCGACACTCGTCTCGCCCAGCTCCTCCAGGCCCGGGATCGGATTCCCGTACGGCGACTCCGTCGGGTGCCGCAGCAGCTCAAGCACCCGGCGCTCCACCGCCTCGCTCATCACGTGCTCCCAGCGGCAGGCCTCCGCGTGCACCTGCTCCCACTCCAGGCCGATCACGTCGACCAGCAGACACTCGGCGAGGCGGTGCTTGCGCATCACGCGCGTCGCCAGTCTGCGTCCCTCCTCCGTCAGCTCCAGATGCCGGTCGCCCGCGACCTGCACCAGGCCGTCCCGCTCCATGCGGGCCACGGTCTGGCTGACCGTGGGCCCGCTCTGATCCAGCCGCTCCGCGATCCGGGCGCGCATGGGGACCACACCTTCCTCTTCGAGTTCGAGGATGGTGCGGAGATACATCTCCGTGGTGTCAATCAGTCCGGACATACGTGCCCCTCGATGCTGTGACATGAAAACAACCGTGCGCTGGCCCCTGCTCAATTCTGACGCATCGCACTGACAACCGTGCCGCGCGGGAAGCCGCCGAAGACGAAGCCGTATTGACACGGTAAAGGTCCAGACCGCAACGTGATCCGCGGCACAGGCGTTCCCGCCCCGTTCCACCCTCTGTTCAGCCCCTTGTTCAACCCCTGTTCAGCCCTCTTTTCCGCCCTTATCTCCCGCCCCTACGGAAGGGTCTCTCCATGAGCGAGAGCACGCTGGCCGGTCAGTTCTTCGGCGCCGCGATCGGTCTTCTGGAGCGCGTACGCGACGAGGAAGCCGCGAACATCGCGGCGGCCGGGAAGGCGATCGCCGACACCGTCGCCGCCGGCGGCCGTGTCTTCGCCTTCGGCGCCGGCCACTCCTCGCTCGCCGCCCAGGACGTCGTCTACCGCGCGGGCGGTCTCGCCCTCATGAATCTGCTCAACGTCCCCGGCGTGATGGGCGTCGACGTCATGCCCGCGACGCTCGGCTCGGCCCTGGAGCGGGTCGACGGCCTCGCGAGCGCCGTACTGGACTCCAGCCCCGCGACGGCCGGCGACGTGCTCGTGATCATCTCGCTCTCCGGTCGCAACGCGCTTCCCGTGGAGATGGCGCTGAACGCGCGGGCGCTGGGCCTGAAGGTGATCGGGGTGACGTCGGTGGCGTACGCGACGGAGACCAAGTCCCGTCATGTGACGGGCACTTACCTCAAGGACCACTGCGACGTCGTCCTCGACAGCAAGATCGCGGTGGGCGACGCGGAACTGTCGGCGACCGGCATCGAGGCGCCCTTCGCCCCCGCGTCGACCGTCGTGACGAGCGCGCTGATGCAGGCGATGGTGGCGACGGCGGCGGGCGACCTGGTCGAGCGCGGCCTCGAACCGCCGATGCTGCGGTCGGGGAACGTGGACGGCGGGCACGAGTGGAACGGGCGCGTCATGACGGAGTACGGGGACCGGATCTTCTACCGACACTAACGCCAGGCCGGGCCAGGCCAAGCCGCGCCCGACCGGTCGTCCCCGCGCGGCGGACGGACCCAGCGGGCCGTTACGTCTCCGACTGGAGCAGGTCCAGCGAGGCCGCCATCCGGGCCGTCACATCCTCCGCGTACACCGCGTCCGGACGTTCGAACGACGGGCGGCTGGCGCCTCGCAGGAACGTGACCACGCCCAGGGTCCTGCCCCGGCTCCGCAGCACCGTGCAGAGCGCGTGCACGGAGTCGGGCGGCCACTGGCGGGAGACCGACCAGGTCGGGGTGGTCGAGGTCCCCGAGGGCGCGCTCGCGCGGACCGAGCCCGTGCGGGCCACCGCCTGGAGGGCCGGGTGGCCCTCCCGGTACCGCACGGGTATGCCGCCGGCCGACACCGGCTGGCAGGGCCCGACGGAACCGCCCGGCGTCGCCGCCACCCGTACGAGCCGGGCCGGCAACAGGTCCCCGGTCGACGTACCCGCACCCGCGCCCACGCCCGTACCGCCGGCAGCCGGTGCCGGCTCGCGCAGGACCAGATCGATCAGCGCGTGGTCGGCGAAGCCCACCAGCGCGAAGTCAAGACAGACCGTCGCCGCCTCCATCGGGCTCTCGCACTCGCCCGCGGCCCGCCCCGCGCGGTGCAGCTGGCTGGAGCGGAAGCGCAGCTTGTCCGCCTCCTGCGCAGCGAGCTTCGCCTCCGTGACGTCCTGGAACAGCCAGCCCACACCCAGCGGCACCGGTTCCTCCGCGAGCGGGGAGGCCAGCCGGAGGAAGCCGCTGCGCCAGCAGCGCCGCCGCTCGCCCCCGTCGGCCGTGCGCAGCGTCACCCACAGCTCGGCGAGCGCGCGCGGCGCGCCTTCGGCCAGTACGTGCTGGAGGGCGCCCTCCAGCTCCTCCACACCCTGGACGACGGTCTCGCCGAGAGGACGCCCGAGCAGCGCCGTGGGGCGCGCGCCGAGCGCACGCGCGGCGTGCCCGTTCACGACGGTCGGCCGCAGATCCACGTCGACCAGGACCACGCCCCACACCGCGTCCTCGAACAGCGCCTCGCTGAGCGCGATGGACCGCTCCAGATCGATCTGCGCGTGCACCTCGCTGAACGCGCAGTAGACACCGGCGGGACTGCCGTCCGCCCCGCGTACGCCGGCCGACTGGGTCCGTACGAGGACCCGGCTGCCGTCCTTGCGCAGCAGCGCGAACTCGTGCACCAGCCGCCCCGGCACGCCCATCGCCGACATCAGCCGCCCATGCACCTCGTCGGCGTCGGCGCTGCGCACGGCCCAGCCGGCGAAGCCACGCCGGCCGACGGCCTCGTCGGCGGACCAGCCGAGTATCCGCTCGGCCTCGCGGTTCCAGTGCGTGATCACGCCGTCCGCGTCGAACGCGCAGAGCGCCGCGTCCATCCCGTCGAGCAGCGCGGCGAGCAGATCCGCCCCGGGCCCGCCGTCCGGACCCACCGCGTCTGCCGCGCCGGATTCCGGTCCGTCGGAGCCGGGCGGGCGAGTGGTCTCACTCCGGGAAGCACTCAACCTTGGCACCCCCTGCCGCCTGCTCGGTCATACCTACGATCATTCAACTCCAGGGTGACCCAGCACACAGCTCGTTCGCCGAAATCGTTGTGCGGTGGAAATCCAAATAATCACTTGTGGGGCGCGGAACCACTTCCTAGGGTGGTGAGCACACTAGAAGGGAGGTGGTTCGGAAGTGATTTCAATCCGGACAAGTGAGGTGGCTGCGGGCTGACGCCCGTCGTCGCACACGTGCGGTGCCGGTGAACCACCGGCCCAATCCAAGCAGTCACCCGACCCGCGTGCTCGCCGGTAAGTCCGGCCGGCTCCTCCTCGGAGGAACCTGAGCGCGCGGGTCGTCTGCGTTCCGCGTTCTCGGCACCCGGCGTTGCCAGCTCCCCCGGTTTTACGGGCAGAGCCTCTCCACCCGCCACGCCGCGCCGCCGCCGTCCTCCCGCACGTACCGCAGCCGGTCGTGCAGCCGGTTCTCGTGCCCCTGCCAGAACTCGACCGTCTCCGGGACGACCCGGACGCCGCCCCAGTGCGGCGGTACCGGTACGGGCTCCTCGCCCGGGTAGCGGGCGGCCAGCGCCTCGTACCGCCCGAGCAGTTCCTCGCGCGAGCCGACCGGCCGCGACTGGTCGCTCGCCCAAGCGCCGAGCTGCGAGCCGTGCGGGCGGGTGCGGAAGTACGCCGCGGTCTCGGCGCGGCTGACGCGGGACGCCGTACCGGTGACGACGACCTGGAGCCCGAGCGCGTGCCAGGGGAAGAGAAGGCCGACGTACGGGTTGGCCTCGATCTCCCGGCCCTTGCGGGATTCGTAGTTGGTGAAGAAGACGAAGCCACGCTCGTCGAAACCCTTGAGCAGTACGGTGCGCGACGACGGGCGGCCGTCGGGGGTCGCGGTGGAGACCACCATCGCGTTCGGCTCGTGCAGGCCCCCGGCCGCGGCGTCCTTGAACCAGCTCGCGAACTGGTCCATGGGCGTGGCGGCGAGATCGCTCTCCAGGAACGCGGCGGCGCGGTACTGCGCGCGCATCACGGCGGGATCGGGGTTCTGGGGGTTCTCGGAGGACGGAGTGTGAGGCACGCGACCCATCCTCGCGCACATACCGGGGCCGCGGCATGGTTGATTCGATGTCCGGGCTGGGCAGGACGGTGGTAACGGATGACCGATCCGGACCGCGAGTCGTACGAGATCGACCGTGGATCCGGGCCGGCGCCGACAACTTCTGACATCGGACCGCGGGCCGTAGGCCGTCAGCCGCCGTCCGGTTCAGCCGTACGCTTCCGTGTCCGTCACACCAGAGGAGCCGCCTGATGTCCGATTTCGTACCCGGACTCGAAGGAGTCGTCGCTTTCGAGACGGAGATCGCCGAACCGGACAAGGAGGGCGGCGCCCTCCGTTACCGGGGCGTCGACATCGAGGATCTGGTCGGCCGTGTGTCCTACGGGAACGTGTGGGGCCTGCTCGTCGACGGCGCCTTCAACCCCGGACTGCCGCCCGCCGAGCCCTTCCCCCTCCCCGTCCACTCCGGTGACATCCGCGTCGACGTGCAGTCGGCGCTCGCGATGCTCGCCCCCGTCTGGGGCCTGAAACCGCTGCTCGACACCGACGAGCGGACGGCACGCGACGAGCTGGCGCGCGCCGCCGTGATGGCCCTGTCGTACGTGGCGCAGTCGGCGCGCGGACAGGGCGTGCCGATGGTGCCGCAGAGCGAGATCGACAAGGCGGAGTCGGTGGTCGAGCGCTTCATGATCCGGTGGCGCGGGGAGCCCGACCCGAGGCATGTGAAGGCGGTCGACGCGTACTGGACGTCGGCGGCCGAGCACGGCATGAACGCGTCGACGTTCACCGCCCGCGTCATCGCCTCCACCGGCGCCGACGTCGCCGCGGCCCTCTCGGGGGCCGTCGGCGCCATGTCCGGGCCGCTGCACGGCGGCGCCCCGTCGCGCGTCCTCGGCATGATCGAGGAGATCGAGCGGACGGGCGACGCGACGGCGTGGGTGAAGAAGGCGCTCGACAAGGGCGAGCGGCTGATGGGCTTCGGCCACCGGGTGTACCGGGCGGAGGACCCGCGTGCGCGGGTTCTGCGGCGTACGGCGAAGGAGCTGGACGCGCCGCGTTACGAGGTGGCGGAGGCGCTGGAGAAGGCGGCGCTCGAAGAGCTGCACGCGCGCCGCCCGGACCGGGTGCTGGCGACGAACGTGGAGTTCTGGGCGGCGATCATGCTGGACTTCGCGGAGGTGCCGGCGAACATGTTCACGTCGATGTTCACCTGCGCGCGTACGGCGGGCTGGTCGGCGCACATCCTGGAGCAGAAGCGGACGGGGCGGCTGGTGCGGCCGTCGGCGCGGTATGTGGGGCCGGGGTCGCGGGACCCGCGCGAGATCGAGGGTTACGACGCGATCGCGTGACGGCACGGCCCTCCCGGTGCCGCACCGGGAGGGCCGCGTCAGCCCACCCCCCAGCGCTCGTCGAACGCGTCCGTCACACAGTCCGCGTGGCAGCGGTTGCGCTCGTACCGCTCCCGCAGCGCGCCCGCCGCCGATTCGCGGGAGACGGCGCCGTGCCCGAAGTGCTCGGCGGCCACCGTCAGCACGTCGTCCACCCTGATGATCGCCGGTTCGTCGGCCGCCGCCGCGTGGCGGGCCGCCGCTATCGCCATGTCGGCGGACCGGCGCAGATCGCGGGGCAGCCGGCGGTACTTGACGTCCTGCGCGCGGACGCGCAGATACGGCTCGCGTACCTTCCCCTTCCAGATCGCCCCGGCCGCCATCAGCACGAGCCCGACCGCGACGATCACGAACACACCGTCCACCGCGACCGCCGCCCTCGTCAGCCCGCCGCCAGCACCGTGTCCAGGATTCTCGCCCACTGCGCCACCACCCTGTTCCGCCGCTGTGTGTCGTCCGTCAGCAGTGTGGCCAGGCCCAGGCCACGTGCCATGTCCAGCAAGCCCTGGACCGTCTCGCGTACGCCGGGCACCGACTCGTCCGCGCCGAGCAGTTCGACGGTCATCCGGTGGGCCTCGCGGCCGACGCGCGCCTCGAGTTCGGTGACGCGGGGCCGCAGTTGGTCCTCGTCGGACGCGGCGACCCACAGATGGAGCGCGGCCCGGAACAGCGGCCCGGTGTAGAGCGCGACGACCGCCTCGACCACTTCGCGACGGCGGCCGGGACCGGTCGGCGCGAGGGCGCGCAGGGCGGTGGAGCGTTCCTCGGCGACGTACTCGACTGCCGCCGTGAACAGGTCCTCGCGGGTGGGGAAATGGTGCTGCGCGGCGCCGCGCGACACCCCGGCGCGCTCGGCGACGACGGAGACGGTGGAGCCGGCCCAGCCGTGCTCGGCGAGGCAGGCGACGGCGGCCTCCAGCAGCCGCAGGCGGGTGGCGCGGCTGCGGTCCTGTTTGGGCGCGGCTAGCGCACCCATGGCGCGTCCCGCCGTTCGAGGAACGCGGACATGCCCTCGCGGGCCTCGGCCGTGGCGAAGAGGGACGCCGAGCGCTGTACGAGATCCTCCGCGTACTGGTCGAAGGTCTCCAACACCCCTGCGGAGAGCAGCTTCTTGGACTCGGCGAGGCCCTGCGGCGAGCCCCGGCGCAGAGCGTCCAGGACCGGACCGAGCGCGGTGTCCACGTCGTCGGCGGCCTCGGTGACGAGCCCGTCGGTCACGGCCTCGGCCGCGCCGAACGTCTCCCCGGTGAGGTAGTGCCGGGCGGCGGCGCGCGGCGACATCCGGGGCAGCAGCGGCATGGAGATCACGGCGGGCGCGACACCGATCCGTACCTCGGTGAAGGCGAAGTCCGAGTCGCTGGACGCGATCACGATGTCGCACGCCCCGAGCAGCCCGAGCCCCCCGGCCCGCACATGGCCGGTGACACGGGCGACGACGGGCTTGGGGTGCTCCACGATCTGCCGCAGGAGCGCGACGAAGGTGTACGGATTCGGCGGCTCCTTCAGATCGGCGCCCGCGCAGAAGGTGGACCCGGTGTGACTGATCACGACGGCCCGCACCTCCGCATCCTTGGCACACCGCCCGAACGCCTCCCCCAACTCCCCGACGAGCCGCGCCGACAGCGCGTTGCGCTTGGCGGGCGCGTCCAAGGTCAGGGTGGTGATGCCGCGCTCGTGCGCGGTCGTGACGAGCGCCACGTGCTTTCCTTCTCCCTTTGGCGGTCCCCCGGTTCGGTGGGAGGTTCAGAGAGTGGCAGCGCCCATCGAATCAATCAAGCGCGCATGCATGATTCCATTCCGCGCACCGGGCTCGCCGGTCCGCCCGGTCCGGGCGGACAGTCACAGAGGAAGGAGGCCCGCCGGAACGGTGTGGCTCACTTTCCGTAATCGGGCCGGGCCGTCGCGAGATACTCCGCCACCGTCCGAAGCCAGGCTTCCGCCGAGAATGACGCGGGCGGCTCGACCTCCGCCCGGCGAGCATCATCGCCCCCAGCAATACGCGCCCGACGGGCACCTCACTCGTTGGCCAGGCGGCCTCGACGGTGAGCCGGGTCCGCGTGCCCTGGGCCAGCCAGCGATTCACGGCCTGCTCGTTGCACGTCACGACCTGCTGGGTACACCACTGTGCGATCGCGCGATCAGGGTAGGTGGCGGAACGAGTACGCACAATTGCAACCTCAGTCGATCGTAAAGCCCCAGAAGATGCCGACCTCCGCGGCGGAGAGGGCGATTACGCCACAGTCAATTACATGCCCGGTGAAACCCTCATAGGCGCCTTCCCGGCGAAACATGTCGGCATGGGGATTCTCTCGCGCCGGCGTCGCATTGGTGAAGAACAGCGCATCCTCTCCAAACCGTTCCAGAATCACTCTCGCATGAGAAGTCAACTCGGCCTCTCGTGCGGCGAATTCTGGAATATCTTCCACCTGGAACCACTCACCGAGGAGAGTGACCATGATCTGTCCCGCGCCCGTCCTGGCCACCGGGAAGACCGAGTCAAAATCGGCAGGAGTGACAGCAATGAAGGGATTCTCCGAACCAGTGCCGTAGTCCCGCCCTCCCTCCGCCTTGACCAGTCTCAACCAGCCACGGGGATCAACTGTCTTCAACTGCATGACATCAAGGGCATCCAGCCGCCAATCATCGTTCACCCGCGCGCCGACAGCCGCGAACATGTCCTCTCCGAAGAGATTCTGCAAGGAACGACTCCACGATGCCTCGTCGGCCTGAGTCACGGGCATTACCCCAGTTCTTCGGAAGTGCGCGTCACGCGCTGCGGGGTCGCCTCGGTCCCACGACCTGCCGACGACGTCATTCGTTGCCAGAAGGAGTAAGCGTGACGAGTTGGGTCTGGGATTGCCCGCAAGCCAATTGTCGACCTTCCTCTGATTCGAAGGATCGTCCACGGCGGCCTGAGTATAGCGCTGCGCGCTCGCAAGGCTCTCGAACGACGAAACCGGCCTCGGGTCTGATACCGGAAGGTCTGACGATCTGCTGGGCTCTCAGCCTCTGCTCCAACTGCCTATCCGTCTATGTTTGTCCACAACGTGGGAGCCAAGCATGTCCTCTTGGTTCGGCAGGTCGAGCGGGCCGCATTCATCGCTCCTTCGTCGACCTCAAGGGGGAACCCTCGGCGAATCCCTTCCCCAACGGAATCCATGCGCTCGACCTGCCGGTCCAAGTAGCGCTGCTGCAAGCAGGGTTACGGTGCCAGAGCTGCTGCGTGCGGGACTGCCGAGATCTCAGGGAAGGACCGCAGGCGGAGGGTCGTCCTTCCGGGCTTACAGGTTCCGGTCCGGGCGGTTCGGGTGCTCAGTCGCAGAAGACGTCGTCCAGGAGTGCGTGGACCGCGGGCGTCGGGTCGGCGGGGCGGTTGGAGGTGAGGCCGATCGTGGCCTGGCGGCGGCCGTCATCGGTGGAGTACGACCAGGCCTGGTACGCGAGGGCGTCGCCGTCGTTGCCGTACACACGGATCCCGCACGTGGTGTCGAACCAGTCCAGCCCGAGCCCGTACGTCGCGCTCTCGACGCCCGGTTCCCTCATCTCGTCCAGCAGCCGGCCGGGCACCAGAGTCCCGTCGAGCAGGGCGGCGACGAAGCGGTTGAGGTCGCGGGTTGTGGAGATCATCTCGCCGGACGCGCCGAACACGGACGGGTTCATCTCCGTGTAGTCGGTGGGGTGCGTCGTACCGCCGGGCTCGACCGGCAGATAGGCGCGCGGGTGTGGCCGGGGAACGCGCGGGGACGTCCCCGGCACCGAGGTCCCGCTCAACCGCAGCGGCTCGATGATCCGTCGCTCGATCTGGTCGGCGTACGAGCGGCCGGTCGCCTTCTCGATGATCTGGCCGAGGAGGATGTAGCCGGTGTTGGAGTACGAGTAGCCCGACCCCGGCGGGTCGACGGAGGGCGGGTTGGCCACCGCGCGCCGTACCAACTCGTCGGGGGTCCAGGTCCGCCAGCGGTTCTGTACGAACTCCGCGCCCGGTGGCATCGGCAGGGTGCTGACGTAGTCGTACACCCCACTGGTGTGGTTGAGCAGCTGCCGCACGGTCATGCCCTCGCCGCCCGGCACGACTCCGGGCAGCCACGACTCGACGGTGTCGTCCAGCCCCAACTCGCCCTCGTCGACGAGTTGCAGCACGACGGTGGCGACGAAGGTCTTGCTGATGCTGCCGACCCGGAAATGCCCCCGGACCGGCACGGCCCGCTCCGCCCCCAACTCGGCGACCCCACTGCTCCCGCGCCACACCCCCCGCTCGTCCCGCACCTCCACCAGTGCCCCGACGGCGCCGGTGTCCACGACTTCGTCCAGCCGCTTCTGCAACGCCTGCCGATCCGCGCCGCGCTCACCAGGCGCGGCGGAGGCGGCGGTGCCCGCCACGATCACCGCCAACGCGGCCGTCGCCGTCACCAACACCCGATGCACACGCTTCATCCCGGCTCCCCGTGAACAGTTCGCACGACGCGGTCGACGTCGTATGCGTATGAGCCTCGCTGAGGGGTGGGGCGGGCGCGATGGGGTTCAGCGCAGACTTGACCGGGGGTTATCCCCACCCCCGTCCGTTACGGCACGATGTAGCCCCAGACAGGAAGTAGGTGCGGTGAGCGCAGCAGCGGTGTTGGCCGCCCACACCGAGCGGCTCCTTGCCGAGGTGGTCGAAGTGGACCACCTCGACAGACCGCTGGCGCCCGCTTTCGACCGGGCTGTGCGCGCGGTCCCGAGGCATCTGTTTCTTCCTGATCGCGTCTGGCTGCGCGACGGGAAGGGCGGCTACCGGCCGTGCGACCGGGCCACGGCCCCGGACGAGTGGCTGAGCGCTGCCTACTCGGACGCGCCGCTCGTCACGCAGCTCACCGACGGTGTGCCGACGTCGTCCGCGTCCATGCCCTCCGTGGTGCTCCGCATGCTCGCCCTGGCGGGCTTGGACGGCCTGGACGGTGATGCGGCGGGGCGCCGAGTTCTCGAACTGGGCGCGGGCACCGGGTTCAACGCGGCCCTCCTCTGCCGGCTCTGCGGCGATCGGGCCGTCACCACCGTCGAGTTGGATCCCACGCTCGCGGCGCGTGCGGAGCGGAATCTGAAGGCTGTCGGCCACACGCCGGAGGTGGTGCGCGGTGACGCCGGGGCCGGCTGGTCCGCCGGGGCTCCGTACGAGCGGATCATCGCCACGTTCTCGGTCGACCGGATCCCGCCGGCCTGGCCGGCACAGACAGAACCGGGCGGACGCATCGTCACCCCGTGGAACTCCGCCTGGTGCGGCGGTTACGGCACGCTGGTACTGACGACGGCACCGTACGGCCGCGGCAGCGAAGGCCGGTTCCACGGCTTCGCCTCGTTCATGCCGATGCGGGACCCCGTCCCGTCGGCGGCCGTGGCCGCTGCCGACGGCGGGCAGCCCGAGCAGGTGGCGTCCTCGGCCTTGTCGCCGTGGGCCGTCGCCGGCGGAGATCTCAACGCGGAGTTCCACATCGGCCTCGCCGTCCCCGGAGCCTGTTTCGCCTGGGACTCCAGCGGCGAACACGCTCCCACGCGGCTCGACGTGGCTGACGAAACCGGGCCGTCCTGGGCAACGGTCGATTACGACGGACACCATGCCGACCGGTTCACCGTCGCCCAGGCCGGTCCCCGGCGTCTCTGGGACGAGATCACCACCGCGTACGCCCGCTGGGAGAACCTTGGCCGCCCGGGCGTCGACCAGTACGGGCTCACGGTGGATGCCACCGGGGCACACACGGCATGGGTGGAGCGGGCGGACGGCTCTCGCAGACCGGTACGCGGGAGCCGTCTCGTATAGCGAGGCGTCAGGCGCCCAACGCGGCGTGTTCGGAGAACCGTGTCCGGGCCGGGCCGCGTCCTCCTTGGGGGTCGATCAGGAAGGCGCAGGCTCACTTCATGCACATACCGCACGACCGCACCGTGCCATCCGCGAGCGCGAGTCCGCGACACGGTGTCGTCATCACGACGCTCGGCGTCCTGCGGCGGCACCGGGGGGCGCTGGCGGGGGCCACGGGGCGGGTCGTCGGGATGGTCGCGGTGGTCGGGCTGCTGTTGACCGGGGGGATATTCGCGCTCTCCTGGCCCCTCTTCACGCGTATGCGGAACCAACGCGCCTGGTACCACTACGTCGAGGATCCGTATCTGCACGAGAGCACGGACCTGGTGCTCGTCGCCCTCTGCACGCTCCCGCTCTTTCTGCTTCTCCTCGGCGTCGGCAGCGCGGCCATCCAGATCGCGTGCTCACGGGCGGTCGGGACGGAGGCGGCCGGCAGGCTGCGGTCGGTGTTCGGTGTGTACGTGCTGCGCGGGCTGATCGTGTGGCCGCCGCCGCTGCTCGTCGCGTATGTGGCGGACAGCCTCACCGGCAGCCACCTCGACACCCCGCAGCCCCTGGAACGCGGTTCGTGGCCCCACACGCTCGTCGCGGCCTCCCCCCTGGTCGCCGTGTTCGTCGCCGTAGTGCTGCGCCTCGCCCTCGCCCTCGCGCCGGCCGCCGCCGCCCACGGGCTCGGGCCGCGCGCCGCGCTGCGCCGTTCCTGGTCGTTGACGTGGACGCGTGTCGGGGTGGTCCGCGTCGTCGCCCTCGCGCTGCCGTTGGCCGCGCTCACCGCCGGGGTGCTGCGGCTGGTGGTGCAGTTCGCACTGCCGCTGCGGCCTTTCGTACGTGGCCTCCTGGAAGACGCGACGGGTAATTTCTTCGCCGCGTACTACGCCGGGATCCTCGCCCCCGTCATCGTCGGCATCCTGGTCACCGCGGCCGTGACCGTCCCCGTCACATGCACGGCCTACGCGGCTCTCCACGACCGCCTGCGACAGCCCCGCCAGCCGGCCGGTCACCGCTGAACGGCCCGGGTGCCGGTCCCGCCACTCACGACCACCACCAAGTTCGGCACCGACCGGTACAGAAGAGGTATCATCGTCGGCATGGAGACGGGACAGAAGGCGCCGATCGGCCGGCCGAGGGGCTTCGACGCCGACGAGGCGCTCGAAACAGCGATGCGGGTCTTCTGGGAGCACGGCTACGAAGGCGCCAGTCTCGCCGAGCTCACCAAGGCCATGGGCATCACCCGTACCAGCATGTACGCGGCCTTCGGCAACAAGGAGGAGCTGTTCCGCAAGGCCCTGGAGCGCTACACCGAGGGCCCTGCCTCGTACGGGGCCCTGGCCATGCGGGAACCGACGGCCCGGCGGGTGGCCGCCGCCTTCCTCAACGGCGCCGTCCGGGCCACCACCCGGCCCGGCTGCCCCAACGGGTGTCTCGGCGTGCAGGGCTCACTCGCCGCCGGAGCCCCGGGAAGCAACGCCCGCGACACGCTCACCGACTGGCGCGACGAGCACACTTCCCTCCTCCGCGACCGGCTGCGGCGAGCCGTCGACGAAGGCGACCTGTCCCCCGACGCCGATCCCGGTCTGCTCGCCCGCTACCTCATGACCGTGTCGAACGGCATCGCCGTCCAGGCGGCCGGCGGCGCCGCACGCGACGACCTCCAGCTGGTGGCCGACATGGCCCTGCGCAGCTGGCCGTCCGCCGCGGGAAAGTAGGGCGGGGACTCACGTCGGCCCCGACCGCCCTTCCCGGTCGCGCAGTTCACGCCTGAGGATCTTGCCGGACGCCGCCCGGGGGACGCCGGCGATGAACTCGACCCGGCGCACCTTCTTGTGCGGGGCCACCTGTTCGGCGACGTACGACAGCACGTCCGCCTCGGTCAGTTCGGGCGCCGACGGCTGGCGGACCACGTACGCCTTGGGGATCTCGTTGCCGTCCTCGTCGTAGACGCCGATGACCGCCGCGTCGGCTATCGACCCGTGGGTCAGCAGCAGTGCTTCGAGATCGGCGGGGGCGACCTGGAAGCCCTTGTACTTGATCAGCTCCTTCACCCGGTCGACCACGAACAGCCAGCCGTCGGCGTCGACGCGGCCGATGTCGCCCGTGTGGACCCAGCCGTCGGTGTCGATCATGTGGGCGGTCTCCTCGGGACGGCCGAGGTAGCCCTTCATGACCTGCGGACCCCGGATGAGAATTTCGCCGGTGCCGCCGGCGGGGGCGTCCGTGGTGGGGTCGTCCAGGGAGACGACGCGCATCTCGGTGCTGGGCAGGAGTCTGCCGACCGCGCCGGGTGGCGGGTTGTCGGCGTCGAGGGGGACCACGTGCGTGCCCGGTGACAGTTCCGTCATGCCGTACGCCTGGCGGACGGGCGGCAGACCCAGGCGGGCCGAACAGGCCTCGGCGAGGCGGGAGTCGAGCGGGGCGGCGGAGCAGACGATGTAGTCGAGCGAGGTGAGGTCGTAGCGGGCGACGGCCGGGTGCTTGGCGAGCGCGAGGATGATCGGCGGGGCGACGTACAGGCCGTGGATGCGGTGCGTCTGGATCGCGCCGAGGAACTGGTCGAGTTCGAAGCGCGGGAGTACGACGACGGTGGCGCCGCTCCGCAGCGGCGCGTTCATCAGGGCCGTGAGGCCGTAGATGTGGAAGAAGGGCAGTACGGCGAGGATGCGGTGCCCGGGGCGCATCGGGATGACGGGGTCGAGCTGCGCCAGGTTGGTGGCGATGGAGCGGTGCGTGAGCATCACGCCCTTGGGGGCGGCGGTGGTGCCGGAGGAGTACGGGAGGGCGGCGACGTCCTCGCCGGGTGAGATGTCGACGCCGGGCGTCCGGGGGTCGGACTCCTGGTCCGTGGCGATCATGTCGGTCACGGAGCGGTGCCCCGGCGCCCGGTCGCAGACGAGGATCTCCTCGATGCCGCCGACCAACTCGGCCGCTCTGCGGGCGACTTCGAGCAGCGGCGAGACCGTGACGATCCACCGCGCCGAGGAGTCGCGCAACTGCTTCGCGAACTCCTCGGCCGTGGACAGCGGATGGACGGTCGTGACGGAGGCCCCGGCGCGGGTGGCCCCGTAGAACACGACCGGATACGCGACGGTGTTGGGGCTGTGCAGGGCAAGTACGTCGCCCTTGCGCAGCCCGGCGGCGGTGAGTCCGGCGGCGAAACGGCGGTGGAACAGCTCCAGTTGGGCGTAGCTGACGGTGGCGCCGTCGGTACCGTCCACCAGCGCGACCGTGTCCCCGAACTCGGCCGCCCTGCCGAGCACCGCGTCGTGGATGGGCCGGTCGACCACTTCGACGTCCGCGTACTCGCTGTGAAAGATCATGACGACGGCCCCTTCGACGCGTGGACGGACAGAATGACCTGTCTCAGTACGACTTGGGGAGACCCAGGGACTGGTGGGACACGTAGTTCAGGATCATTTCGCGGCTGACGGGCGCGATACGGGCCACGCGTGACGCGGTGATGAGGGAGGCCAGTCCGTACTCGCGGGTGAGACCGTTGCCGCCGAGGGTGTGTACGGCCTGGTCGACGGCGTGTACGCAGGCCTCTCCCGCCGCGTACTTGGCGATGTTCGCGGCCTCGCCCGCCCCGGCGTCGTCACCCGTGTCGTAGAGGTGGGCCGCCTTGCGCATCATCAGACGGGCGAGTTCGATCTCGATGTGCGCCTGGGCGAGCGGATGCGCGATGGCCTGGTGCGCACCGATGGGCTGCTGCCAGACCTGGCGGGTCTTGGCGTAGTCGACGGCCTTGTCGAGCGCGTAACGGCCCATGCCGAGGGCGAAGGCGGCGGTCATGACGCGTTCGGGGTTGAGGCCGGCGAAGAGTTGGAGGAGTCCGGCGTCCTCGTCGCCGACGAGGGCGTCGGCGGGCAGCCGTACGTCGTCCAGCACCAGCTCGAACTGCTTCTCCACCGCCTGGAGTTCCATGTCGATGCGCGAGCGGTGGAAGCCCTGGGCGTCGCGCGGGACGATGAAGAGGCAGGGCTTGAGGGAGCCGGTCCTGGCGTCCTCGGTGCGGCCGACGACGAGGGTGGCGTCGGTGATGTCGACGCCGGAGACGAAGACCTTGCGGCCGTTGAGTATCCAGCCGTCGTGGTCGTCCGCCCGGCGGGCGGTGGTGGTGATGCGGTGCGAGTTGGACCCGGCGTCGGGTTCGGTGATGCCGAAGGCCATCGTGCGGGAGCCGTCGGCGAGGCCGGGGAGCCAGGCGCGCTTCTGCTCCTCGGTGCCGAAGCGGGCGATGACGGTGCCGCAGATGGCGGGTGACACGACCATCAGGAGCAGCGGGCAGCCGGCCGCCCCCAACTCTTCGAGGACGATGGAGAGTTCGGCGAGGCCGGCGCCTCCGCCGCCGTACTCCTCGGGGAGATTGACCCCGAGATAGCCGAGCTTGCCCGCCTCGCTCCACAGTGTGTCGCGGTCGAAGCCACGGCCGTGGCGACGGCCGAGGGCCGCGACGGCGGCGCGGAGGTCCTGGTGTTCCTGCGTTTCGACGATGCTCATGTGTCCCCCTGGAGGGTGTCCGTGACGACGGCGAGGAGCGTGCCGACCTCGACCTGGGCGCCGGGTACGGCGTGGAGCGCGGTGAGCGTGCCGGAGGCGGGAGCGACGATGCGGTGCTCCATCTTCATGGCCTCCAGCCAGATGAGCGGCTGCCCGGCGGTGACGGCGCTGCCCGCGCCGATCCCGTCGGCGATCCGTACGACGGTGCCGGGCATGGGCGCGAGCAGTGAGCCGGGCGCGGTGGCGGTGCGGGGGTCGGTGAAGCGGGGGTGGGCGAGGAGGCGGTACGAGGCGGCGGGGCCGTCCACGAAGACATCGCCGCCTCCGTACTCCGCCACGTCGAAGTGGCGCAGCACGCCGTCGACTTCGAGGGTCACGCGGTCGGGTGCGACGGCGACAACGCGCACCGCGTCGTCCTCGACGCGGAATCCGTCACGGGTGCGGTGGTAGCGCACCTCGTGCCCGCCGTACGTCTTGGTCTGCGGCTGGGACGGGAGATTGCGCCAGCCGCCGACGCGGTGGCCGCGCCGGACGGCGTCGGCGAGGGCCGCGGCGAGGGCGGCGTGCCGCGTGCCGTCGTCGTCCGGCTCCGGCTCCGGCTCCGTGAGCGCGTCGAGGTGCCGCTCGTAGAACCCGGTGTCGGCCTGCCCGCCGGCGCCGTCGGCCCCGCCGAACTCCCCGTGGCACAGGGACCGTACGAGCAACTCCCGGTTGGTGACGGGGCCGTGGATCCGCGCCCGGCGCAGCGCGTCGGCCAGCAGCCGGACGGCGCCGGCCCGGGTGGGCGCCCAGGCGACGACCTTGGCGAGCATGGAGTCGTAGTGCACCCCCACGCCGTCCCCGGGCCCGTACCCGGCGTCGACCCGCAGGCGCGGGCGGCCGGCGAGGGGGGACGCGTCCGGGCCCCGCAGCGCCAGCGCGTGCACCCGCCCCGGCTGCGGCGCCCAGCCGCGCGCCGGGTCCTCCGCGTACAGACGGGCCTCCACCGCGTGGCCGTGTGGGGACGGGGGCTCGGCGGGGAGCTTTACGCCTTCCGCCACGGAGAGTTGAAGAGCGACCAGGTCCAGGCCGAACACCTCCTCCGTCACCGGGTGTTCGACCTGGAGGCGGGTGTTCATCTCCAGGAAGTACGCGCGGCCCGCGGGCGAGATCAGGAACTCGACCGTTCCCGCGCCCCGGTACGCCACGGCCCGCGCCGCCGCGACCGCAGCGTCCGTCAGCGTGGTGCGCAGTTCGGCCGTCAGGCCGGGCGCCGGGGACTCCTCGATCACCTTCTGGTGCCGCCGCTGCAAGGAGCAGTCGCGCGTGCCGAGTGCCCATACGGTGCCGTGCGCGTCGGCGAGGATCTGGACCTCGACGTGCCGGCCCCGTTCCACGTACGGCTCCGCGAAGACCTCGCCGTCGCCGAACGCCGACCGGGCCTCGGCCGAGGCAGCCGCCAACTCGCCTTCCAGGTCGGCCCGTTGACGGACCACCCGCATCCCCCGGCCGCCACCGCCGGCCGCCGCCTTCAGCAGCAGCGGCAGATCCGCGTCCGTCACCGACGCGATGTCGAGAGCGGCGAACAGCGGCACACCGGCCGCCGCCATCAGCTCCTTCGCCCGTGTCTTGGACGCCATGGCCTCGATCGCCTCCGGCGGCGGCCCGACCCACACCAGCCCGGCGGCGAGCACGGCGCGCGCGAACTCGGCGCTCTCCGACAGGAATCCGTAGCCGGGATGCACCGCGTCCGCGCCCGCCGCCAGCGCCGCCTTCACGATCAGCTCGCCGCGCAGATACGTGTCGGCGGGCGCCGACCCCGGCAGCCGTACGGCCGCGTCCGCCTCCCGTACGTGCAGCGCGTCGGCGTCGGCGTCCGAGAAGACCGCGACCGTGCCGATGCCCCGCTCCCGGCAGGTGCGGAAGACCCGGCACGCGATCTCGCCACGGTTCGCCACAAGAAGAGTTGAGATCATCCCAAGCCTCACATTCGGAAGACGCCGAAGCCGCCCCGTACGCCCTCGACCGGCGCCGTGTGGACCGCCGACAGACACAGGCCGAGCACGGTGCGGGTGTCACGCGGGTCGATGACCCCGTCGTCGTAGAGCCGCCCGGACAGGAAAGCGGGCAGCGACTCCGACTCGATCTGCGCCTCGACCATCGCGCGCAGCGCCGCGTCGCCGTCCTCGTCGTACGGCTGTCCCTTCGCCGCCGCCGAGCCGCGCGCCACGATCGAGAGCACACCGGCCAGTTGCTGCGGTCCCATCACGGCCGACTTGGCGCTCGGCCAGGCGAAGAGGAACCGGGGGTCGTAGGCCCGGCCGCACATGCCGTAGTGCCCGGCGCCGTACGACGCGCCCATCAGGACCGACAGATGCGGGACGGTCGAGTTGGCGACCGCGTTGATCATCATCGCGCCGTGCTTGATGATGCCGCCCTGCTCGTACTCCTTGCCGACCATGTAGCCGGTGGTGTTGTGCAGGAAGATCAGCGGGATGTCGCGCTGGTTGGCGAGCTGGATGAACTGCGCGGCCTTCTGCGACTCGGCGCTGAAGAGCACGCCCTGCGCGTTGGCCAGCACGCCCACGGGGTAGCCGTGCAGCCGCGCCCAGCCGGTCACCAGGCTCGGCCCGTGGAGCGGTTTGAACTCGTCGAAGTCCGAGCCGTCCACGATCCGCGCCACCACCTCGCGCGGGTCGAAGGGGATCTTCAGATCGCCGGGGACGATGCCCAGCAGCTCCTCCTCCTCGTACTGAGGAGGATCGGCGGGACCGGGATCCGCCCGCGCCTTGCGGTGGTTGAGGCGCGCCACGATCCGGCGCGCCTGGCGGATCGCGTCCGGCTCGTCCACCGCGAAGTGGTCGGCGAGGCCCGAGTGGCGGGCGTGCATCTCGGCCCCGCCGAGCGATTCGTCGTCGCTCTCCTCGCCCGTCGCCATCTTCACGAGCGGCGGTCCGCCGAGGAAGACCTTCGACCGTTCCTTGATCATCACGGTGTGGTCGGACATCCCGGGGACATACGCCCCGCCCGCCGTCGAGTTGCCGAAGACGACCGCGACGGTGGGGATTCCGGCGGCGGACAGCCGCGTCAGATCGCGGAACAGCGCGCCGCCGGGGATGAAGATCTCCTTCTGGGAGGGGAGATCGGCGCCGCCGGACTCGACGAGGCTGATGAGCGGCAGCCGGTTCTCGTACGCGATCTGGTTGGCGCGCAGGGCCTTCTTCAGCGTCCAGGGGTTGGACGCCCCGCCGCGTACGGTCGGGTCGTTGGCGGTGACGACGCACTCGACGCCCTCGACCACGCCGATGCCGGTGACCATGGACGCGCCGACGGGGTAGTCACTGCCCCAGGCGGCGAGCGGGGACAGCTCCAGGAACGGGCTGTCGGGGTCGAGCAGCAGCTCGACCCGTTCACGGGCGAGGAGCTTTCCGCGCGCACGGTGCCGGGCCACGTACTTCTCGCCGCCGCCGGCCAGCGCCTTGGCGTGCTCGGTGTCGAGATCGGCGAGCTTGGCCAGCATCTCGGCCCGGTGCGCGGCGTATTCGGGGGACGCGACGTCGAGGGCGGAGTGGAGCACGGTCACAGCAGAACCTCCGGGATGTCGACGTGGCGGGAGCGCAGCCATTCGCCGAGCGCCTTGGCCTGCGGGTCGAAGCGGGCCTGGGCGGCGACGCCTTCGCCGA
The DNA here is from genome assembly GCF_042870175.1 of Streptomyces sp. NPDC006643. Taxonomy (NCBI): domain Bacteria; kingdom Bacillati; phylum Actinomycetota; class Actinomycetes; order Kitasatosporales; family Streptomycetaceae; genus Streptomyces; species Streptomyces sp. NPDC006643. Next base: position 259,798 of record NZ_JBIAHA010000007.1, on the reverse strand, counting down.
GGAGGCCGTGGACGGTGAAGTTGAGGGCGCGGAGATTCGGCAGGACGCTTCTGTCGACCGTCAAGTCCGCCGTCTCCGGGAGGAGTTGGCGGAAGGCGTCGACGGTCAGCTCGTGTACGAGCCATCGCCACGCCTCGTCGGTACGCACCCAGACGCCGACGTTGGCGTCGCCGCCCTTGTCGCCGCTGCGGGCGCCGGCGACCAGGCCGAGGGGGGCGCGGCGGGTGGGCCCGGCGGGGAGCGGGTCGGGCAGCGGTGGCGGTGGTACGGGCTCAAGTGCCCTTGTCCGTACGGGAGTCGGCACCGGTACGCGGGTGCCGTCGGGCAGTACCGCCGTGTGCGGGACCTCGGCCGCGGCGACGTACGCGGCCTCGAAGACGCCGTACGGCGCGCCCTTGCTGGGCGGCGCCGTCACATGGAAACCGGGGTAGCTGCCCAGTGCCAGCTCGACGGCGGCGCCACTGACCGCGCGGCCGACGGCGTCGGGGTCGCTGTCCCGGACGACCAGCCGCAGCAGGGCACTTGCGGTCTCCTCGGTGTCCGCGTCGGCCCGGTCGGTGCGGGCCAGCTCCCAGCGGACGGACGCCGGGGCCCGGTCGGCGCGCGCGAAGGCGTCCGCGACCTGGTCCTTCACCAGCCCGGCCTTGGCGTCGACGTCGAGACCGGTGAGGACGAACACGATCTCGTTGCGCCAGCCGCCGATCCGGTTCAGCCCGACCTTGAGCGTGGGGGGCGGTGCCTCGCCGCGTACGCCTTCGAGCCTGACCCGGTCGGGGCCGTCCTGCGTGAGCCGTACGGTGTCGAGTCTGGCCGTCACGTCGGGGCCCGCGTACCGGGCGCCCCCGGTCTCGTACAGCAACTGCGCGGTGACGGTGCCGATGTCGACGATGCCGCCGGTGCCGGGGTGTTTGGTGATGACGGCGGTGCCGTCGGCGTGGAGTTCGGCGAGGGGGAAGCCGGGGCGGCGGACGTCGTGCGCGCCGAAGAAGGAGTAGTTGCCGCCGGTGGCCTGGGTGCCGCACTCCAGGACATGCCCGGCGACGACGGCTCCGGCGAGTTGGTCCAGATGAGTCGCGTCCCAGCCGAAGTGCGCGGCGGCGGGCCCGGTGACGAGGGCCGCGTCGGTGACCCGCCCGGTCACCACCACATCGGCGCCGGCCCGCAGACACGCGGCGATCCCTTCCCCGCCGAGGTAGGCGTTGGCGGTGAGCACGCCCTCGCCCCACGGGCGCCGGTGACCGGCCGCCAGCAGGTCGTCGCCCTCGACGTGCGCGACGCGTACGGGGACGCCGACGCGCGCGGCGAGTTCGCGTACGGCGGCGGCCAGCCCGGCCGGGTTCAGCCCGCCCGCGTTGGCCACGATCCTCACCCCGCGCTCGTGGGCGAGCCCGAGCCCGTCCTCCAACTGCCGCAGAAAGGTCTTGGCGTAGCCGGACGCCGGGTTCTTCTGCCGGTCGCGGCCGAGGATGAGCATGGTCAGCTCGGCCAGATAGTCACCGGTGACGACATCGAGGGGGCCGCCGGTGAGCATCTCGCGCAGCGCGTCGAAGCGGTCGCCGTAGAAGCCGGAGGCGTTCGCGATCCGCAGGACGCCCGGCGCACCCGGGGTCGGCGCCGTCATGTCTTCGCCGCCCGCCCGGGGCCGGCCGGTCCCGCGAACGCCTGCGCGATGTCCAGCCATCGGTCGGCGTCCGGGCCGTCGGCCCGTACGGCGAGGTCCGCGCGGTGGGCGCGCTGGGTGGCGAGCAGACAGAAGTCGAGGGCGGGGCCGGTGACGCGCTGCTCGGCGTCCTCGGCGCCGTACGTCCACAACTCCCCGCCGGGGCCGGTCAGTTCGACCCGGAAGGGCGCGGCGGGCGGTTGCTCGCCCCGTACGAGGTAGGCGTAGTCGCGGGCCCGTACGCCGATCCACGCCACATGCCGCAGGCGCGCGGTCGGCTCGCGCCGTACGCCGAGCGCGTCGGCGATGTCCTGGCCGTGCGCCCAGGTCTCCATCAGTCGCGCGGTCGCCATCGACGGCGCGCTCATCGGCGGCCCGTACCAGGGGAAACGCGCACCGGCGGGCAGGGAGCGCAGGGCCCGCCGAAGCTGTTCGCGTCCCTCGCGCCACCGGGTGAGCAGCGTGCCCGGCGGCAGTACGGCTCCGGCCTCGGCGCCCTCGTCCACGAACGAGTCCGGGGCGGCGAGCGCCCGCGCGGCCTGCGCGGCGAAGGCGGCCTCGTCGGTGACGGCGAGCAGGGCGGCGGTGTCGGTCCAGCTGAGATGGGCGATCTGGTGGGCGACGGTCCAGCCGGCCGCCGGGGTGGGGAGCGACCAGCTCGCCTTGTCCAACTCGGCGACGAGCCGGTCGACTTCCTCGCTCTCGTCGCGCAGATCGTCGAGGAGTGACGCGACGGGGTCGGACACGGCGGGGTCGGACACGGGATGCGCTCCGATCGGCTCTCGGGACACGGCGTCGTACGTGTCCCGGAGCATGGCAGCGCCCATAGAAACAAGCAAGCGTGCTTGCTTTACTCCTCCGGGTCCTTCAGGCCCTCCGGGCTCTCCGAGTCCCCCAAGTCCCTCAGGTCCTTCAATCCGTCAGCTCGCCGAGGCGGCGCCGCTCGGCCTTGCGCGCGCCCGCCCGCGTACGGACCGCGCCCATGCTCGCCGCGATGACCAGGGCGATCGCGAGCGCGTCGGTGAAGGACAGGCCCTGACTCAGGAGGAGGAGACCGGCCAGGGCGGCGACGGCCGGCTCGACGCTCATCAGGATCGCGAAGGTCGGCGCGGGCAGCCGGCGCAGGGCGAGCAGTTCCAGGGTGTACGGCAGGACGGACGACAGCAGCGCGACCGCGAGGGCCAGCCCGACCGTGGAGGGCACGACCAGCTTCGAACCGGCCTCCATGATGCCCAGCGGCAGGCTCAGCACGGCGCCGAAGGCCATGGCCAGCGCGAGCCCGTCGGCCTGCGGGAAGCGCTGCCCGGTCCGGGCGCTGAAGACGATGTACGTGGCCCACATCACCCCGGCCCCGACGGCGAAGGCCGCGCCCACCGGATCGAGCCGGTCGAACCCGCCCCCGCTGAGCAGCACGACACCGGCGAGCGCGAGCCCGGCCCACAGGAGATTGCCGAGCCTGCGGGAGGCGACCACGGAGAGGGTGAGCGGTCCGAGGACCTCCAGGGTCACGGCGGCGCCCAGCGGGATGCGGTCGGCGGCCTGGTAGAAGAGCAGATTCATCGCGGCCAGGACGGCACCGAAGACGAGCACGGTGCCCCAGTCGGCGCGCGAGTGCCCGCGGACCTTGGGCCGGCAGACGATGAGCAGCACGACGGCCGCGAGCACGAGCCGCAGCGTCACCACACCGACGGCGCCGGCGCGCGGCATCAGCAGGACGGCGATGGCGGCGCCGAACTGCACGGAGACGACACCCCCGAGGACAAGAGCCACGGGCCCGAGCGCCCGCCCCGGCCTCCCCGCCTCACCGCCCCCACGGCCCTCACCCGCCCCGGTGGCGGCCAAGGCCTCCGGGGCGGCAACGCCTACGGCTGCGGTACGCGGCTCATCCACCGGGGACCTCCTCCAGATCATTTAGGGCAGCACAATGGACTACCGGATCTAACATACTGCACTTGGAAACACGCCGTTCGCCGCGTCCGTCTCCTACGGTAGGCCCCGCCGCCTCGTCCCGTACGGCCCCGCCGACGCCGAGGCGGGACCGGCCGTCGGGCCGGTCCCGCCTCGGTGGACGTGTGACGAATGATCAGGTCGGCGGGTGGGTGCCCCGGCCGGTGGTGTGCTCAGCCGGCCTGGGTGGGGGTCTCCTTGATGCCGTCGACAACGGCGCGGGCGGTCACGGCGCTGGTGTGGGTGACGGTGCCGGGCTTGATCAGCCGGTCCTCGGCGTTCGGGTTCTCGCCCTCGGTGACCTTCACGGTCCGGGTGCCGAGGAAGTCGAGGGTCTTCTCCTCGAAGATCCACTCCTCCCGCTCACCGCTGACGGCGTCGAGGCGCGCCACGGCGATGCCCTCGCGTCCCGCCGCGTCGACGGCGCTGTCCACCTTGACGACGCCGGGAATCTTCGCCGCGGCCTTGTACAGCGCGGTCTCCAGCCCGGAGGGCGGGTAGGTCTCGCCGAGCAGGTCCCCGATCGCGGAGAACGCCGCCTGGTCGGGGCTGTTGCCCTGCCCCTCACTCTCCGCGTACACCTTCTTGAGCAGCGAGTCGGGGTCGGTGGGCAGCTTGTTGAGGTTGTTCCACGACGAGGTGGAATCCTCCTGCGAGTCGAGCGTCTCGCCGCCCTCGGCGCCGGTGCCGGACTCGATCAGCCATCCCTTGTGCCCGTCGGGCGACAGCCAGACCTGGCGGCGGTGCGGCTTGTCGCTCACCACGGTGTGCTTGTCGCCGGTGGTCCTGACGTAGGTGTCGGCGGTGGTGGACTCGACATAGAGGAACTGGTCGGCGCCGGGCTCCGGCGCGGGGGACTCGGCGGCGGCCAGGGAGATCCGGTCGAGCAGGGCGCCGGTGCCGCCGGCGGTGGCGCTGCCGACGTCGGTGGTCAGCACCGGCCCGGTGGCGACGGAGTCCCCGCCGTCACCGCCCTGTCCGGCGATGACTGTGCCGGTGGCGATCACCCCGGCCAGGGCGAACGCCGCCAGGGGCATGACGATCACGGGGCGCCGGAACCAGGCGCGCCGCGCCTGGGGGCGGATCGGCGCGGCGGCGGGGGCCGCGGCGCGGGCGGTGGTGGCGGTGCGGGCTTCGTCGTGGATCTGGGCCATGAGACGCTCCTTGTGGAACTCGTGGCGGCCCACCGGCAGATCCCGCTCGGCCGGCGGCAGAAGACCCTCGGTCTCCCGCCACTCGGCCGGGTGCGGTGAACGATCGGTGTTCATCGGTTTCCCTCCCGTGTGGACCGGACCGCGGTCGCGCGGTCTCCTCTTACCTGTCGAGCCGGCGCGACGAGTTCCCTTTTCTCCGCGGCGAGTTCGGCGTCCGCGCGCTTGGCCAGCTTCTTGCGGGCGCGGGACAGCCGGGAGCGTACGGTGCCGACGGGGATGTCCAGGGCGGTCGCCGCTTCGGCGTACTGCATGCCCTCCCACAGGCACAGCACCAGCACCTCGCGTTCGAGCGGCTTCAGCGAGGCCAGCGCGCGCATGGTGGCGGCGAGCCGTCTGCGGTCGTCCACCTGGCCGGCGACCTGGCCGGCGTGGTCGGGCGCCTCCAGCGCGCCCCGCTCGGCGTCGGCCGCGGCGGCGTTCGCCGCGGCGCGGTAACGCCGGTTGCTCCGCAAGTGGTTGCGGGCGACGTTGGTGGCGACGCCCAGCAGCCACGGGCGCAGCGATCCCCCGTCCGCGTCCGCCCTCTCCCGCATCCGCCAGGCCGCCATGAACGTCTCCGACATGACGTCCTCCGCGACGGACCAGTCAGCCGTCAGCCGGTAGGCATGGTTGTAGACGGCGCGCGCGTAGGAGTCGAAGATCTCCGCGAAGGCGTCGGCGTCGCCGTCCCTGATTCGAGCTCGCAATTCTGTGGTCACCTCAGTGAACTGTCCGGCACCTCAAGGACAGTTCCAGTGACCCGCGTCACACTCCCTGGGGCGCGTCCGGGGCGGTGTCCGTCCCGGGGCGTCCGGCCGGCGCCGGCGGCTCCAGCGCCTGGGCCAGGACCTCCGCGAGGTGCCGGGCGCCGCCCGCCGCCAGTTGGTCCAGTTGTGTACGGCACGAGTAGCCGTCCGCCAGGAGTTCCGCCCCGTCCCGCGCCGCTCGGACCGACGGGAGCAGCTGGTCCTCCGCGCAGGCCACCGAGACCTCGTAATGGCCCTTCTCGAAGCCGAAGTTGCCCGCCAGACCGCAGCAGCCGCCGCTCAACTCGCCCGTGAGACCCGCCCGTTCACGCAGCCGGCGGTCGGCCGCGTCGCCCAGGACCGCGTGCTGGTGGCAGTGGGTCTGGCCCACGACCGGGCGGTCGACGCGGGGCGGCTGCCAGTCGGGGGCGCACTCCTCCAGGGTCTCGGCGAACGTCCGCACCGACGCGGCGAGTCGGGCCGCGCGGGGGTCGTCCGCGAGGAGTTCCGGCAGGTCGGTCCTGAGCGCGGCGGCGCAGCTCGGCTCCAGGACCAGGACGGGCAGGCCCCGGTCGAGCGCCGGCTCCAGCCGGTCCAGGGTGCGGCGCATGACCGTGCGGGCCTGGTCGAGCTGGCCCGTGGAGACATACGTCAGGCCGCAGCACACCTGGCCGGGCGGCAGGGTGAAGCTCACCCCGGCCGCGTCCAGGACCTCGACCGCCGCCCGGCCCACCGACGGCGACAGGTGCTCCGTAAAGGTGTCCGGCCACAGCACCACGGCCGGGTCCGCCACCGGCCCCCGCCGCCGGCCGCGCAACCACCGGGTGAACGTCTGCGGCGCCAGGCGCGGGATCGAGCGCTCCGGGGCGATCCCGGCCATCCGCTTGGCCAGCGCGGCCACGCCCGGCACCCGCACGCCCGCGTTGAGCACACCCGCGAACGGCGCCGCCGCCCGCAGCCAGCGCGGCAGCCGCCCCATCGCGTAGTGCGCGGCGGGCCGCCGCCGGCCCTGGTAGTGGTGGTGCAGGAATTCAGCCTTGTACGTGGCCATGTCGACGCCCACCGGGCAGTCGCTGCGGCAGCCCTTGCAGGACAGGCAGAGGTCGAGCGCGTCCTTGACCTCGGTCGAGCGCCAGCCGTCCGTGACGAGCTCACCGGCGAGCATCTCGTGCAGCAGCCGGGCGCGCCCGCGCGTGGAGTGCTGTTCGTCGCCGGTCGCGCGGAACGACGGGCACATCACCCCCGGGCCCGAACTCGGCCCCTCCACACGGCACTTGGCGACGCCGACGCAGCGCCGTACGGCCGCCGAGAAGTCCCCGCCCACGACCCCGTCCACCTCGCCGTCGTGGGGGTAGGCGAAGGCGACCTCTACGCGCTCGCGGGGCAGCACCTCGAAGCGCAGGTTCTCGTCCAGCCGGGCGGGCCGGGCGATCGAGCCGGGGTTCATACCGCCCGCCGGGTCCCACACGTCCTTGAACCGCCCGAAGAGCGCGGTCAGTTCGTCCCCGTACATCGTCGGCAGCAGCTCCGAGCGCGCCAGCCCGTCGCCGTGCTCGCCGGAGAGCGAGCCGCCGTGCGCCACGACGAGCCGCGCGACGTCCTCGGAGAAACGGCGGAAGACCCGCACCCCCTCCGTGCTCAACAGGTCGAAATCGATGCGGACATGGATGCATCCGTCGCCGAAGTGCCCGTACGGCGTGCCGCGCAGCCCGTGCTCGGCGAGCAGCGCGCGGAAGTCCCGCAGATACGCGCCGAGTCGGGCGGGCGGTACGGCGCAGTCCTCCCAGCCGGGCCACGCCTCGCCGCCGTCGGCACTGCGCGTCGCGGTGCCCGACGCGTCCTCCCGTACGCGCCACAGCGCCCGCATCCCGGCCGGGTCGGTCACGACCGTGCCGTCCAGGGCGTCGGCGGCGCGCACGACACTCTCGGCGTGCGCGCGGGCCTCGGCGGCGGTGGCGCCGCCGGTCTCCACGAAGAGCCAGGCGCCGCCGCGCGGCAGGTCGTGCGGGCCGGGGACGAGGTCGTCGGCCATGCCCTCGACGGTCAGCGGGTGGTACGGCAGCAGCCCGGCAGCCGCCTCCGCCGCCGCGCTCTCGTCGGGGTAGCCGAGGACGGCGAGCGCCCGCGCGGGCGGCGATTCGACCAGTCGTACGACGGCTTCCGTGACGACGCCGAGCGTGCCCTCGCTGCCGCAGAAGGCGCGGGCGAGGTCGGTGCCGTTCTCGGGGAGCAGCGCGTCGATCGCGTAACCGGAGATACGGCGCGGCAGGCCGGTGGGGTAACCGGTGCGCAGAAGCGCGAGGTTGTCCTGGACAAGGGGCCGGAGCCCGGCGGGCGCGCCGTCCCAGCCCTGGCCGAGGCGCAGGTCCGCGCCGCCGTACGTGGTGACCGACAGCCCCCGGACGTTGTCGGCGGTCGTCCCCCACGCGACCGAGTGCGACCCGCACGAGTTGTTGCCGATCATGCCGCCGATCGTGCAGCGGCTGTGCGTGGACGGATCGGGCCCGAAGGTCAGACCGTGCGGTGCGACATGGTCGCGCAGCCGGTCCAGGACGACGCCGGGCTGCACGACGGCGGTACGCGCCTCGGCGTCGACCGACACGATCGAGCGAAAATGACGGGTGAGATCGAGGACCACTCCGACGCCGGTCGCGTTGCCCGCGATCGACGTACCGCCGCCGCGCGGCACGACGGGCACGCCGTGTTCACGGCAGACGTCGAGGGCCGCCGCGACGTCCGCCGCGTCGCGGGGGGCGACGACGCCGACGGGGACGCGGCGGTAGTTGGACGCGTCCATGGTGACCAGGGCACGGGCGGCGGCGCGGAAGTCGACCTCGCCACGGACGGCGCCGGCCAGGTCTCTCGCCAGCGCGGTGCCCACCGCCGCCGCCTCCGCGGAAGTCCTGCCCTGCCGCTGCTTGTTCTCAGCCATCCCCCCAGCATGCCCCGCCGCCCCCGCCGCACCACGTCTCACGACGTGAACCGCACCCCTGACGGCCGACGGAAAACGTCTAGGCTGCCGCCCGTGGCCGATATTCAGATTCCCGCTGACATCAAGCCCGCCGACGGTCGTTTCGGCGCTGGCCCCTCCAAGGTGCGTACGGAGGCGGTGGACGCCCTGGCCGCCACCGGTACGTCTCTCCTCGGCACGTCCCACCGCCAGGCCCCGGTGAAGAACCTGGTCGGCGCGGTGCGCGACGGTGTGCGCGAGCTGTTCCAGCTCCCCGAGGGCTACGAGGTGATCCTGGGCAACGGCGGCTCCACCGCCTTCTGGGACATCGCGACGCACGGTCTGATCGAGAACAAGTCCCAGCATCTGAGCTTCGGCGAGTTCTCGTCCAAGTTCGCGAAGGCGTCGAAGCTCGCCCCGTGGCTGGCCGAGCCGACCGTCATCTCGTCCGACCCGGGCAGCCACCCGGACCCGGCGGCCGAGGCGGGCGTGGACGTCTACGCGCTCACGCACAACGAGACCTCCACCGGTGTCGCGGCGCCGGTCGAGCGGGTCGCGGGCGCCGACGAGGGCGCGCTGGTCCTGGTCGACGCCACGTCCGGCGCGGGCGGCCTGCCGGTCGACATCGCCGAGACCGACGTCTACTACTTCGCCCCGCAGAAGTCCTTCGCCTCCGACGGCGGCCTGTGGATCGGCGTCTTCTCGCCGGCCGCGCTGGAGCGCGCGGCGCGCGTGCACGGCTCGGGCCGGCACGTGCCGGAGTTCTTCTCGCTGCCGACGGCGATCGACAACTCGCTGAAGAACCAGACGTACAACACCCCGGCGCTCGCCACGCTCTTCCTCCTGAACGAGCAGCTGACCTGGCTGAACACCCAGGGCGGTCTCGACTTCTCGACCGGCCGCACGGCCACGTCGGCGCGCACGCTGTACGGCTGGGCGGAGTCGTCCAAGTACGCGACCCCGTTCGTGGTCGACCCGGCGCACCGCTCACAGGTCATCGGCACGATCGACTTCGCGGACGAGATCGACGCGGCGGCGGTCGCCAAGGTCCTGCGCGCGAACGGCATCGTGGACACGGAGCCGTACCGCAAGCTGGGCCGCAACCAGCTGCGCGTGGCGATGTTCCCGGCGATCGACCCGGCGGACATCGAGGCGCTGACGGCGTGCGTCGACTACGTGATCGACAAGCTCTGACACACCCGCGTCATCCCCGTACGCCCCGGCCCGGTCAGCATCGACCGGGCCGGGGCGTACGTCTTTCACGGTGTCGGCGGGGGCTGTCACTCTTACGCGTGAATGATCACGCTCACGACGTATCGGGCGGTCCCGGCCTACGATGATGGTCTCGACACCAGCCATCAGGAGGCCCGCATGTCTGCCGCAGCAGCCGAGCAGCCCTGGGACAGCTCGGAGGAAAGCCAGCTGAAGACGGCTGACAGCCTCATGGAGCAGCTTCCCGGCTTCCGCGTCGAGATCATCGGAGGCGTCATCACCGTGGCCCCACCCCCGGACGGCGACCACGCGTCGGTCCTCACGGACGTCATGATTCCCTTCCTCGCCGTCGGCGCGCACGGCCAGGAATCGAAAGTCCTCCAGAACGTGGGGCTGTGGCTGTCGGCCGGTTCGGAGGACTTCGCCATCCCGGATCTGGCTCTTGTCGACGCCGATTTCGAAGAGCATCTGATCGAGTACAACTGCTACGCCCCGGCGGTCTTCCGGCTGGTCCTGGAAGTCACCTCCAACAACTACCAGCAGGATCTGCGGAACAAGGTCACCGCCTACGCCGAGGCCAAGATCCCCGTCTATGTGATCGTCGACCGCAAGCACGGCAGGCTGCACGTCCTCACCGATCCCGTCTCCGGCGACTACGCCAGCCACCGCATCCACGCACCGGGTGAGCAGGTCGTCCTCCCCGAGTCCATCGGCGCCGAGGTGAAACTCGACGTGTCGGCCGTCCTCCGGGCCGGGGAGACCAAGAAAAGCACCTGACGCTCACCGGCTCAGCCGCTGGAACCTCCGTACCGCCAGTGGCACGAACACCAGCGTGATCGCCAGCGGCCACGCCACCGACAGCAGCAGCGCGTGTTCCTCCGGCCAACTGCCGCCGCTCGCCACCGGGTTGCCGAACAGTTCGCGGATCGCCGTGACCGTCGCCGACACCGGGTTCCAGGCCGCGACCACGCCCAGCCAGTCCGGCATCAGGGACGGGGCGACGAAGACGCTGGAGATCATCGTCACCGGGAAGGCGACGGCGAAGAGACTGCCCGCCTGTTCGGGGCCGGGGACCACCAGGCCGAGCCAGACGCCCACCCAGATCAGCGAGAAACGCAGCAGCAGGAGCAGGCCGAAGCCGGCCAGTGAGGCGAGCAGGCCGCCGTCCGCGCGCCAGCCGATCACCAGGGCCGTGAGTGCGAGGATCACCAGTTCCGCGCCCGCCGTGATCAGGTCCACGACGCCCCGCCCGGTGACCACCGCGGACGGCGCCATCGGCATCGACCGGAAGCGGTCGTGGACGCCCTTGCCCGCGTCGGTGACGAACGCGGTCGCCGTGTTCATGAAGCCGAAGGCCATCGTCATGGTGAACATGCCCGGCATCAGGAACTCCCGGTAGTCCCCGCCGCCCGGCACCTTCATGGCGCTGCCGAAGACATAGCCGTAGAGCAGTACGGACACGAGCGGGAAGCCCAGGGTCCAGAGGATGAAGGCGGGCTGACGCTGATAGTGGGTCAGGCTGCGGCGTACGAGATTCCAGCAGTCGGCCACCGCCCAGTAGGCGCGGCCGTGCGTGCCCTGCGGGGCCAGGCTGACCGGCGTCGTCATGCCGCCACCTCGGTCTTCTCCGTCGTCGTGGCGTGTGCCGGTTCCGTACGGTGCCCCGTCAGCCGCAGGAACACGTCGTCCAGGCTCGGCCTGCGCAGGCCGATGTCCTCCACCGTGATCCCCCGGTCCCGCAACTCCCGTGCCACCTCCGTCAGCGCGGCCACCCGGTCGCTGACCGGCGCGTGCACGCGGCGCGCCTCGGTGTCCGTCCCGGGCGTCGAGCCCGCGACACGCGCCACCACCTCGGCGACCTCGGCGAGTTCGTACGCCTCGCGCACGACGACCTCGATCAGATCGCCTCCCACGGTGTTCTTCAGCTCCGCCGGGGTGTCGTCCGCGATGGCCCGTCCCCGGTCCATGACCGTGATGTGCGAGGCGAGTTTGTCGGCCTCGTCCAGATACTGCGTGGTGAGCAGCACCGTCGTACCGCCCGCGACCAGCGCCCGTACCGCGTCCCAGACCTCGCCGCGACCGCGCGGGTCGAGTCCGGTCGTCGGCTCGTCGAGGAACAGCACGCGCGGGGCGAGGATCATCGACGCGGCGAGGTCGAGCCGGCGCCGCATGCCGCCGCTGTACTCCTTCACGCCCTTGCCGGCCGCGTCCTCCAGGCCGAACCGCTCCAGCAGTTCCCCGGCGCGCAGCGCGGCCCGCCGCCCGCCGAGGTGGAAGAGACGGCCGAACATCTCCAGGTTCTGCCGGCCGGTGAGGACCTCGTCCACCGCCGCGTACTGCCCGGTGAGCCCGATCAGGCTCCGGACGGTGCGCGGGTCGCGGCCCACGTCGACCCCGGCGACCGTGGCGCGTCCGCCGTCGAGCCTGAGGAGGGTGGCGAGCACGCGCACCGCCGTGGTCTTGCCCGCGCCGTTGGGGCCGAGCAGGCCGTGCACCGTTCCGGTGCGTACGGCGAGGTCGAAGCCGTTGAGCGCGTATGTGTCCCCGTAACGCTTGCGGATCGCCTCGGCCCGCACGGCGTGGTCGGTCATCGCACCTCCAGAGAATTGAGTACGGTGTACCCATTGAGCGTACAGAGTACTCAATTAATGCCCGGCCCACTACGCTGAGGCCATGACGACGACGGAAAGCAGCGGCAGCGGCGACGTGTCACGCAGCATGGAACTCCTGTGGGGCACCGGCGAGCGGGCGACCCGGGGCCCGAAACCGGGGCTGACGCTCGACCGGATCGTCACCGCCGCGATCGAACTCGCCGACGCCGAAGGGCTCGCGGCGGTCTCGATGCGCAGGCTCTCCACGGAGCTGGGCGCGGGAACGATGTCGCTCTACCGCCATGTCCCCGGCCGGGCCGAGCTGGTGGACCTGATGCTGGACCGCGTCCAGGGCGAGGGCGCCCGTGCGCCGGAGCCGGAGAGGGCCGGGCCGGCCGATCCGGGCCCCGCCGACGCGGCCCCCGCCGCCGGCTGGCGGAAGACCGTCGAGACGGCGGCCCGCGGCGAACTCGCCCTCTACCAGGCCCACCCCTGGCTGCTCTCCGTCAACCAGACCAGGCCCGTCCTCGGCCCCGGCGCCGTCGGCGGCATGGAGACGATGCTCGCCGGGATCAAGGACACCGGTCTGACCGACCCGGAGCTGATCTCCGTGATCATCATGGTCAGCGGTTACGTCTCCGGGGTCGCCCGCACCCAGGTGCACGCCGTCGAGGCGCAACAGGTGACCGGCATCAGCGACGACGAGTTCTGGCAGGCGCAGGAGCCGATGCTGTCGACGGTGATGACCAGCGGACGGTACCCGCTGATGGCCGCGCTGTCGCCGGAGGCGTTCGGCCCGGACTTCGACCACTTCGAGTTCGGCCTCCAGCGCCTGCTCGACGGCCTGGAGGTGCTGGTCGAGCAGCGCACACGGCGCTAGGGCGTGTCCGCTAGGCCGTGTCCGGCGGCGCGTCAGACGCCGCGTCAGACGACGGACGCCGTGTCAGGCGCCGTGTCAGACGACGTGTCAGGCGCCGCCCTTCTTGCGCCTGAACAGCAGGAACAGCACACCCGCGCCCACGAGCACCACCGCCCCGATCGTGATGTTGTCGCCGTCGTCCCCGGCGGCGTCGCCCGCGCTGCCGTTCCCCGCGCTCCCGCCCCCTGAGGAGCCGCCGTCCTTGTCGATGTCGACGCGGTTGACCTCGCTGCGCGTGCCCTCAGTGCCGAACATCAGCGCCGAGCCGTCCAGGGTGTACGTCACCGACTCCGACTGGCCCTGGACGGGGGCCCGGACGCGGTGGTCCGCGCCCAGGCGGCCGTTCTTCCACTCGTAACCGCGCGCGCTGAAGTACGAGCGCAGCACCAGCTCCTTGCCGTCCGGCGAGAACGCGCCGTCGGTCACCCACGGCACCTCGTCGATGCGCCTGAAGGTGTTCGTACCGCCGGTGGTCAGCTTCTCCGGGCCTTCGTAGAGGCCGCCGCCGTCCTCGTTCTTCGAGGCGATGTAGACGCGGCCGGTGGTCGGGTGGACCATCAGCGCCTCGGCGTCGCGGGGGCCGTCGGCGTACTTCACGGTGTACTGCGTCGCGTCGACGGTCGCGTCCGCGAGCTTCTTCGGCTCGGGGAAGCGGTAGATCCAGACGTGGTCCCAGCTGCCGCCCAGGTTGTCGCCGATGTCACCGACGTAGATGGCACCGTCCGCGCCGACGGAGATCGCCTCCATGTCGCGGGGCTCCCCGACCCCGCGCATGGTGATCGTCGCGACGGTCTCGCCGGTGCGGGAGTCGACGCCGTAGATACGGGGCTTGTCCTGGTCGTTGTGCGTCCAGTAGACGCCGGGGTGCGCACGGCTGGCGGCCAGGCCGCTGGACTCGGTGATCCGCGGGTCCGTGATCCGGAAGCTCCGGTCGGGGTCGGCGGCGGCTGCCGCCGCCGGGACGGACAGGACGAGCGCCGCCGCCGCGAGCGCGGCACCGACGAGACGCGGGGACAGACGCGCGGACGGACGCCGGGACGGACGCGGGGACCGACACATGCCCTTGACCTTGAGCTTGACCATGGCCCAAGACTGCCATCCCCGGGCCGGGCTCGGCCGCCCGCCCACGATCGGGGATGATGATCCGATGCGTTTCATGTTCGTCGGCGACTCGATGACCATCGGCCGCGCCGGCGATCTCACCTGGCGCTACCGGATGTGGCAGCACCTGAACGCTTCTTACGGTGGCCCGTACGCGATCGTCGGCCCGCGCACCGGCCTGTACGACCCCCGCACCGGCACCGCGCTCTCGCACGCGTACGGCGCCCCCGACTTCCCCGCGGAGGCGTGGCCGCATCTCGCGGGCTGGGGCGAGGGCTGGCAGCACATGGCGTCGGTGATCCGCGACGCGGTCGCCGCGCACCGCGCGGACGTGCTGCTCGTCTCGCTCGGCCTGATAGATCTCGGCTTTTACACCAACAGCGACCAGACGGTCCGGTACGTACGGGAGTTCGTCGCCGAGGCGCGGGCGGCCAATCCGCGCGTACGGATCGTGGCCCTGCCCGTCATCCCCAACACCCGCGCGTACACCGACCCGGCCTTCGCCGCCGAGGTCGACCGCTTCAACGACCTGACGGCCAAGGTGGTCGCCGACCTGGACGAACCGTCATCCCCGCTGCTGCCGGCCTCCCGCCCGGCGTCGTACGACATCCACCGCGACACCTACGACGGGACCCACCCCGGCCCCTCGGGGGAGCATCTGCTCGCCGGGGCGTTCGCGGACGCGATGTGCCAGGCGTGGGGGCTGGGCGGACCGTACGCCCCGGCGACAGCGCGGCGAGTCGGGTACGGGGCGGGGCACGGCTGAGCGGGTCGGCGGGCGTGAACCGCCGTACGGCTGGCGGCCGTTGGCTCGCGTGACGCGCTGCCCGCTCGGCGGGCCGTGGGGCGACGGCGCTGGGGTGACGGCGCTGGGGCGTGCCGTGTCGATCAGGCCGGCCGCGCGAGCGCCGACCCGCACTCGGCGCAGACCACCGGCGCCGGGTCCTCGTTCAGCCGCCCGCACTCCTCGCAGACCAGCTCCAGCATGCAGGGCGGCTCGCCGCCCTCCTCACGCCCCTCATCACCGGCCATCGACGCGCCTCCCGCCATCCAGCGTACGCACCACCACCGGTTCACCCTTGCTTCGAGGGCGCTCGAAGGCGTTGGCTGTGGAGTCATGAAGTACACGCAGCTCGGACGCACCGGACTCAAAGTCAGCCGACTCGTCCTCGGCACCATGAACTTCGGACCTCTCACGAACGAGGCCGACAGCCACGCCATCATGGATGACGCGCTCGGCGCCGGCATCAACTTCTTCGACACCGCCAACGTCTACGGCTGGGGTGAGAACAAGGGCCGTACGGAGGAAATCCTCGGCACCTGGTTCGCGCAGGGCGGCGGCCGGCGCGACAAGGTCGTGCTCGCCACCAAGGTGTACGGCAACATGGCGGCCGAGGGCGACGCGTGGCCCAACCACGACAAGCTGTCGGCCCTCAACATCCGCCGTGCGGTGGACGCCAGCCTCAAGCGGCTCCAGACCGATCACATCGACCTCTACCAGTTCCACCACATCGACCGTGACACCCCGGTCGAGGAGATCTGGCAGGCCATCGACACCCTGATCCAGCAGGGCAAGATCCTCTACGCCGGTTCGTCGAACTTCCCCGGCTGGAAGATCGCCCAGACCAACGAGACCGCCCGCCGGCTGGGCTCGTACGGCCTGGTCAGTGAGCAGTGCCTGTACAACCTCGCCGAGCGCCGCGCCGAGATGGAGATCATCCCGGCCGCGCAGGAGTACGGCCTGGGGGTCATCCCCTGGTCGCCGCTCCAGGGCGGGCTCCTCGGCGGCGCGATCCGCAAGGAGCGCGAGGGCGGCAGCCTGAAGCGGTCGGGCGACCGGCTCGCGAACACCAAGATCCGTGAGCAGGTGCAGGCGTACGAGGACCTGCTCGACAAGCACGGCATCGAGCCGGGCGAGGCGGCGCTGGCCTGGCTGCTCACCCGCCCCGGTGTGACGGGCCCGATCGTCGGCCCGCGCACGGCGGAGCAGCTGGAGTCCGCGCTGCGCGGGATCGAGCTGGAGCTGTCGGACGAGGTGCTGGCCTCGCTGGACGAGATCTTCCCGGGTACGGGGCCGTCGCCGGAGGCGTTCGCCTGGTAGTGACCGGGCGGCGGTGAGCGATCAGCAGGAGGCGCGTCCGGCGGTCTGCCGGGCGCGCCTCGGCCGTCGGCCCCGGGTCAGCCGAACGCCGCCGCCACGGCGACGATGACGAACATCAGCACCAGCGCGCCGGCCATGATCCGGTTCCGGGTTTTGGGGTCCACGCGTCGAGATTAACGGCCCTCGGCTCCGGGGTTGACGCCGGGCTCGGCGCCGGGCCTCGCGACGGGGCAGCGCAGCAGCGTCTCGTACCGGGGCCGCTCGCCCGGCACCCCGGCCACGGGCAGCCGGCTGCGTACGAGCGCCAGCTCCCCGACCTCCCAGGGCGAGCCCTCGAAACCGTCGAGCGCGGCGGCGTACGGCCGCAGGTCGGTGTCGGTCCGCGTACGGGCCAGCGTGAGATGCGGCCGGTACGTACGGTGCTCCTCCATCGGCAGCCCGGTCCGGCGCGCGGCGGCGTCGGCCCGCTCGGCCAGCCGCCGCAGCTCCGCGATCCCCCCGGCGGCGCCGGCCCACAGCGCCCGCCCGCCGAAGTGCCCACCGCCGCGCAGCCGCAACGTGAACGCCCCGGTCCGCCGCGCGGCCCGCTCCAGCCGCTCACCCAGCTCGGGCACGAGCCGCTCGTCCACCTCCCCCATGAAGGCGAGCGTGAAGTGCCATCCGTCCAGCCCGGTCCACCGCAGCTCGTCGGCCCCGGGGAGACCACGCAGCCGCTGCTCGACAGCGGCGGCGAGTTCGTCGGCGGCGTGCACGGGCGGAAGGACGGCGGCGAAGAGACGCATGGAGGCGAGTCTGGCATCCGGGCGTGACCGGGTCATGCCTGTCCCTCACCGTCGACTTCGGCACCGACATCGATCTGACGCCCGCCGGCCTGGAACTCACCCTCAGGACCGGCGAGTTCCCCCGGGACTGACCGCCCCACCGCCGACAGTCGCGCCCCCGCCCCCGCTCACGCGGCCGTCGCCGTCGCCAGTGACCGCTCCTTCGGTACGAACGTCACATGCGGACGCCCCTTCCGCAGGTCTATCTTGACGCGCAGGTCGCCGACCCGGGCGAGCATCACGCCCACGCCGATCGCCGCCAGCGCCGCGACCGCGCCGCCCGCCGCGAAGCCGACCCTCGCGCCGTAGGTGTCGGTGACCCAGCCGACGAGCGGGGCGCCCAGGGGCGTACCACCCGTGAAGACCATCATGAACAGGGCCATCACCCGGCCCCGCATGGCCGGGTCCGTGGCCATCTGGATGCTGGAGTTGGCCGTGACGTTGACCGTCAGGCCGAACATGCCGACCGGTACCAGCAGCGCCGCGAAGACCCAGAACGTCGGCGCGAACGCGGCCACGATCTCCAGCACGCCGAACATGACCGCCGCCGCGACCAGCAGCCGCATCCGGGAGGTGCCCCGGCGGGCCGCGAGCAGGGCGCCGATCAGGGAGCCGACCGCCATCAGGGTGTTGAGCAGGCCGTACGTACCGGCGCCCGCGTGGTACACGTCGTCCGCGAACGCGGACAGCCAGATCGGGAAGTTGAAGCCGAACGTGCCGATGAAGCCGACCAGGACGATCGGCCAGATCAGCTCCGGCTTGCCCGCGACGTAACGCAGCCCCTCCCGCAGCTGGCCCTTGCCGCGCGGCGTCACCACGGCCTTGTGCAGGTCGGCCGTGCGCATCAGCAGCAGACCGGTGAGGGGGGCGATGAAGGAGAGTCCGTTGAGGAGGAACGCGTAGCCGCTGCCGACGGCGGTGATCAGCACACCGGCGACGGCCGGGCCGACGAGCCGGGCGGACTGGAAGTTGGCGGAGTTGAGGCTGACGGCGTTGCGCAGTTGGTCGGGGCCGACCATCTCGTGCACGAACGACTGCCGCGCCGGGTTGTCGACCACCGTGACCAGGCCGAGTACGAAGGCCGTGGCGTACACGTGCCAGACCTGGACCTGACCGCTGAGGGTGAGCGCCGCGAGTGCGAGGCCGGTGATTCCCATGGCGGCCTGGGTGGCGAGCAGCAGGGTGCGTTTGTTGCACCGGTCGGCTATGACACCGCCGTACAGGCCGAAGAGCAGCATCGGCAGGAATTGCAGGGCCGTGGTGATACCGACGGCCGTCGAGGACCCGGTGAGGGTGAGCACCAGCCAGTCCTGGGCGATGCGCTGCATCCAGGTGCCGGTGTTCGACACGACCTGTCCGGTGGCGAAGAGCCGGTAGTTACGGATCTTCAGCGAGCTGAACATGCTCGTGCGGGGCTGTGCGGTCTGTTGAACGGGGTCGGGGGTGGTTGGTGCGGGGGCGGAGTCTGCTCCGGATCCCGTACTCAAAGTTGGTTCGCCTCCTCGGCTCTGACAACGTTTCTCCGCGCTCGTGGCGCTTGTGCGGGCCGAAGATGGCCCAGGGTCATGGGTGGTTACAGATGCGCGAGCTTCTCCAGCACCGGCGCCGCCGCCCGGAGTTTGGCCCACTCGTCCTCGTCCAGCCCCTCCGCTACGGCGGTCAGCCACGCGTTCCGCTTGCGGCGGCTCTCTTCGAGCATGGCCTCCGCCTGCTCGGTCGACGTGACCACCTTCTGCCGGCGGTCGTCGGGGTGCGGCTCCAGCCGGACCAGTCCCTTGGCTTCGAGGAGCGCGACGATGCGCGTCATCGACGGCGGCTGTACGTGCTCCTTGCGGGCCAGCTCGCCGGGGGTGGCCGAGCCGCAGCGCGCGAGGGTGCCGAGCACCGACATCTCGGTCGGGCTCAGTGACTCGTCGACGCGCTGGTGCTTGAGCCGCCGTCCCAGCCGCATGACGGCCGAGCGGAGTGCGTTCACGGCGGCGGCGTCGTCACCGTGGGATAGGTCAGGCATGTTGTTTAGCGTAACTCATTACCTAAGCTAAGGAAAATGGAAAACGCGTCTCCCTCACCGGACCCCACAGATCCCACACATCGCGCTACACATCGAGCGCCCCTAGCTCACTCGTACGAGTGAGACGGACGCGGAAAGTCACACCACGGCCCGCGTCCGCCCCCGACCCTGGTCGGCATGGGATCGACAGTGCTCAGCCTGCGGATAGACGGTGAGCTGCTCGACCGGCTCCGGCAGCACGCGGCCAGACGCGGAATGAGCGTCCAGGACTATGTGGTCGGGACGCTCATGCGCGACGATTTCGACGAACGCTTCCGGGCGTCCGTCGACGAGACGGAGAGGTTCTACGGCGCCGCTTGAGCGGCGCCGTAGCCCCGGTGTGACTACGTCAGACCCAGCGCCGGCATCGCGTAGTAGAAGACGAAGACCGCCGACACGACGTACATCGCCGCCGGCACCTCACGGCCCCGGCCCGCCGCCAGCCGTAGCACGCTGAAGGTGATGAAGCCGATACCGATGCCGTTGGTGATCGAGTACGTGAACGGCATGGTCACCATCGCGAGGAACGCGGGAATGGCGACGGTGTAGTCGGTCCAGTCGATGTCCCGGACCGATCCGGCGAGGATCAGGAAGCCGACCGCCAGCAGCGCGGGTGTCGCCGCCTGGGACGGCACCATCGTCGCGATCGGTGTGAGGAACAGCGCCAGCGAGAAGAGCGCGCCCGTCACGACGGACGCCAGTCCGGTCCTCGCGCCCTCGCCGACACCCGCCGTGGACTCCACGAAGCAGGTGGTGGCGGAGGACGAGGTCGCACCGCCGGACGCGACGGCGATGCCGTCCACGAACAGCACCCGGTTGATACCGGGCAGCCGCCCCTTCTCGTCCATCAGCTTCGCCTCGTCGCCGACACCGAGGATCGTGCCCATCGCGTCGAAGAACGTGGACAGCAGCACGGTGAAGACGAACAGCACACCGGTGAGGATGCCGACCTTCCCGAAGCCGCCGAAGAGACTGAAGTCGCCGAACAGCCCGAAGTCCGGGCTCGCCACGGGGTTGCCCGGCCACTTCGGGGTGGTCAGTCCCCAGCTCGGCACATCGGCGACCGCCTCGATGACGAGCGCCACGACCGTCATCGCCACGATCGAGATCAGGATCGCGCCGGCCACCTTGCGGACGATCAGTACGAGGGTGAGGAGCGCGCCGAGCGCGAAGACCAGCACGGGCCACCCGTTGAGGTGTCCGTCCGAGCCGAGCTGGAGCGGCACGGTGGTGTGGGCGGCGTCCGGGATACGGGTGACGAAGCCGGAGTCGACCAGGCCGATCAGCAGGATGAAGAGGCCGATACCGATGGCGATGCCCTTGCGGAGGCTGGTCGGGACGGCGTTCATCACCCTCTCCCGCAGCCCGGTCGCGACCAGCAGCATCACCAGGAAACCGGCCAGGACGACCATGCCCATCGCGTCGGCCCAGCTCATCCTGGGGGCGAGCTGGAGCGCGACGACCGTGTTCACGCCGAGCCCGGCGGCGAGCGCGATCGGCACATTGCCGATGACACCCATCAGGAGCGTGGCGAAGGCGGCGGTCAGGACGGTGGCGGTGACCAGCTGGCCGCCGTCGAGCTGATGGCCGTACATGTCCTTGGCGCTGCCGAGGATGATCGGGTTCAGCACGATGATGTAGGCCATCGCGAAGAAGGTGGCGAAGCCGCCGCGCACCTCGCGGGCGACGGTGGAGCCGCGCTCCGAGATCTTGAAGAAGCGGTCGATTCCGCCGACCGGGACGGGGGCCTTGTCCTGTACGGAGTCCTGCACGGGCATGCGCAACCTCAGTCGTGGGTGATCACTGGATGCCGGATCTGGATGTTCGAACGAACAGAACAGGCCATTCGCAAAACCGTTTCAGTATGAACAGATGGCTCAGTGATCGCTATCTCCGCGCGTAGAGCCCAGGGACACCGGGCGAGCGGCGGTGGCGGCAGGCGCCCGCGACCGCCCGCATAGACTGACGCCATGGCCAAATGGACCCCGACGCACGAGGCACCCGAGCCCCTGGAGGGGCCGATCGTCCCGACCATCGTCGGTGGCACCGTCATCTGGTTCGTCCTCTTCCTGGTGCAGCTCCCCTTCTACGGCTGGTTCGACGACCACGGGCACCTCTGGTGGCTGTGGACCTGTCTGGCCGGTGCCGGGCTCGGGCTGATCGGCATCTGGTACGTCCGCAGGCGCGACGCCGCCATCAAGCGCGCGCGGGCGGACGCGGACGCGGACGGGGCGGACGCGGGCGCATAGCCGTAGGGGCGGACGTACGGCCGGCGCCCCAGACGTACAGCCGTAGTGCCGTGGGTGGACTTGCGGTCACCAGCTCTCGTACCTCGGTCGGATCTTCGGGGTCCCGGCGGGTGAACGCCCCCTGACCGCCGTAACGTCGACCTCATGACTCAGCGGGCGAAGATCGGCACCGGCGGCGGCGAGCCACACGGCCACCCCATCGACGCGGGGGCGGAGCTGGACCCCGTCCACCCGCGGGAGCTGCCGGCACCCGGCGGCCGGGCCACCGGGCTGACCGCCGCCGAGGTGGCCGAGCGGGTCGCGCGGGGCGAGGTCAACGACGTACCCGTCCGCAGCAGCCGCTCCACCGGCGAGATCGTCCGTGCCAACGTCTTCACCCGTTTCAACGCGCTCATCGGGATCCTCTGGGCGATCATCCTGCTGGTCGCGCCGATCCAGGACAGCCTCTTCGGCTTCGTGATCATCGCCAACACCGGCATCGGCATCATCCAGGAGCTGCGCGCCAAGAGGACGCTCGACGGTCTGGCCGTGATCGGCGAGGCCAAGCCGGTCGTCCGGCGCGACGGCGTCGCGGCGGGGATCTCCACCTCCGAGATCGTCCTCGGCGACGTCGTGGAACTCGGCCCCGGCGACAAGGTCGTCGTGGACGGCGAGATCGTCGAGGCCGACAATCTGGAGGTCGACGAGTCACTGCTGACCGGTGAGGCCGACCCGGTGCTCAAGCGCCCCGGCGACACGGTGATGTCGGGCAGTTTCGTGGTCGCGGGCGGCGGCGCGTTCCGGGCGACGAAGGTGGGACGGGAGGCGTACGCGGCCCAACTCGCCGAGGAGGCCTCGCGCTTCACGCTCGTCCAGTCCGAACTGCGCACCGGCATCAGCACGATCCTGAAGTACGTGACGTGGATGATGGTCCCGACGGCGATCGGGCTGATCATCAGCCAGCTCGTCGTCAAGGAGAACAACTTCAAGGACTCCGTCGCCCGGACCATCGGCGGCATCGTCCCGATGATCCCCGAGGGCCTGGTCCTGCTGACGTCGGTCGCCTTCGCGATCGGCGTCATCCGCCTCGGCCGCAAGCAGTGCCTCGTGCAGGAGCTGCCCGCGATCGAGGGCCTGGCCCGCGTCGACGTCGTCTGCCTCGACAAGACGGGCACGCTCACCGAGGGCGGCATGGACGTCACCGAGCTGCGGCCCCTGAACGGCAGCGACGAGGCTCACGTACGCAAGGTGCTCGGCGCCCTCGGCGCCTCCGACCCCCGGCCCAACGCCAGCCTCCAGGCGATCATCGACGCCTATCCGGACGAGTCGGGGTGGCACGCCACGGCGGCGCTGCCGTTCTCGTCCGCCCGCAAGTACAGCGGCGCCACGTTCGCGGGCGACGCCGACGGGCACGCCGAGGCGGACGGCGGCCCCGTCAGCTGGCTCCTGGGCGCGCCCGACGTCCTGCTGCCGGAGGGCGATCCCACGCTCCTGGAGATCGACACCCTCAACGAGCAGGGACTGCGCGTGCTCCTGCTGGCCCGCGTCGACGGCGCCGGCCCTCTCGACGCGCCCGAGGTGACGGACGGCGCGGTGCCGACGGCCCTGGTCGTACTGGAACAGCGGCTGCGCCCGGACGCCGCCGAGACCCTCACGTACTTCGCCGACCAGGACGTCGCCGCGAAGGTGATCTCCGGCGACAACGCGGTCTCGGTCGGCGCGGTGGCCGCGAAGCTGGGGCTGCCGGGCGCGGACCGTACGGTCGACGCACGCCAACTCCCCGGCGAACAGAGCGAGATGGCACAGGCGCTCGACTCGGCGTCCGTCTTCGGCCGGGTCAGTCCGCAGCAGAAGCGCGAGATGGTGGGCGCGCTCCAGTCGAACGGCCATACGGTCGCGATGACCGGTGACGGCGTGAACGACGTACTCGCGCTGAAGGACGCGGACATCGGCGTCGCGATGGGGTCCGGGTCGGAGGCGACGCGGGCGGTCGCCCAGATCGTGCTCCTGAACAACAGCTTCGCCACACTGCCCTCGGTGGTGGCCGAGGGCCGCCGGGTGATCGGCAACATCACGCGCGTCGCGACGCTGTTCCTGACGAAGACCGTCTACTCCGTGCTGCTGGCCATCCTGGTGGTGTGCACGCAGGTGGAGTACCCGTTCCTGCCCCGGCATCTGACACTGATCTCCACGCTCACGATCGGCGTCCCGGCGTTCTTCCTGGCGCTGGCCCCGAACAAGGAACGCGCCCGGCCCAACTTCGTACGCCGCGTGATGCGGTACTCGATCCCCAGCGGCATCGTCGCCGCCGCCACCACGTTCACCACCTATCTGCTGGCCCGCTCGCACTACAGCGGCTCGGGCTCGCTGGCGGCCGAGACGAGCGCGGCGACGCTGACGCTGTTCCTGGTCTCGATGTGGGTGCTGGTGATCATCGCCCGGCCCTACACCTGGTGGCGGGTGGGGCTGGTGCTGGCGATGGGGTTCCTCTTCCTGGTGGTGCTGGTCGTGCCGGCGCTCCAGAGCTTCTTCGCGCTGAAACTGGTGGGCACGACGCTGCCGTGGACGGCGGTGGCGATCGCGGGCGTGGGCGCGGTGCTGCTGGAGGCGGCGTGGCGGCTGGTGGACCGGAAGTACCCGGCGTAGGCCCCGGGCGACGAAAGGGCCCCGCGCGTGGTGCGCGGGGCCCTTCGTACGAGCCGTACGAGGCGTACGAGGCGTACGAGAACGCTCGGACTGCTTCGGACTACTTCACGTCGACGAAGTCGCCGGCCGGGATGATCGCCGGGGTGGTCGACGTGCCGGCGAAGTTCCAGCGCCAGTAGCCGTCCACGGTGGCCTTCGTGGTGGTCTTCAGCGTGCCGGTGTTGGACGTCTTCACCGTCTTGACCGTGGAGTACGTGCTGCTGGTCTTCTTACGGAACTGGAGCTGCACGGACTGCGTGGCGTAACCCTTGTACGTACCCGTCTCCCAGTTGGCGCGGGACAGCTTGCCCGTGACCGTGATCGTGCCGCCCTTCTTCACCGGCTCCGGGGCGGCGTTGACGTCCAGCCTGGACAGCCGCTGGAGGCTCGTCTTGGTGAACTTGTCGTTCTGGGTGCCGACGCCGTCCTTCGACTGGGTCCAGGCACCGACGTTCCAGCTCCTGGTGTCGCTGTTGATGAGCCAGATCGGGTCGATCTCGATGTTCTGCGTGCAGGTGGAGGTGGTCGCGCTCGCGGCCTTGCACGTGAACGGGGCGGTGGCGCCGAAGCCGAAGGCGTCGGGGCTGTCGAGGCTGGAACCGAGCCAGATGATCGCGTCGGCGTCACGGATACCGGACGGGTGCGACGCGGTGATCGAGACGGCGACCTTCTTGACGGCGGTGGTGCCGATGACGATGGGCTTGCCACCGTTCACCACGACCTTGCTGATCACCGGGGCGTCAACAGCCGCCCTGGCCTTGCCCTTCGGCGCGGCGGCGGCGCCCTGGTGCGTGGCGGAGCCGTAGGCGGGCACGCCCGGACGGTCGCTCGCGGGAGCGGCGTGGCCGGCCGGCACGGCGAGGGCGGAGAGAGCCAGGGCACCGGTCGCGACGGCAACAGTGGCACGGATTCGCATTGCATTTCCCCATTTGTCAGTGAACCTGGTGGCTCACCCGTAAGACGTGAGTCAAGAGGGAATGGTTGTACAGGAGGTGCGACTTCCGTGAAGATCGCACCTCCTGTCACACCTTCCGCCGCGCCGTCCGAACCGGCCGAACCGGCCGTCCGCCGTCGTCGGCGTCGTCAGTCGAACCAGCGGTCCCGCGCCAGTTCCTCCGTACGCGACGCGTCCTCCAGCAGCGCGGCCACCTCGAAGCGGCGCGGCCACTGCCCCGCCGCCCACGCGAGCCCGGCGGCGACGCCCTCCACGGTGGCCGCGTGGACCGTGCCGTCCGGGGTACGCCGCCAGTCCAGCTCCACGCCGCCCGCCAGCAGTCGCTCGTGCTCGACGTATGTGTCGGGGGTGCCCGCGCCGAGCAGTACGTGGACGGACTCCGGCACCTCGTACTCCTCGCCCGCCGTCGTCACCTCCGCCGTGACGCTCTCGCCGAGCCGCCCGACCTGCAACAGCTCCGCGAGGTCGGCGGCGCGCGCCGGGGCCACCGGCAGCAGGGGCAGTCCGCCGGCCAGCGGCAGCAGGTCGGGGACGTCGGCGATCACGGCGTCCGCCGCGTCCACGATCCGCACCTCGCCGTCCACGACGGCGCGCAACTCGTCGGGCAGGGTGACCTGTTCGGGGTCGAGGTCGGCGATGGCGGTGTAGAGGGCGTGCAGTTGGCGGGCGGTCACGTCCCGATCCGGATCGGCCAGGCGTCCCAACAGCTCGGCGGCGCCGCCCGGTTCGTCCAGCAGGGCGGCGACCGAGGTCCGTACGCCCAGCGCGCGCAGCACTTGCGTGTCCTCGAAACCGGACGCGTCCACGGAGTCGTACAGCCCGCTCAGCAGCGGATCGCCGCCCGCCGCGCGCAGACCGGCCGGGCGGCGCCCGTCGAGCACCGGGTGGTCGCGCAGCCACCAGGCGGTGTACGAGCGCACGCTCTCGGTCGTGCCGTCGGGCAGCAGGACGCGTACGGGCGCGGTGAGCGCGTCGCGCAGCGGGGGCTGCGCCAGCAGGGCGAGCGCCTGCGGCCAGGCGTCGTCGTCCACCAGGTCCAGATCGCGTACGGCGACGATCTCCGTGGCGACGGGCGGCACGGGGGTCTCGGGCAGCCGGTCCAGGACGTCCTCGCACCAGACGTCGACGGCGTCCAGCAGTCCGGCGTCGTCCGGCTCGGCGAAGTCGCCGTCGCGCGGCTCCAGTTCGTCGGGGTCCAGGACGACGTCCGTGGCGCGTACGAGGGTGAAGTTGGCCAGCACCCCGCAGGCGGCGAGCGGCTGCTGCCCCCAGCGTTCGGCCAGGTCGGCGTCGCACAGGGCGAGTTCGTCCTCGCGCATGACGGCGGCGAACGGGCTGCCGGGCAGGACGAGTTCGCCGGCGGGGGCGAGTTCGCCCTCCTCGTCGGGCAGGGCGAGGGCGGCCAGCCACGGCTCGTCACCGACCGCCAGGTCCGCGTCCCGTACGAGGGCGAGCACGGTCTCGGCCAACTCCTCGGCGTCCAGGCCCTGTTCCTCGTCCCACACCTCGCCCGCGTCCAGCGAGGCGGCGACCGCGGCCCGTACCTCGGGAGTCGTCAGCACGGCGCGCGGGGTCGCGGGCAGCGCGCCCAGCTTCTCCAGCAGCGGGTGGGCGGCGTCGGGGTGCGCCACCTTCAGACCGAGCCTGGCCAGGTCGGCGGGCGTCTCGTCGAGCGGCAGCAGGACCCGGCGGGGGCCGATGGCCGTACGACCGCTCGCCAGCGGCACCGGCAGCCCGGACAGCCGGTCCGGGTCGACGCCGGCCAGCGACTCGTAGAGCCGCCGCCACCACTCGGGGGCGCGCTCGCTGCCGCCGATGCGCTCGATGGCGTCGCCCAGCGACAGCCGGCCCACCGCCAGGGACCGCAGCTCGGCGCGGCGTTCGAGCCCGGCGGGCAGCAACGTGGGCAGCACCTCGGCCAGTACGCGTACGGTGTCGGCGCCCGCGCCCTCCACGACCTCCGCCTCGAAGGGCCGCAGCGCGGTCAACTCCTCGCTGGGGGCGGCCGGTTCGAGGAACGCGACACGCGGCAGCCGCTGAAGGATCGCGGCCCGCAGCAGCCCGTCCAGCTCCCCCTTGCCGAGCGGCCCCGGTACGAGGTCGATGGTGCCGGTGGACACCGGCAGCCAGTCACCGAGCAGTTCGGCGTACGCCTCGGCGGCCCGCTCCACGAGGAAGTCGGTGAGTGGTCCGGGCGCGGGGTGCCGCCGGGTGGTGTCCAGCGGCAGCGAGGCGATCAGCAGAGCGGGCACGCCGAGGGGTTCGTCGGTCGGGGTGGGGGCGTGCACGACGGGTGCGGTACGGGGCGGGACCGGCGCGCCCTCGTCGTCCACGGGCACGGCCCAGGTGACGGCCCAGTGGGGCCGCAGACGTTCCTCGACGGGCCGGCCTTCGAGCAGCGCGGGCTCGGTGGCCCCGTGCCGGCTGACAACCCGCCAGCGCCGCACCTCGGTTGCCCGGCTGTCCTCCACATGCACATACGCCCCGTGGACGGCGCGCCTCAACACGCGCTCCTCGTCCGGGGTTTCGACCACGATCTCGTCAAGGCCCGGCAGGGTCAGCAGCAGCGCGTCATCGATCCCGGCGAGCAGCCGCTCCACCAGATCGAGCGCGGTGCCGTCCCGCAGGGGCAGGATGACGACGGTGTCGTACCCCTCGGGCGCGCTGCCCTCGGCGGGCAGCGGCAGGCGCAGCAGCGGCACATGCCCGTCCCGCCGGCGCAGCTCGTCGCCGAGCCCCGGGCTCCCCTCGGCGGCCTCCCGCGCCAGGCCGCGCGCCTCGGCGAGCGACCAGCGGACACCGCCGTGCCGCCCGACGACGGCGGGCTCGTCACTGACGGCGACGACGGAGGCGAACCCGACCCCGAACCGCCCGACGGCGGACTCGTGCCCCTCCCGCTTGGCGGAGGCCCGCAGCGTACTGAGGGATTCGACCCCGGCCGCGTCGAGGGCGGCCCCGGTGTTGGCGGCCACGAGCACGGCGGGCTCCTCGGCGGTGGCCGCCCGCAGGGTGAGCCGGAGCCGCCCGGCGACACCGGCCCGGCCGGCGGCGTCGGCGGCGTTCTGCGCCAACTCGACGATCAGCCGGTCCCGGTACCCGCCGAGCGCCAGATCCTCCTCGGCGTTGGCGTCCTCCCGAAACCGCGCGGCGCCCGCGGCCCACGAGTCCAGCACCGCACGCCGCAGCCGACCCGTTCCGAACGGATCGGCCCCCTCGGTCGTCGTGACGCTCACCCTGTGACTCCACTCTGTCCGTCCGCCTACCGGTCCACTACTCGGTAAGTGTGCGGGCCCGAACGTACCGCGCGGGGCGCGTCCGGCGGGGTGGGGGTCCGGGTGACTAGTACAGGTCTTTCGGTGCGTAGGTGGGCAGATCCGGCTTCCCCATCACGCGATATCCGCGCCCGCCGTTGTCCATCACGGTGCTGCCGCCCTCCCCGTCGGCGACCCACTCCACGGCGACGGTGAACCGTATGTCCCGGTCACCGGGGGCGAGGTGAAGTTCCAACTCTTCCGGATCGCTGTCGGCGACCTTGAGCGGGAAGTCCACGAGCTCACCGCTGTCGGGTGCGATGGGGTCGACCGAGACGGGCGACTTGGTGAGACCGATCTCGAACTTGCGGGGGATCATGGGGCCCCCGCACCCCTCGGGGGTGATCATCATCCCGGACTCGGGAAGGGGCTTACTGGAAAGGATCTTGATCTGTAGGCCGGTGACGACGACGGCCTGAGCGGTCTTCGCCTGCAACGTCAGAACCATGTCCGCAGTGGGTTTCTCGCCCACGTACACCGGCACGCCCTGACTGCTGACCAGGTCGGTCTCCGGCGTCTCCCGCTCCATCTTCTTCGCCTCGTCCAGCGAAGCGTCGAGATAGCTGGGCACGCACCCCCCGACCCCGGCACTGTGCACCGTCACCCCGGACGGCCCCTTGACCTCGCTCCATAACCAGGTCCAGCCGCCCTGCACGATCCAGATGGCGAGCGCACAGACCGCCGGCAGGATCACTAACGTCGCCACGTTGTACCTGCTACGCAGCGGAGACGGAGGCCGGGGCTGGGGCGGGATCTGCGGAGGCACGGCCGGCATCGGCGGCACGGCGGGCGGCTGCTGTGGCTGTGGTCCGCCCCCCTGCGGTGTTGGAGCGCCCGGACTCGCGTTCACATGTACCTCCCCCGTCTATGTGAACTCCCGTACACCCCATCGTCTCAAGCCATCACCACGCCCGGAGGCGCTTTCCCTCGTTGTGTCCGGGATGCGGCGTCGGGTGTACCGCAGCGCCGGGCTAGGTCGTGTCCCCCGACGGGCCCAGGGGGAACGCGTCCGCGCCCAGTTCGTCCAGTACGTGTGGCGCCGGGCGGGGTGGGGTGGGCATGATCGCTGCCTCCGAGTGGCCGCCGCAGCCGTAGGCCAGGGAGACCACCCGGCCGTCCGCCGGCGAGAACTCGTTCGCGCAGATGCCGAAGGCCTGCCGCAGTGAGCCCGCGAGCGGCAGCAGGAAGCCGCAGGAGACGCAGGGCGCGGGCGCCGCCTGGGCCATGGGGGTCTTCGCGCCGAACGCCTCGTCCCAGCGGTCGGCCGCGATGTGGAGGCCGTACCGGGAGAGCACTCTGGCCCGGCGCATGCCCAGTTCCTCGGCGACCGACGCGATCGTGCCGCGCTCGGTGAGGGGTGTGGAGTCGTCGCGATCCGGCTCCGCGGCGACCTCGATGTCCTCCGCCTCGACCAGCTCGGCCAGGGCCTGCGGCGTGACCGCGTCCGTCACGACGGAGTTCGGCGGGGGCGCGTCCTCGCCGCTGTAGCCGGGCTCCAGGCGCAGATCCGCCGCCTCGGTCGGCAGCAGATCGCCGGGGCCCATGTCGCCGGGGCGCAGCCGGTCGCTCCACGGCACCCATTCGGGTGCCTGGAGGGAGTCGGGGCCGGGCAGCAGCACCGTTTCGTCAAGGGTGACGAGCTTGGAGCGGGACGCGCGGGCGACGGTCACCGCCCAGCGCCAGCCGCGGTAGCCGATCTCCTTGCATTCGAAGAGATGGGTGACGACGCGGTCACCTTCGGACACCGCCGCCACATGCTCGCCGACGACGCCGGGCGCGGCAGCCTCCTCGGCTGCCGACCTCGCGAGGTCTACCGCCTCGGCGCACAGGCGGTCGGGGGTTCGGCTTCGAGTCGTCGCAGCACTCACAGGTCTCGCTTCTCTCCTACGCCGTTTCACGGGTGCGCCGGCCGATTTGCGATGTACGAGCCGCGGGCGGAGCGGACCAGAGGGCCGCATCGACGTCCACGCCCGACCTCTCTCGGGCACACCTACCGTCAACCATTCTGCGGGATGACGAAGAGGCGCGCGGCCGAGAACAACCGCCGGTGGCGCGCTACGCACGCTACCCTCTCCACCGCCCGGCGCCCACCTGCACGCCCCCTTTCCCGGAGTTCGGGCAGCCCGGAGGGGGTGCGAGCGTGTTCGAAAGCCCTGGCACGGGTGGTGGAGGGGGCGGCGGGACACGCCGTGAAATCTCGGCAAAGTAATGAGAAGAACAGCCGAAGTCAGCGCGTCAGCGACGTCGCGGACGTTCCCTCACCCGAAGTGGGGGCACTATGACGGGGTGGCAGCCGTCAGGTCGTCGGAGGAGTCCGGGCCGTTCCGCAGAGCGGGCCGGTCGGTGGGTCGTGCCCTGCACCTGCCGTTCACCGGCACCGCGAAGGGCATCCGTAAGGCCACGCACGCGCACGGCGCGGGTGAGTCCGGTCTCGGCAGGCTGATCGAGCTGCACGCCGTGAACGGCGCGGGTGACGTCATGATCACCGTCGCCCTCGCGTCGACGGTGTTCTTCTCCGTACCGACCGACGAGGCCCGTGGCCGGGTCGCTCTCTACCTGGCCGTCACGATGGCCCCCTTCACCCTCCTGGCCCCGGTGATCGGCCCGCTCCTGGACCGCCTGCCGCACGGCCGCCGCGCGGCGATGGCGGGCGCCATGCTGACCCGGGCGCTGCTCGCGCTGACCATGTCGGGCGCGGTCGCGACGGGAGGCCTTGAGCTGTATCCGGCCGCCCTGGGCGTGCTCGTCGCCTCGAAGGCGTACGGGGTCGTCCGCAGCGCCGTCGTCCCACGTCTGCTGCCACCGAAGTTCCCACTGGTCCGGGCGAACTCCCGGGTGACGCTCGCGGGACTGCTCGCGACGGGTGCGGCGGCCCCGATCGGGGCCGGCCTCCATCAGATCGGGCCCCAGTGGCCGCTCTACGGCGCGTTCGTGATCTTCATCGCGGGCACTTTCCTGGCGTTCACGATGCCGCCGAAGGTGGACTCCGCGAAGGGCGAGCGCCGGGTGCAGCTGGTGGGGCGCGCGGGCAAGAAGCCGCAGCGGCCGAGCCTGCGCTCGGTCGGCCCGTCCGTCTTCAACGGCCTCCAGGCGAACGCGGCGCACCGCGCGCTCTCCGGCTTTCTGATCTTCTTCCTGGCGTTCCTGCTGCGGCAGCATCCGCTGGCGGGGCAGAGCGCCGCCGTTTCGCTGGCCATCGTGGGTGTCTCCGCCGGTACGGGCAACGCGGTCGGTACGGCGGTGGGCGCATGGCTCAAGGCCCGCGCCCCCGAGCTGATCATCGTGACCGTGCTGGGGCTGGCGCTCACGGCGGCGATCCTCGCGGCGGTGTTCTTCGGCGGGCTGATGGTCGCGGTGCTCGGCACGGTGGCCGGTTTCTCGCAGGCGCTGTCGAAGCTGTCGCTGGACGCGTGCATCCAGCGCGATGTACCGGAGGAGGTCCGTACGTCGGCCTTCGCGCGCTCCGAGACGCTGCTTCAGATGTCCTGGGTGGTGGGCGGCGCGATCGGTATCGCCCTGCCGCTCAACGGGGTGCTGGGCATGTCGGTGGCGGCCGGTCTGGTGGCGACCGGGGCGGTGTTCTCGGTACGGGGGCTGCTGGGTGCGGCCCGGCACGGCGCGCCGCACCCGCGCGTCGCGTGAGGTCGGCCGGGCGATAGCCTTCGGCTCATGACCGCCCAGTTTATCTCTGCCAGGGCCCGCCGGACCGGTGTCGCGCTCGGCGCCATGTCCGCGGGCCTGCTCGCCCTCTCGGCCTGCGACAAGCCGACGCCGCTCGCGACGTTGACGGTCGGTACGGACTCCGTGCACTCCGAGGCGACCTGTTACAACGACGGCAAGTCGCTGGGCGGGGAGGCGCAGCTGAAGACGTGCCTCAACAACACGGACGGCCGGAAGTCGATCACCGTCTCCCCCGACGACAAGATCCACTTCGGTGTCGACCCGGAGATCGCCGACAACGGCTGGACCTTCTACATCGAGGGCCAGCGGGCCGAGCCACAGCCGGACAAGAACACCTACCGCACCTTCCCGGCCAGCGCGTTCTTCTCGTCGCAGTCCGGTGAGCCGATCAAGACGGTGAATCTCAGCATCGTCGAGACGAGCGAGAAGGAGCGGGCCGTGACCGGGGTCTGGAACTTCGAGCTGAAGAACAAGTCCCTGACCTGATCCAGTCCCGATCCGGTCCCGACCCGGTCCTGATCCGGTCCCGACCTGACCTGACCTGCTGTGGGAGGGGCGTTCGTGCGCGTACTGGTGGTGACCGCCGTGTCCGCCGAGGCCGACGCGGTCGACGCGGTCGACGCGGTCGACGCGGCCTCGGGCGGGCTCGACGCCGTGGACGTACTGGCGGCCGGGGTCGGTCCCGCCGCGGCGGCCTCCGGTACGGCGCGGGCCCTGGCCCTCGCCTCCGCCGCCTCCGCGCCGTACGACCTGGTCGTCTCCGCCGGTATCGGCGGCGGGTTCCAACCGCTCGCCCCCGTCGGCTCGTTGGTGGTGGCGGACGCGATCGTCGCCGCCGACCTGGGCGCCGAGACACCCGAAGGCTTCGTCCCGGTGGACGAGTTGGGCTTCGGCCGCACCGTCCACCGCCCGCCCCCGGAGCAGGCCGCCCGGATCGCCGGACTCCTTGACGCGGTGCTCGCCCCGGTGCTGACCGTCTCCACCGTGACCGGATCGGCGTCCCGTACCGCCGAACTGACCGCGCGTCACCCGCGCGCCGCCGCCGAGGCCATGGAGGGTTTCGGCGTCGCGGAGGCCGCGGCGATGTACTCCGTGCCGGTGCTGGAGATCCGCGCGATCTCCAACGCCGTCGGCCCGCGCGACCGTTCGGCCTGGCGCATCGGCCCGGCGCTGGACGCGCTGCGGTACGCCTTCCAGCAACTCAGCCCCGTCTTCGAGGAGTCGCCATGGCAGACACCGTGAGGCACACCGCCACTCCGCCCCTGCGGATCGCGTACTCGCCCTGCCCCAACGACACGTTCGTCTTCGACGCGTGGGCGCACGGCCGGGTGCCCGGCGCGCCCGAGCTGGACGTGACGTTCGCCGACATCGACATCACCAACGGCATGGCGGAGCGCGGTGAGCTGGACGTGCTGAAGGTGTCGTACGCCGTGCTGCCGTGGGTCCTCGACGAGTACACCCTGCTGCCGTGCGGCGGCGCGCTCGGCCGGGGCAACGGTCCGCTGGTCCTGACCCGCGAGCCGGGCGCCGACCTGACCGGCGGGACCGTCGCCGTACCGTCCGAACGGTCCACCGCCTACCTGCTGTTCAGGCTGTGGGCGGCGGAGGTCCTGCCCGGCGGGGTGGGCCGGATCGTGGTCATGCCCTTCCACGAGATCATGCCGGCGGTGCGCGACGGCAAGGTCGACGCGGGGCTCGTCATCCACGAGGCGCGCTTCACCTACCAGGAGTACGGGCTGCACCGGCTCGCCGACATGGGCGAGCACTGGGAGTCCACGACGGGCCTGCCGATCCCGCTGGGCGCGATCATCGCCAAGCGCAATCTGGGGACGGACACGCTTCAGGCGTTGGCGGACTCGGCGCGTACGTCGGTACGTATGGCGTGGGACGACCCGGAGGCGTCACGCCCGTACGTGCGCGCCCACGCGCAGGAGATGGACCCGGCGGTCGCGGACCAGCACATCGCGCTGTACGTCAACGAGTTCACCGCCGATCTGGGCCCGGACGGGTACGCGGCGGTACGCGGCCTCCTCACCCGCGCGGCGACGGAGGGCCTGGTCCCCTCGCTCTCCCCCGACGCGCTGACGTTCGGCTGACCGGACCGGACAGGACTCCGGTCAGGACTCCGGTCAGGGCTCCGGTCAGGGCCTCGGCACTCGGACTTCGGACTTCGGTCCTAGGCCCGAGCGCCGCGGGGTTGGTCCGCGCGGCCGATACGCGGCCGGAGCCCGGCGGCCTAGCGTCGTCCGCATGCCCAACGAAGCGAACACGAGCGGTGTCCTGGAAGAAGCCCTGGAGCGGCTGCACGCCTCGGGCCCGGAGATCTACGACTGGCGCCTGACCAACCACGCCCCCATGGTCGTCGAAGCACTGGCCACGCACGGCCGGTCGGCGTCCGTGCACCGCTGGCTGGACGCGTACGAGGAGAGGCTCGACGACTTCCCCGATCCGGTGTCCCCCGTCACCGACGCCAACTGGCGCGAGGCGCTGGGTGATTCACGCCGGGGCGCCG
This sequence comes from Streptomyces sp. NPDC006643, assembly GCF_042870175.1. Lineage (NCBI taxonomy): Bacteria > Bacillati > Actinomycetota > Actinomycetes > Kitasatosporales > Streptomycetaceae > Streptomyces > Streptomyces sp. NPDC006643. Next base: position 225,135 of record NZ_JBIAHA010000007.1, on the reverse strand, counting down.
ACTGGATCGGCTACTTCCTGCGCGCGATCGAGGAGCGGCCCTGGCGCGACGTACTCGCCGAGTGGTGGCCCCGGCTGCTGCCCGGCATGTACGGCGGCTCCACGCATCCCGTGATCCGCGTCGGCCACGCCGTACGCGTGATCACCGGCAGCGGCGAGACGGCGCCGCGCCTCGCCGAACTCGCCCACGGCCTCGGCTACTGGGCCGCCCGGCACCACCCGGTCTCCGGGGTCGCCCCGCTCCCCGGCGCCCCCGACGCCGACGGCGCGCTGGACGCCGTACCCCCGATCGGCGACCTCGACGGCGGCTTCACGGACCGACTCGCACGGGTCGACCGGCTGCCGGTCTGGTCGGCCGACGTGACCGACCCGGACGAGGCGCGGCGCCGGCTCACCGAGCTGGTCGGCGCGTCGACGCGCCGCTACGCGACCCACGGCCACGGCAATCCGACGATGCTGGTCCACGCGGCGACGGCGCCGAACGCCGTGCTGCGTACGCTGCCGGCCCTGCCGCGCCAGCTGTGGGTGCCGAGCCTGCACGCGGCGTGGACGGCCTCGGCGGCGGTGACGTCGATGTACGCGCCGCCGGAGCCGGTCCCGTACGCACCGGCCGCCGGCGTCACCGCCGAGGAGGTCCTGGAACGGGCCCTGGCCCACGGCGACGAGCACGTCATCAAGTTCGCGGACACCGCCGTGGACGTGGGCGACGCGCGGTCACTCGCCGCGGCGCTGCGCGCGGTGGAGCTGAGCGAGCCGCTGCGCTACTGAGCCCGCGGCGAGCGCGGCGAGCCCGCCGGGGGTCAGACGTCGAGCTGGTCCGCGACCGCGCGGAGCAGGCCCGCGATGTTCGCGCCCTGGGCCTTGTCCGGGTAACGCCCACGCTCCAGCACGGGGGTGATGCTCTCCAGCAGGGTGGTCAGGTCCTGGACGATCGACGCCAGTTCGTCGGGCTTACGGCGCTGGGCCGCCGCCACCGAGGGGGCGGGGTCGAGAACGGTGACCGAGAGGGCCTGGTCACCGCGCTGACCGGCGACGACGCCGAACTCGACGCGCTGGCCCGGCTTCAGTGCGTCGACTCCGGCAGGGAGGACCGATGAGTGGACGAAGACGTCGCCGCCGTCGTCACGGGAGAGAAAGCCGAAGCCCTTCTCACGGTTGAACCACTTGACCTGGCCGGTAGGCACGTCTGTCCTCGTCCTCATATGTGTTGGGGGCGCTGGCGCGCTCAAAAACGGCTCTGGATAGCACTACAGCGGGTCGGACGACCCGCCAAACCCAAGGCTAATGGTCCAGGGGCTGGTGACAAGACGTCGCCGGTTGGTTCCTGTCCGCAGGGAACTACCCTGGCCGAGTGACTGCTACTCCTTCATCACCCACGGCCGGACCCGCCGCCGACACGGCCGCACCCACCGCCGACACGGCCGGTCCCGGCGATCGGCTGGTTCGTGTCGGCGCGATCGTTTTCATCGTCGGCGCGGTGGCCACGCTGGTCACGGTGGCCCCGCTGTTCCTCGGGACGGATCCGTTCCCGACGATCGCGTACGCGCTCTCCATGCTGATGGGCGTCGGCTTCGTGATCGCCGGGGCCGGACTGCTCCGGTCGATCGCCGCGCAGCGCCGTCAGGCCAGGTCGGCGCCGGCCGATCCGCTCGTGTAGGACCGCAGCCACGCCGGGAACGCCAGCAGGTCCGGCAGGACCACCTCGGCGCCCGCCGCCCGCAGTTCCTCCTCGTCGCAGGGGCCCGTCGGCACCGCGACCGAGAGCGCGCCCGCCGTGCGGGCGCCCCGTACATCGCCGGTGTGATCCCCCACGTACACGCTCGCGCCGTGCGCGCGCAGCGCCTCCGCCTTCGCTTCCGCCCACAGCCAGCCGATCACCGCGTCCGGTTCGACACCGAGGTGCGCGAGGTGCAGCTTGGCGTTCGGCTCGTGCTTCGCCGTCACCACGATCGCCCGCCCGCCGAGCGCCTGGACTGCGGCGACGGCTTCGCGCGCACCGGCCATCAGCAGCGTCGGCGCGATGGCGTGCGTGGGATAGATCTCCCGGTACCGGTCGCCCATCTCGGCGATGCGGTGCGCCGGGAACCAGTGCGCCAGTTCCTCGTCGAGCGGCGGGCCGAGCCTGGTCACGGCCAGGTCGGCGTCGATCGGGACGCCGGTCTCGGCCGAGAGCGCGAGATAGGCGGCGTGGATGCCGGGCCGGGAGTCGATGAGGGTCATGTCGAGGTCGAAACCGACGGTCAGCGGCCGCGCGTCCGGGAGCGAAGTCATACAGGCATTGTGCCTGGACCCATCCGCCGGACTGTGGCCGGAACTCGACGCATAGACTTAGCCAAGCCTTACCAAGCCTCTCCGCTCTCCCTCCGAGCCCAGTATCCGATTGGTCCCGATGCCAGCCGCCGCCCCGACGACCCACCGCACCAGACGCGCCCTCGTCGCCCGCCGTACCGGCTGGACGGCCGTCGCGGCCGTGGCCCTGCTGCTGGCGGTCCTGCTCAGCCTCGCCGTCGGGGCCCGCGCCGTCGCGCCGAGCGCCGTGCTGGACGCCCTGCTGGGCGGGGGGCACGGCGAGGACGCCGAGGTCGTACGGCAGCTGCGGGTGCCCCGTACCGTCATCGGCCTGATGGTCGGCGCCGCGCTCGCACTCGCCGGTACGGTCCTCCAGGGCATCACCCGCAATCCGATCGCCGACCCCGGCATCCTCGGTATCAGCCAGGGCGCGGCGGTCGGTGTGGTCATGGCCATCGCGTTCGCCGGGGTGCACACGCTGACCGGATACGTGTGGTTCGCCTTCGCCGGGGCCGCCGTCGCGTCGGTCGCGGTGTACGCGATCGCCACGCGCGGCAGGGGCGGTGCGACACCGGTCAAACTCGCCCTCGGCGGCGCCGCGATCAACGCGCTCCTGGTGTCGGTGACGATGGGCATCCTGACGACGCGGGCCGCCGCGCTCGACGAGTTCCGCTTCTGGCAGGTGGGGTCGGTCGCGGGCCGGGACGGCGAACTCGTCGGCCAGGTCTGGCCGTTCCTCGTCGTCGGCACGGTGCTGGTGGTGAGCGTGGCGCGCGGGCTCGACGCGCTCGCGCTCGGCGAGGACGTCGCGAAGGGGCTCGGCCAGAACGTCGGAGCCGTACGCGTCGTGGGCGGTGTCGGCGCGACCGTACTCGTCGGTGTGGGTGTCGCGGCGGCGGGCCCGATCGCGTTCGTCGGCCTCGCCGTCCCGCACATCGCGCGGGCGATCGTCGGCAACGACCACCGCTGGCTGATGCCGATGGCCGCGCTGATCGGGCCGGTGATGCTGCTGACGGCCGATGTGCTCGGGCGGGTGCTGTTCCCGCCGGGCGAGGTGCCGGCGGGTGTGATGACGGCGCTGCTGGGTGTGCCGTTCCTGGTCGCTCTCGTACGCAGGAAGGCGGTACCGGCGTGAGTACGGGCACAGGCACGGGTACGGACACGGGCACGGGCACGGGCACGGGCACGACGGCTCTCGGCCGGAAGGCCGGCGCACCGCACGCCGGGGTGCGGCCGGCCGGATACTCCCTCGTACGCACCCGGTTCGGCGCTCGGCGCGTGTCGTTCCTCGTGCACCGGCGCGCGGCGGCCGTCGCGGGCGCCCTCGTGGTACTCCTCGCTCTGACGTGCGTCGCGTACCTGAGCGTCGGCGAGAGCTTCGTCGCCCCCGCCGAGGTGGTGAAGGTGATCCTCGGGCAGCCGTCGTCGGACGAGTTGGTCGTCGGTACGCTCCGGCTGCCGCGCATGGTGGTCGGTCTGCTCGTCGGCGCCGCCTTCGGTGTCTCGGGCGCCCTGATCCAGACCGTCGCCCGTAATCCGCTGGCCAGCCCGGACATCATCGGTGTCACACAGGGCGCGAGCGCGCTGACGGTCTTCGCGATGACGTACGGCGTCACGTCGTTCGCCGTCCTGCCGTATCTCTCCGTCGCGGGCGGCATGCTGGCGGCCGTCCTCGTGTACGTCTTCGCCTGGCGCGGCGGGCTGCACGCCACCCGCTTCGTCCTCATCGGCATCGGCTTCGCCATCGCGCTGCGCTCGCTGACCACGCTCTTCATGACGAAGGGCGACTATCTCGTCGCCCAGCAGGCGCAGGTGTGGATGACGGGGTCGCTCAACGGCCGCGGCTGGGACGAGGCCGCGCCGCTCGGCTGGGTGCTGCTGATCCTGCTGCCTGCGGTGGCGTGGGCGGCGTACGCCCAGCGCACGGTGTCGCTGGACGACGGGACCGCCACCGCGCTCGGCGTACGCCTGGGGCATGTACGGCTCGGGCTCGTCCTGCTCGGCGTCGTACTCGCGTCCGTGGCGACCGGCACGGCCGGTCCGGTGGACTTCGTGGCGCTGCTCGCACCGCAGATCGCGCGGCGGATGACACGTACGGCACAGATTCCGCTGCTGTGCTCCGCCCTGCTCGGCGCGGTGATCGTGGTGCTGGCCGACCTGTTCGCGCGCAAGCTGTTCGCGCCCACCGAACTGCCCGTGGGGGTGCTCACGGCCGCGATCGGGGCGCCGTATCTGATCTGGCTGATCATTCGCAGCCGTACCGCAGGAGCTGGGAAATGAGCACGGGCATGGACATGGGCAGCGGCGCGAGCACGGGCACGGGCACGGGCACCGGCGTGAGCACAGGCGCGGGCGCGGGCACCGGCGTGAGCAGGCTCAGGGCGCGGGAGCTGACCCTCGCGTACGACGACCGCACGGTCGTCCACGACCTCGAACTCGCCGTCCCCGACGGCCGGGTGACCGTGATCGTCGGCCCGAACGCCTGCGGCAAGTCGACCACGCTGCGCGCGCTCGGCCGGCTGCTGAAGCCGAAGAGCGGTTCGGTGCTGCTGGACGGCGAGGAGTTGGCGAGGATCCCGACGCGGAAGATCGCGCAGTCGATTGGTCTGCTGCCGCAGTCGCCCTCCGCGCCGGAGGCGATCACCGTCGCCGACCTCGTCTCGCGGGGCCGCCAGCCGCACCAGCACTGGTGGCAGCAGTGGTCGGAGGAGGACGAGCGGGCCGTCACGGAGGCCATGGCGCGTACGGATGTGACCGACCTGGCCGAGCGGTCGGTCGACGAGCTGTCGGGCGGGCAGCGGCAGCGCGTGTGGATCGCGATGGCGCTGGCGCAGGAGACGGATCTGCTGCTGCTCGACGAGCCGACGACGTTCCTGGACATCGCGCACCAGGTGGAGGTCCTGGACCTGGTGCGCCGCCTCAACCACGACCAGGGACGCACGGTCGTGATCGTGCTGCACGACCTCAACCAGGCGGCGCGGTACGCCGATCACCTGGTGGCCATGAAGACGGGCCGGATCGTCGCGGAGGGCCGTCCGGACGAGATCGTGACGGCGGAGCTGGTACGGGAGGTGTTCGGCCTCGAATCGGTGGTGGTGCCGGACCCGGTGACCGGGTCGCCGCTGGTGGTGCCGGGGGCGCCGTACTGGCCGGAGCGGGAGACGGGCCCGGCGTAGACGTTCCCGTGGCCCCTTCGCGTAGACGCGGTCAGCGGGGGCAGCCGGAGAGGGAGCCGACGCGGGACGAACGCGTCGACCGGCGACGGGAGATGACGGACATGGCGACGGAGGAGCGGAACCGGGAACGCGGCGACGGCCGGGAACGCGCGGCGCACGACGGCCCGGGAGGCGGGACGGCCCACGAGCCGGAGCCGCTGCCCGATCTCGCGCACGGCACGGTCCAGCGGGCCCAACTCCCCGCCCGGGTCGCGGACATCGCCTGGACGGCGCTCGTCATCGTGCTGGGCGTGTGGGTGCTGGCGAGCGCGGTCGGTATCGCACGGGGCACGGAGAACGCGTGGGTCTTCTGCGCGGTCGGCGCCGTGCTGTTCGCCGTGGCGCTACGCGCCCGTCTGTCGACACTGAAGGCCCGCGCACGCACGCGCCTCTGAGACTTGCGTACGGTCCCGGCGGTCCCGGTGCCGGCCACGCGGCCCCGTTCGCCCCTCACGGGGTGGGCGGGGCCGCCGCTTGCCGGGGACGCCGGTTCAGCCGCGCCGTGAGCGCCACACCAGGAACAGCGCCGAACTGACCGCCGCCACCCGGACCACCACCGGCCAGGTCTCCGAGATCGCCTCGCCCATCGCGTCGTCGGCGATGACCTCGCCCCAGCGTTCCGTCGTACGGCCCCAGAGCCAGACCCCGCCCCCGACGACGGCCACGATCGGCAGCCCGAACACCGCCAGCTTCGCCTCGAAGCGCGACATCCGGCGTGAGGCGTACGCGAGGACCCAGCCTCCCGCCAGCGCCAGCCAGGAGCCGGCCACCGCGCCGACGACCAGGAGGGCGGCGGCCAACAGCAGGTAGGGGTTGGTGAGTTGGAGTCCGGGCCGGGCTTCGACCGGGGCGGCCTTGCCGGCGCGGCGGCGCAGTCGTGGGAGCAGGCCGCGCCGTTGGGGCGCCTCCTCCTCGTCCACCGCGTCGTCGTCGGCCGACTCCTCCTCCTTCTCTGCGAGTTCTTCGGGTGTCGGCGGCGGCTTGAGTATCTCGGGGATCTCGACACCGCCGACGAACCCGGAGACTCCGGTCGCCGTCCCCGTGGGGCCGGGTTCCACGCGCCACCAGTCCGGTTCGCCGCCGGCCGGGCCGAATTCATACGCTCCGGCCGGCCGGTGCGGGGACCCGGTGGGTTCGGCGGGTGGGTAGGGCACGGCGGGTGTGTGGCGCGCGTCGGACGTGTCGTCGGATACGGACCTGCGCGTCTGCTTCGGTACGGCGGGCCGGAGGCCACCGAGCAGCCCGCGCCCGCGCTTGCCGCGCTGCTTCGGCAAGTTGGCGGGTTCGGACGGCGGCTCGGCCACCGGTTCCTCGGCGAACGCGTTGCCGCCCGCCGCCGCCGCGTCCACCACCTGGTCCGGCGTACCGAGCCGTCCCAGGATGCGGCGGACGGCGGCGGGGCTGTCGCCGCCGAACTTGCCGCGCTGCTTGTCGATCTCGCCCCGCAGACCGGAGACGAGTCTCATCCGTTCACCGGAGGACAACTGCCGTTGCTGGGCCACATCTCCGACCCGGCTCAGATAGTCGTAGACGAGCTGGTCGCTCTCGATCCCCACACTGCCCTCCGCACACGCGCGCCGTACCTCCGGCCGATGGTGTCGCGCCCGTACTCGTACGTCCAGTACGACAGGGTCGAACGGTTACGGCGGGGTCCTACCTGCCCGGAGGCCACGGCACCTCCGCCACCAGCGGCAGGATCACCTCCTCCTCGTAGTCGAGGTGCGCGGTCAGCTCCGTCGTCATCTCCGCCAACTCCGCGCGGAAGCGCGGCGGTTCGGCCACGCCGATGTCGGCGAGCAGCGCCACCAGCCCGTCCTGGATCCGTGCGACGGTGCGGTGTTCGGCGCGGAGCCGGTCGAAGACGTCCGTCAGGTGGGGGTGGTACTGGGCGATCCCGGGGAACAGATGCCCGTCCTCGCTGGTGTGGTGGAAGTCCAGGGCCTGGCAGAACGCCAGGCAGCGCTGCCGGATCTGGAACCCGAGGGCCGGCGCCGACCGTTCGCCGGTGTCCGCCGGGCCCGCGAAGTGCGCGTCGACGTCAGCCGTCACCAGCCTGAGCTGGGCGCGCAGTTGGTCGTGCACCTCCAGGATCTTGTCGGCGAGGGTCCGCACCTCGCGCGGGCTCCCACCGTCGTCGGGCACGGCCGGCTCCAGCACCACGACCTCCCCTTCGGCCGGGACAGCGAGGGCCTGGAAGGTGCGGCTGCCGATCTCGACGCCCACCACGGGGTGGGCGAGCAGATCGCGGTACCAGTCAGGGGTGTCCGCCCTGTCGACGAGCAGCGAGCCGCCGCGGTGGACGTATCCGAGGGTCGTGGTCCTGGCGGTCCCCGATTCCGCGTCGGTGGTGGTCAGCAGAAGGGTGTTCGCCGGTGCGGTGGTGGGCTCTGTGGGCTTTGTGGGCATATGTGCCTGATTCTCCGGAAGATGAGGGCAGCCCTCGGACACGGCAAAGCCGGCCCGGCTGCGAAGAGAAGGGTGTGAAGAGCGGGATGTGAGGAGCGGGGTGTGAAGAGAAGGGTGTGCGGGTGAAGTGCGACGTGCGGTGGCGCGCCGAGCGCGCTCGCTATGTCACGTACGGGTCGCGGAGTACGTACTCATGGCGGATCCCCTGTGTGAAGGGTGCTCGCCCGGTCCACCGGCCCGCCCACTGCTCTTCGGCCGGCGCCACGCGGCACCACGCCCATTACACGCAGCCGCCCGGCACCTGTCAACAGAACCCGGACACCGACCCCCGGCGGCGAACCCGGGCACCGTCCGGGACGCCGCACGGCCCCCCGACGGCCGGCACCCCGGTCATCCGTCCCACAGGGGCTAACGTGGGGCGGATGGGAACCAGCTAGCCCGCCCCTGGAGGCGCACGTGTCCGAACGATCCGGCGGAACGCCCCCGCGTACGCTCGCGGAGGCCCTGCGCACCCGCGACGACGACGCGCTCGGCGCCCTCCTGCGCGCGCGTCCCGACCTGCTGAGCCCCGTACCGAACGATCTCGGCCAGCTCGCCACCCGCGCCGGCACCCGCGCCTCCGTCATGCGGGCGCTGGAACGGCTCGACCGCTTCACGCTCCAGACCGCCGAGGCGCTGGCCGCCTCGACCGACCCCGCGCCGTACGAGGCCGTCCGCGCGCTGATGACCGGCGACGAGGGCGATCCGCGCGTCGAGGCCGCCCTGCCGCGCGCCGTCGCCGCGCTGCGCGAGCAGGCGCTGATCTGGGGCGCCGACGACCGGCTGCGGCTGGTCCGTACGGCCCGCGAGATCCTCGCCCCGTCCCCCAACCACCCCTCCCCGACCGGCCTCGGCCCGACCGTCGCCGAGGCCACGGCGGGCATGTCGCCGGGGCGGGTCCAGGAGATCATCACCACCGCCGGGCTGCCGTCCACGCACGACCCGGTCTCGGCGGTCACCGCGCTGGCCGCGCTTTTCACCGACCGCACGCGCATGGCGGCGCTCCTCGACACCGCCCCGCCCGACGCGCTTGCCGTGCTCGACCGGCTGGTCTGGGGGCCGCCGTACGGCGAGATCACCTCCAAGCCCGCACCTCCCGTGCAGTGGCTGCGCGACCGGGGGCTGCTGCTGCCGACCTCCACGCGCACCGTCGTACTGCCGCGCGAGGCCGCGCTCCATCTGCGCGGCGGGCGCGCGCACCGGCACACCGAGCCGGAGCCGCCGGAGATCCTGCCGCACCCCTCCACGTCGTTGACGTCCACGAGCCGTCCACAGGTTGTGGACAGCGCGGCGGCGGCCCAGGCGTACACCGCGCTGGAGACGGTCGAGGAGCTGGCCAAGGAGTGGAACGAGGGCGGCCCGAACGTCCTGCGCGCCGGCGGCCTCTCCGTACGCGACCTCAAACGCACCGCCACCGCACTGGACACCACCGAGCCGATCGCCGCCTTCTGGGTCGAACTCGCCTACGCGGCAGGGCTGTTGGCGGCGGACGGCGAGGCGGACGAGCGCTACGCGCCGACCCCCGCCTACGACCAGTGGCCCGACCTTCCCCCGGCCGAGCGCTGGGGCCGGCTGGCCACGGCGTGGCTGGGCGCCACCCGCACCTCGGGCCTCGTCGGCAGCCAGGACAGCAAGGGCCGTACGCTCGCCGCGCTCGGCCCTGACCTGGACCGGGGCAGCGCGCCGGAGGTACGGCGCCATGTGCTCGGCCTGCTCGCGAGTCTTCCCGAGGGCACCGCCCCCGACCCGGAGAGCGTGCTCGCCCGGCTGCGCTGGGAGCGCCCGCTGCGCGGCGCGGCGGCGAGCCGGCCGGAGGACCTGCGGGCCCGTATCGCCGCGTGGACGCTGAACGAGGCGGAGATGCTGGGCGTGACCGGGCGCGGCGCGCTGTCCTCGCACGGACGTGCGCTGATCGCGCCGGATTCGGCGGACGGCGCGGCGGCGGGATCGCACGGCGGGGTGACGGGGTCGCAGGGCGCGGCGATGGAGTCGTTCCCGAAGCCCGCTTCCCGTACGACCGCCGCCAGCCCCGGGGAGTCGTCGGTCATCGGCCTGCGCGCCGCCCGCGCGCTGGCGCCGCACCTCCCCGACCCGCTCGACCATGTCCTGCTCCAGGCGGACCTCACGGCCGTCGCCCCGGGGCCGCTGCTGCGACCGCTCGCCGAGACGCTCTCCGTGATCGCGGACATCGAGTCGCGCGGCGGCGCGACCGTCTACCGCTTCACTCCCGCGTCCGTACGCCGCGCGCTCGACGCCGGGATGTCGGCGTCCGACCTGCACGCGTTCCTCGCGGCGCACAGCCGTACGCCGGTGCCCCAGCCGCTCAGCTATCTGATCGACGACATGGCGCGGCGGCACGGGCATCTGCGGATCGGTTCCGCTTCGGCGTACGTACGCTGCGACGACGAGGCCGTCCTGGACGAGATCCTGGCCGACCGGCGCTCCCACGCCCTGCGGCTGCGCCGCCTCGCGCCCACCGTCCTGGCCGCCCAGGCCGACCCCACGACACTGCTGGACGGGCTGCGCTCGATGGGGCTCGCGCCGGCCGCCGAGTCCGCCGAGGGCGACGTCCTGGTCACCCGCGCCCACGCGCACCGCACCCCGCCCCGTACACCGCCGGCGCCCGTGCCCGACGGACCGCCGGTGCCCGCGCCGACCTTGCTCGGCGCGGCCGTACGGGCGATCCGGGCCGGGGACCAGGCGGCGACCGTCGTACGCAAGACGCTCCCCGAACCGGCGTCGGCTGCGCCGAGCGGCGACCTGCCCCGCACCACGTCGGCCGAGACACTGGCGACGGTCCAGGCCGCCGCGCTGACGGGGTCGGCGCTCTGGATCGGCTATGTCAACGCGGAGGGCGCGGCGAGCCAGCGCGTGATCGCGCCGGTACGGGTCGAGGGCGGTTTCGTGACGGCGTACGACCACACGGCGGACGAGGTCCGCACCTATCCGCTGCACCGCATCACGGGCGTCTCGGAACTGGCGGACGACCCGGCGTAGCGGCTAGCCGCGGGGCCGCCGACGAGGCGCGGCCGGCTTCTTGCCGGTCGTCCCGCCGGCGGTCTTGCCCATCGCGGGCTTCCCGACGGCAGGCTTCCCGGTCGCGGCGGCCTTCTTGGCGACCGGCTTCTTCGACATGTCGTGCTTCTCCGCCACCGGCCCGCGCTTCATCGCGCCGCGCATCCGCTGACTCCACGGAGCGCGCCCGGCCGGCTCCACGACCGTGCCCTCGCGCCGGGCCTTCCTGCGGGCCGCGCGCTCCCGCTTCCGCTCCAGCTCCCGCTCCTCCTCCTGCCGGGCCCGCCCCTCCAGCGAACGGAACCCCAGTGTGTGGAAGCGGTGGCTGAACCGGCGACCCACCAGCAGATACGCCAGGAACGCACCGCTCGTGTTCATGATCACGTCGTCCACGTCGAAGGCCCGGCCCTCGACGATCGCGCCCTGCGCCAGTTCCACCACGGTCATCGTGATCGCGGTCAGCGCCACCACCCTGACCATCCGGAACCGGCGCGGCACCAGCACCGGCAGCAGCAGCCCGAACGGCGCGCCCATCAGCACATTGCCGCCGACCTGCTTGCACGCCGCGAGGAAGGTGTAGTCCTCGGCGTACTGCCGCAGCGAATGCCCCGGCTGGAGATTGGCCCCGGCGATCTCCGAGGAGGCGGGCGACGGGGTGAGCGTCAACTCCGCGAGTACGGCGGCGAACGCGACGAGCAGCAGCAGCGCCACGACGAGGATGACCACCCGTAGCACGGCTCCGCCCCACGACGTACTCCATGTCGAGTGCACAGGTGTCGAGCCATCCACCACGCGGGCGCCCGTGCGCCCACCCGTTCGTTCCGTTTCAGCGGCCATACGGCCCACTTGCCCCCGCCCGGCCCGCCTACGCCCCCGAACCGCGCCGGCCCGTTTCCCGGAGGCGCAGCACCGCATCCCGTGCCTCGGCCACCACTTGGGGATCGGTGACGAAGTGGGTGTCCTGCTCGGCCGACGCGCCTCCGGCGCCGAGCGGTACCCAGCGGCCTCCCTGCCGGGGCCGCGCCCTGGCCTTGGCGGAGAGATGGACGGCGCGGGCCCCGGCGGAGACCAGGGCCGGGATGTCGGCGGGGCGCATCCCGCCGCCGGCCATCACCTCCAACCCGGCCGCGGCGGCGGCCATTTGGGCGATCACCGCCAGCCCCCCGGCCGCGGTCGGGGCGCCGCCCGAGGTGAGGACCCGGGTGAGGCCGAGCGAGGGCAGCAGTGCGGCGGTGGCCACCGGGTCGGCGGACTGGTCGACGGCGCGGTGCAGGGTGATGTCCACCGGGCCGCCCGGGGCGGGGGCCGAGGCGCGGGCCGCGTCGGCGAGCCGGGCGACCGCCGCGGTGTCCAGGGCGCCGTCGGCGGTCAGTGCGCCGATGACCACGCCGGCGGCGCCGGAGGCGATGACGGACCGCACCTCGGCGGCCATCAGCGCGATCTCCTGCGCGTCGTAGACGAAGTCGCCGGGCCGGCATCTGACCAGTACCTGTACGGGCAGCCCCTCCCGGGCGACCGCTTCCACCAGGGCTGCCGACGGGGTGAGGCCGCCCAACTCCAGGGCGGCGCACAGCTCGACCCGGTCGGCGCCGTTCTCCCGGGCGGCGCGGGCGCCGGCCGGCGAGGTGACGGCGATCTCCAGGGCGGGCCGCGCGGTCATTCGTCGTCCCCGGTCAGCGGCTCGTCGGAGGCGGGGATGAGGCGCGCCGACAGGTCCGGGCCGGGCATCTCGCGGTCGAAGGGGAACATCGGGCGGCGGATGCGGTGGTGGCCCAGGCGTACCAGGTCCTGATCGACGCCGCCGGGGGTGAGCGCCATCTTCCAGCCGACCGACATGTCGAAGAGTTCGGGCTCCAGATAGCCGATCTTCACGATCACGATGTCGGCGCCGCGCGGGTCGAGATTCAGGTCGGTGAAGTCGTGCTCGTGGTGGTACGGCTTACGGAGCTTGGTGAGGATCGCGTACACGCTGCCGACGCGGACGACGACCTCGGTCTCGGCGTCCCGGTCGCCGTGCCGGACGGCGTGCACCACACCGGTCAGGGTGACCGGGCCCGCGTGCCGGTCGTCCACCTCGGCACCGGCGGTGACCGTGACGGTGGCGCCGACGCCCGCGGCGACGGCGGTCTCGACGGCGGCCGGTCCGGGCACCGAGGCGTAGATGACGGTCGGGCCGTCGTCCTTCCGGAACTCCGGGCGGGCCAGCAGCCGGGTCAGGCCCCAGGTCACGTCACCGGCGCCGCCGGCGGTCGGGTTGTCGCCGGTGTCGCTGACGAAGTACGGGCGCAGGTCACCGGCCAGGGCCTCGTCCAGGATGGCGTCGAAGGTGCCGGTGGGGGCGACGAAGTCGAAGTCGTCGCGGGCCTTCCAGAAGCCCTCGGCCAGGCGCTCGGCACCGGCCGACACGGCGGCCCGGTCGGGGCCGGTGACCACGACCGCGGCGCGGTTGCGAGGTTCGTCGGCCCAGGCGTAGCCGACCCATATCGCGGCGTCGGTCACGCCGTCCACGGCCTCGGTCTCGGCCACGGCCGCGTACACGCTCCTGGCCGGCTCGATGCGGGTGGAGGTCTGCTCGCCGGCCAGCAGCACCGGCACCGGCACCCAGGCCTTGACGGGGCGGGGCGCGCCGGTGACCAGCAGGTCCACCAGGTTGCGGACGGCCCGCTCCTTGGTCTCCATGTGGTCCTCGTGCGGGGCCATCCGGTAGCAGGTGATCAGGTCGCTGCCGTGGACGAGTTCGCGGGAGACGTTGCCGTGCAGGTCCATCGAGGTGGAGACGATCACGTCGGGGCCGACGGTGGCGCGGATACGGTCCAGCAGCACCGCCTCGGCATCGTCGACGCCCTCCACGGTCATGGCGCCGTGGATGTCGTACCAGAGGCCGTCCGGCCTGGGCAGCGCGGCGAGGCGCTCGATCAGTTCGTCGGTCAGCTCGGTCCAGGCGGCGGCGGTGACGGTGCCGCCCGGCAGTGACTTGCCGACCAGGGCGCCGTGCCATTCGGCCGCCTCGCGCAGTTCCTCGCCGGGGGCCAGGAAGGGGTAGCGGTCCAGTACGCCGGCGCCGCGCGAGGGGTGGAACGCGGGGGCCCCGGTGCGAGCGGGGGAGAAGGTGGACGACTCGATGCCGAGTCCGGCGATGGCGATGACCGGGCGGGCTGCGGCGGTGCGGGATTTCGGCATGGCTCCTCGTGGCTCGTACTCGTGGCGGGTGGGGCGTCAGGCGTGGCGGGGCGCGGGGGTCCGGAACCGGTCGGTGGCCGGTTCGGTGCCGCCGACCCCGCGCAGGGCGTGCGCCAGGGCGCGTTGCAGGGCGAACTGTCCGGCGCCGACCAGTCCGGCGTCGGCGCCCAGGCTGGCCCGCTCGATGGTGAGGTGTTCGGTGACCAGCGGGTGGCAGCTCTCGTAGAGCTGGCTGCGTACGGCGGCGACGAACGGTTCCAGGGTGGAGAGGATGCCGCCGAGGTAGACGGCGTCCGGGTTGAAGAAATTGACGTTGGCGGCGAGCACCTGGCCGAGGTAGTCGCCGGCCCTGCGGACCGCGCGGGTGGCCTCCGGGTCGGCGTCGGCGGCCAGTCGCACCACGTCCTCCGGGCGGCCGACGTCGAGGCCGCGTTCGCGCAGGATGCGGACCAGGGCGGCGCCGGACGCCACGGTCTCCAGGCAGCCGGTGTTGCCGCAGGAGCAGGGGATGTCGCCGCCCCCGCCGATCCGGATATGGGTGATGTCGCCGGCCACGCCGGTGGCGCCCCGGTAGAGATGTCCGTCGACCATGACGCCGGCGCCGATCGCGGAGCCGATCTTCACCATGATCGTCTTCCGGTACTCGGCGGGCCGTACGGTGTGCTCGCCGACCGCCATGCAGTTGGCGTCGTTGTCCACGGCGGCCGGGACGCCGAAGCGTTCCTCCAGCCAGGCGGTGACGGGGAACCGGTTCCAGCCCGGCATCCGGGACGGCATGACGGCCGAGCCCGACACGATGTCCACCGGTCCGGGCAGCGAGAGCCCGACGCCCCGCAGTTGGTCCCGGCCGCGCTGCTCGGCCAGCGCCTCCAGGGTCTCGGCGAGCCGCGACAGGGCCGCCTCGGGGCCGTCCGCGATCAGGAAGGGGACGGTCGAGACCTCGGTCAGCCGGCCGCCGGGCAGCACGACACCGATCCGGGCGTGCCGGCCGCCGAGGTCGGCGGCGACGGCGAACTCGTCGTTGCTGCCCAGTCTCAGCGCTTTACGGGGGCGCCCGCCGGTGGAGGACTGGGTGCCCTCCTCGGCGATGAGCCCGCGCTCCACGAGCTGGGCCACGCTGAGCGAGATGGTGGAGGCGGAGACGCCGAGCAGTCCGGCGAGTTCGGCGCGCGACGAGGCCTGGCCCGAGGCGACGAGTTCCAGGACCCGCGCGGCAAGGGCTGAGGTGCCTTTGGCGGCTTTGCCGTCCCAAGCACTTATTCCAGTCATGTAAGAACTAACTTCCGCAACGGGGTGTGTGGCGACGACAGTATGCCCGCCTTTCGCACAAGGGAAGAGTCCGGCGAAGAAAGTGAGCCGTCCCGGAAGTCCCTCAAATCAATCCAAATACCCCCACGAAAGCGGGGAGATCAAGGCCCGGAGACTTTCTTCGAATTCGCAGTAACTTACTTGTTACTAATTCTTGCTTTGTTTCTCAGGTGTGTCGGGCGTTAGCTGTCGTGAACGCAGTGCCGGTCCTGCGGCACCCGCCCCGGTCTCTGGGACGCATGCGGGCCCTTTCACTCTGAGGAGAATCATGTTCCCTGGTCACACGGCGAACAGCCGCCGCTGGGCCCTCGTCGCGGGCGCCGCTGCAACCGCGGGCGCTCTGCTGGCGGGCTGCTCCGGCGGCGGTACGTCGTCGTCCGGCTCCGGCTCGTCGGACACCATCAACTACGCGCTGCCGGCGAACTTCACGCCGAACTGGATACTGCCGGTCGGCACCGCCGCGCACCTCAACACCAACAACTCCTCGATATCCCAGTCCCTTTGGGAGCCGCTGATCGCCTATGACGGCTCCACCGGCACGGTCGGTTGGAACAAGAAGAACTCACTGGCCACCGCCGCCGAATTCGCCGAGGACAGCAAGAGCGTCACCATCACGCTCGGCGACCGGCACTGGAGCGACGGCAAGCAGATCACCTCCCGGGACATGGAGTTCTGGTTCAACCTCGTCAAGGCCAACAAGGCCGAATGGGCCAGTTACAGTCCCGGCAAGGCACCGGACAACTGGACCTCGCTGAAGGTCGTCGACCCCACGCACTTCACCCTCACGTTCGACCAGGCGTACAACCAGCAGTGGATGCTCGCCAACCAGCTCAGCATGATCCGCGTGATGCCTCAGCACGTCTGGGACAAGACCAGCGACTCGGGCGCCGTGGCGGACCACGACCGCACCCCCGCGGGCGCCAAGCAGGTCTGGACGTACCTGAACAACTCCGCCAAGAAGATCTCCGGTTACGCGACCGACCCGCTCTGGAAGACGGTCAGCGGCCCGTACACCATCAAGTCGTTCTCCACGGCGGGCAAGGTCGTGCTGACCGCCAACGCCAAGTACGACGGCGGTGGCAAGGCCAGCATCAAGACCGTGAACCTGCTGCCGTTCACCACCACGGACGCCGAGGAGAACGCGCTGCGGGCGGGCACGGTGGACTACGGCTACATCAACGCCACCAACCTCAGTCAGAAGTCGTCCTTCGCGGCCAAGGGCTACACGGTGAAGCCGTGGTCCGGCTGGGCCATCACGTACATGCCGTACAACTTCAACAACCCCACCATGGGCCCGGTCTTCAAGCAGCTCTACGCCCGCCAGGCCATCCAGATGTCGGTGGACCAGGCCACGCTCGCCAAGGTCGTCTTCAACGGCACCGCGGTTCCCACGTACGGTCCGATCCCGCAGGGCCAGAGCTCGTCCTTCGTCTCGCCGGAGCAGAAGAAGAACCCGTACCCGTTCTCCACCTCCAAGGCGAAGCAGCTGCTGAGCGACCACGGCTGGACCGAGCAGGGCGGCACCATGGTGTGCACCACGCCGGGCACCGGTGACAACCAGTGCGGCGCCGGCGTGGACAAGGGCACCAAGTTCCAGATGCAGGTGCTCTCGCAGTCCGGCTCGACCGTGACCGACAACATGATGAGCGCGCTCCAGTCGTCGTTCGCCAAGAGCGGGATCGGCTTCAGCATCAAGACCGCCCCGGTCAACTCGGTCCTGGCGCAGTCCGGCCAGTGCGAGCCCAACGACCCGGGCTGCAAGTGGCAGTTGTCGTTCTTCGGCACCGCCGGCAGCTGGTACTTCCCCGCCTACCCGAGCGGTGACGCGCTCTTCGCCACCGGCGGCGGCTCCAACTTCGGCAACTACTCCAACCCCGCGGTGGACAAGCTGATCACCCAGACCACCACGTCCGCCTCCGACGAGGCGGTGCAGAAGTACAGCGCGGCCCTGGCCAAGGACCTCCCGGTCATCTGGCTGCCGGAGCCGGACTACCAGGTCTCCGTGGTCAAGAACGGTCTGGGCGGCTTCGCCCAGGACTCGCTCGCCAACTTCCACCCGGCCATGTGGAAGTGGACGACCGAGTGAGCCCGGCCTGTGACCCCGCGTACCACTGAGCCGAAGCGACCGGAAAGCACATGACCACTTCCACGTACCTGTTCCGACGGGCCCTCCAGGCCGTCGCGGTGATCGTCATCGTGACGATCGTGGTCTTCTGTCTGCTGCACGCCCTGCCCGGGGGTCCCGCTCGCGGGATCCTCGGCCCGCAGGCCACAGCGCAGCAGATCGCGTCCTTCAACCACGAGCAGGGTCTCGACAAGCCGCTGCCCGTGCAGTACTTCTACTACCTCGATCAACTGCTGCACGGCGACCTCGGAACCTCGTACACCCTCAACGAGCCGGTCTCCCAGCTCATCACCGAGCGGCTGCCGAAGACCCTGGTGCTCACCGCCCTGTCGGCGCTCGTCGGCCTCCTGCTGGCCGTCCCGCTGGGCATGTGGCAGGCGGTCAGGCGCAACCGGCCGGTCGACTACGTCATCACCACGCTGAGCTTCATCGCGTACTCGACGCCCGTGTACTTCCTCGGGCTGATCCTGGTGCTGGTGTTCAGCCAGGTGCTGCCGTGGTTCCCGTCGCAGGCCCCGCAGGGGGACACGCTCGCCCAGGTGTTCGCCGATCCGCAGGCGCTGGTGCTGCCGGTCGTCGCCGGCGCCGCCTCCATGATCGCGGTGTTCAGCCGCTACATGCGGGCGGCCACCCTGGAGAACCTGTCCGAGGACTACGTGCGGACGGCGCGGGCCGGCGGCTCCCGCTCCCGCGCCATCCTGTGGCGGCATGTGTTCCGTAACTCGCTGACGCCGGTGATCGCCATGCTCGGCTACTACGTGCCGGTGCTGTTCGGCGGCGCCCTGGTGGTCGAACAGCTCTTCAACTACCCCGGCATGGGCCTGCTCTTCTGGACCGCCGCGCAGTCCTCCGACTACCCGGTGCTGCTGGGCTGTGTGCTGGTCATCGCGATCGCCACGGTGGTCGGCACGCTGCTCGCCGACATCGTCCAGCGGCTCATCGACCCCCGAGTGAAGGCAGGCCGGGCATGAGCGCCCTCATCCAGCCGGACCAGCTGCCCGGCAAGGCCACCGCGCCCACCGCGGCGTCCGGCTCCCGGCTCGCCGTACGGCGCTTCCTGCGCAACAAGCTCGCCGTCGTCGGGCTCGGCGTCGTGGTCTTCTTCTTCCTGTTCTGCTTCGTCGGTCCGCTGGTGTACTCCACCGACCAGACCCACACGATGCTGGAGCAGGTCAACCTCGCCCCCAGCGGCTCGCACTGGCTCGGCACCGACGCCGTCGGCCACGACGAGCTGGGCCGGCTGATGTACGGCGGCAAGGTGTCGCTGATCGTCGGCCTCGCCGCGGGCATCCTGGCCACCGTGATCGGCACCCTGTGGGGCGCCGCCGCCGGCTACGCGGGCGGCTGGATCGACGCGGTCATGATGCGGATCGTGGACGCCGGGATCGCAATCCCGGCGCTCTTCATCCTGCTGGTGGTCTCCGCCATCACCACCCCGGGCCCGACCGGACTGATCGTCATCCTGGGTGTCGTCTCCTGGCTGATGCCGTCCCGGCTGATCAGGGCCGAGACGCTCACCCTGAAGAACCGCGACTACGTCCTGACCCTGCGGGCCATCGGCGGCACACACGCCCGTGCGATCACCCGGCACATCCTGCCGAACTCGGTCTCGACCATCATCGTCGCGGCCACCTTCCAGATCGCCGACGCGATTTTGCTGGTCGCGTACGTCTCCTACCTGGGCCTGGGCGTCCAGCCGCCCGCCACCGACTGGGGCGGCATGCTCTCGGCCGGTCTCACCGCCGCGTACTCCGGCTACTGGTGGCTCATCCTGCCGCCGGGCCTCGCCATCATCCTGGTGGTGTGGGCGTTCAACGCGATCGGGGACGGACTCCGCGACGCATTCGACGTGAGGGGACGCGGATGACCGCCGCCCAGGGCTCCGCCGCCCCGCCGGCCGGGCCGATACTCGAACTCGACGACCTCGGGGTCGTGTTCACCACCGAGACCGGCGACGTGCCGGCCGTACGGGGCATCTCCCTGCACGTACGCCCCGGGGAGACGCTCGCCCTGGTCGGCGAGTCCGGCTCCGGCAAGTCCACCATCGCGCTGGCCGCGATGGGACTGCTGGACGGCAACGCCCGCGCCACCGGCAGCGCCACCATCGCCGGCCACCAGATGGTCGGTGCCCGGGAGGCCGACCTGGCCGCGCTGCGCGGCCGGACCGTCGCCATGGTGTTCCAGGAGCCGGCCACCGCGCTGGATCCGCTGACCCGGATCGGCAGGCAGATCGCCGAGGTGATCCGCAACCACCGCGAGGTGTCCGCCAAGGACGCCGCCGCCGAGGCCGTCGGGCTCCTGCGCAAGGTCGGCATCCCCGAGCCGGAGAAACGCGCCGGTGCCTACCCCTTCCAGCTCTCCGGCGGACAGCGCCAGCGCGTCGTCATCGCCATGGCCATCGCCAACGACCCCACCCTGCTGATCGCCGACGAGCCGACCACCGCGCTGGACGTCACCGTGCAGGCCGAGATCCTCGACCTGCTGCGCCGCCTCGCCGTCGAGACCGGCACCGGTGTCCTGCTGGTCACCCACAACATGGGCGTCGTCGCGGACTTCGCCGACCGGGTCGCCGTGATGTACGACGGCGAGATCGTGGAGACCGGGCCGGTCGAGGACGTACTGCTCCGCCCCTCCCACGACTACACCAGGCGGCTGCTGGCAGCGGTGCCCCGGCTGTCGGTCGCCGAGGCGGGCCCGCCCGTACCGTCACCGGCCGCCGCCGACCGCCCCGACACCGAGCCCGTCGTCGAACTGCGCGACGTCTCGGTGGTGTTCGGCCGCGGCAAGGGCGCCGTACGGGCCCTGGACGAGGTGTCGCTGACCGTCCACGCCGGGGAGACCCTGGGCCTGGTCGGCGAGTCCGGCTCCGGCAAGTCCACCGCGTCCCGGGTCGCGCTCGGCCTGATCAAGCCGGACTCCGGCACCGCCTCGCTGTTCGGCGCCGACCTGGCCCGCACCCGGGCGCGGGCCCGCCGGGCGCTGCGGGCCGGTATCGGGGTCGTCCTCCAGGACCCGGTGGCCTCGCTCGACGCCCGTATGACGGTCGGCGAGTGCGTCGCCGAACCGCTCAGGGTGCACGCCCGCGGGCTCTCCGCCAAGGACCGCCAGGCCAAGGTCGCCGCCGTCCTCGAACGGGTCCGGCTCTCGCCCGATCTCGCCCGGCGCGCCCCCCGGGAGCTGTCCGGCGGTCAGCGCCAACGGGTCAGCCTCGCCCGCGCACTGGTCCTGGAGCCCCGGCTGCTCGTCGCCGACGAACCCACCAGCGCGCTCGACGTGAGCGTGCAGGAGGCGGTGCTCGAAGTGATCTCCGAACTCCAGGAGGAGCTGGGCTTCGCCTGTCTCTTCGTCTCCCACGACCTCGCCGTCGTCCAGCACTTCGCCCAGCGCGTCGTGGTGATGCGGGCGGGCCGGATCGAGGAACAGGGCGCCACCGGCGCGACCCTGCTGCACCCGGAGACCGACTACACCCGCCGGCTGCTGGCCGCCGTGCCGGTGCCCGACCCGGTGATCCAACGCGGACGCAGAGCCGAACGCCTGGCCACCCTCGCGGCCGGCCGGACGGAGGCCCAGGCGTGAGCTCCGACGACCGTACGCTCTTCGCCGGCGTCGACATCGGCGGCACCACCACCCAAGTGGTGCTCTGCGCCGAGGACTTGACCGTGCTGGACCGCGCCGAGGTGGCGACCCCGGCGACCGACGGCGGCCAGGCCATGATCGACGCGGCCACGGGCGCGCTGGCCCCGCTGCTGAAGCGCGCCCCCGGCCGGCTCGCCGGCTGCGGGGTCGGCGCGGCCGGCGTGGTGGACTCCGCCACCGGCCGCGTCCTGGTGGCCAGCGACTCCTTCACCGGCTGGGCGGGCTTCGCGGTGACCGACGCCCTTGAGGAGACGCTGG
Source organism: Streptomyces sp. NPDC006643 (assembly GCF_042870175.1). Taxonomy (NCBI): domain Bacteria; kingdom Bacillati; phylum Actinomycetota; class Actinomycetes; order Kitasatosporales; family Streptomycetaceae; genus Streptomyces; species Streptomyces sp. NPDC006643. The sequence continues at coordinate 203,665 of NZ_JBIAHA010000007.1, read as the reverse complement.
GCGTCCCGGCGTTCCTGGACAACGACGTCAACGCCTTCCTGTACGGGGAAGTGTCCGGCGGCGCCGTACGCGGCGAGTCGGACGTCCTCGGCATGACCCTGGGCACCGGGGTCGGCGGCGCGCTGTGGACCGGCGGCGCGCTGTTCGCCGGGCCGCACGGCGCGGCCGGCGAGATCGGGCACATCCCCGGCTTCGGCGATCTGCTCTGCTCGTGCGGCGGCCGGGGCCATCTGGAGACCCTGGCCTCCGGCCGCTCCATCGGCGCCCGCTACCTGGACCGCACCGGCCGCCGCCTGACCGCCCGCGAGATCGCCGACGCGGCGGCCCACGGCGACCAGGACGCCCTCACGGTGTACCGGGCCGCCGGTGCCGGAATCGCCCGCGCGATCGTGATGACGGCGGGCCTGGTGGACATCACCACGGTGGTGATCGGCGGCGGAGTCAGCCGCGCCTGGCCCGTGCTGGAACCCCTGATCCTGACGGCCCTCTCAACCGACCCCCCGGTCAGCGGCCACCCGATCCACCTGCTCAGAGCCGCCCTGACCACCGACGCGGTCCCGGTGGGCGCGGCGGCCCGCGCCCGCCGGGAACTGACGGCGGGGGTCGGCGTCTGAGGGGCCGGGCCCGCGGGCGCCACGCCCCTTTCCCATCGTGGACCCTCATACCGAACTCGGACAGGTGCGGCGAGCCGTGGCATGTTCGACACCTGCGCGGAGAGCTTCGACGCCGTATGGGAGACAGCCCAGCCGGTGGAGGGATGAGCCATGGCACGGACCGAGTACTACGACGATCCCCACGCGCCCGCACCCAACAGCATGGTCGTGGCGGCCTCGGCGGTGGTCACCGACGAACGGGGGCGGATCTTGCTGCAACGGCGGCGGGACAACGATCTGTGGGCGCTGCCCGGCGGCGGAATGGACCTGGGTGATTCGCTGCCCGGCGCGGCCGTTCGTGAGGTCAAGGAGGAGACCGGACTGGATGTGGAGATCACCGGACTCGTCGGTACGTACACCGACCCCCGGCACATCATCGAGTACAGCGACGGGGAGGTGCGGCGCCAGTTCAACGTCTGTTTCACCGCACGCGTCGTCGGCGGTGAGCTGACCATCTCCGACGAGAGCACGGAACTTCGGTACGTGGAGGAGAAGGAACTCGGCTCGCTGCCCATGCACCACACCCAACGGCTACGTCTCCAGCACTTCACCGAGCGTCGGGCAGCGCCCCACCTCGGGTAGTGCCGTCCGGCACCGTTCGGGCGGCAGCCGCGTCGAAAACGTCCGCGATGCGCGACACTGGACGTTTGGTCGCGTGCCGTGGCCGTACGAAGGACGAAGGGCGCAGCTGTGAACGGACCTCTCATCGTCCAGAGCGACAAGACGTTGCTGCTGGAGGTGGACCACGACCAGGCCGACGCGTGCCGTCGTGCCATCGCGCCCTTCGCCGAGCTGGAGCGGGCGCCGGAGCACATTCATACGTACCGGCTGACCCCGCTCGGTCTGTGGAACGCCCGCGCCGCCGGGCACGACGCCGAGCAGGTCATCGACGCGCTGGTGGCGTATTCGCGCTACCCGGTGCCGCACGCGCTGCTGGTGGACGTCGCGGAGACCATGGCCAGGTACGGGCGGCTCACGCTGTCCAAGCACCCCACCCATGGGCTGGTGCTGACCAGCACCGACCGGCCGGTGCTTGAGGAGATCCTGCGGTCGAAGAAGGTGCAGCCGCTGGTCGGGGCGCGGATCGACCCGGACACCGTCGCCGTGCACCCCTCCGAGCGCGGGCAGATCAAGCAGACGCTGCTGAAGCTGGGCTGGCCGGCCGAGGACCTGGCCGGGTACGTGGACGGCGAGGCGCACGCCATCGAGCTGGACGAGCGGGAGTGGTCGCTGCGCCCGTACCAGAAGCAGGCCGTCGAGGGCTTCTGGCACGGCGGGTCCGGGGTCGTCGTGCTGCCGTGCGGCGCGGGCAAGACGCTGGTGGGCGCGGGCGCGATGGCGCAGGCGAAGGCGACGACGCTGATCCTCGTCACGAACACCGTCTCGGCCCGCCAGTGGAAGCACGAGCTGATCCGGCGCACGTCGCTGACCGAGGAGGAGATCGGCGAGTACAGCGGCACGCGCAAGGAGATCCGCCCGATCACGATCGCCACGTACCAGGTGCTCACGGTCCGCCGTAAGGGCGTCTATCCGCATCTGGAGCTGTTCGACTCGCGGGACTGGGGCCTGGTCATCTACGACGAGGTGCATCTGCTGCCCGCGCCCGTGTTCAAGTTCACCGCCGACCTCCAGGCGCGGCGCCGGCTGGGCCTGACGGCGACGCTCGTACGGGAGGACGGCCGCGAGTCGGACGTCTTCTCGCTCATCGGGCCCAAGCGTTTCGACGCGCCGTGGAAGGAGATCGAGGCGCAGGGCTACATCGCGCCCGCGGACTGTGTCGAGGTACGGGTCAATCTGACCGACAGCGAGCGCCTGGCGTACGCGACGGCCGAGCAGGACGAGAAGTACCGCTTCTGCGCGACGACGGCCACCAAGCGCAAGGTCACGGAGGCGCTGGTCCGCAAGCACAAGGGCGAACAGACGCTGGTCATCGGCCAGTACATCGACCAGCTCGACGAGCTGGGTGAGCATCTGGACGCGCCGGTGATCAAGGGCGAGACGAGCAACGCGCAGCGGGAGAAGCTGTTCGAGGCGTTCCGGCAGGGCGAGATCTCGGTGCTGGTGGTGTCGAAGGTCGCGAACTTCTCGATCGATCTGCCCGAGGCGACGGTCGCGATCCAGGTGTCGGGCACGTTCGGCTCCCGCCAGGAGGAGGCGCAGCGGCTGGGCCGGGTGCTCCGTCCGAAGGCGGACGGCCATGAGGCGCGGTTCTACTCGGTGGTGGCCCGCGACACGATCGACCAGGACTTCGCGGCGCACCGCCAGCGCTTCCTCGCGGAGCAGGGCTACGCCTACCGGATCGTGGACGCGGACGAGCTGCTGGCCGACAGCTGAGCGGCGGGGGCTGTCGTCGGCCGCCGGGTGGCCGTACGAGCACGGGTGCGTGAGGTGCGGGGGGTACGCGAGGTACGGCGGCGGCAGCGGTACGCCACGTACGCGAGGAGCGCGAGCGCCAGCAGTGCGTACGGCGATGCCAACGGCTGCTGCCACCAGGGCAGTCGCAGCTCCGCCCCACCCTCGTTCGGGACGAGCCGGAACGTGCGCGCCGCGAAGACCAGCCCGACCGCCGCCGCCGTACGCCAACGGCCCTCCGCGAGCAGGACGGCCAGCAGCGGCACGCACCACACCCAGTGGTGGGACCAGCTGACCGGTGACACGAGCAGCGCGGTCAGCGCCGTGACGAGGACACCCCATGTCTCAAGTCCCCTCCTTACGACGGCTCTTCGCGCCAGCCAGAGACCGGCGAACGTGATGACGAAACAGGCGACCGCCCAGCCCACGCCCGGCTCGGTGGTGTGCAGCGCGCGGGCGAACAGCCCTTGCAGCGACTGGTTGTCGGCGGTCCACCCCTCGCCCGTGCGGCCGGTCTCGAAGACCCGTAGCGTCCAGAAGTCGAGGCTCGCCCGGGGGAGGACGAGCGCGCCGAGCAGCATCGTGCCGACGAGCGACGCGAGGGCGGTGAGCCCGGCCCGTACGGCGTCGGGTCGGCCCACGAGCAGCAGATAGGCGATGAAGAGGGCGGGGGCCAGTTCGACGCCCGCCACGACCCCGAGCGCGAAGCCCTTGCCGAGCGCGTGGTCCGGCCGGGTCAGGTCCCACAGGACGACGCAGGTCAGCGCGAGCCCGATCTCTCCGAAGAGGACGGTCCGCAGGACAGGTTCGAGCCACAGCGCGACGGCGACGCACAGCAGGACGAGGACGCATACGGGGACGGGGGTGACCGCGGGGACGGGGGTGACCGCGTGACGGCGCCCGGCGAAACGCCAGGACAGCCGGACCAGCAGGACGAGCAGCAGCACGTTACCCACGACGACGACGGCCTTGAGCGTGGCGGCCGGCAGCCAGGTGACCGGGACGAACAGGATCGCGGCGAACGGCGTGGAGGCGGCGGACGCGGACCGGACGTATGCGGTGAACGAGACCGTCGGGCCGGGCGGGACGAACGGGGCCGCCGGGCAGAGCGCGGCGAATACGGCGAGTGCGGTCAGCGACAGGGCGAGTGCGCCGACTGCCACGAGTGACCGGACAGTCACGGTCGGGTACGTCACGGCCGCGACACTAGTCGATCACGCTCAGCGTATGATCCCCGCCTCCTCCCCGTACTCACCGAGGACGGCCACGCTGAACGCGGCGGCCACGAACACCTTGACGGCCCGCAGCGCGTCGCCCAGGCGATGCGGGGCGTGCGAGCCGGAGTGAGGGGCGGAACCGAGCGCCGTCGCCCCGCTGTGCGGGGAGCCGACGTGCCCGGACTGGATGGGGGTGAAGGTCGCTGTACTCATACTTCAATGGTGCTTCTTCGGCGACCGGAGCACATCGCTCTGCGGAGGGAAACGGAGAAGCCGATCCCTACGACTCCAGAGATATGCCATCCCCTACGGGGACTACGTCCCCACCCCCGACGTATGACCAGGGGAGTACAGCGCGAACGGGCCGGGCGGTCGGGCCAACAGCCGGGGCGCCGGGACAACAGCCGGGGCGCCGGAGAATAATCGTTCGCCCGCCCGCCGCCCGCTGACTACACTCTCCCTCTTCTCCCGCCTCCCTCCGAGGAGCGCTGCCGCCCGGTCGGAAACCGGGTGGCTGCCCTGACGTGATCCAACGCCGACGCCGCGCCGCCACCCCGTCACCACCGGGTCGCGGCCCGTCGGCCTGCGTACATCCGGAGGCACCACCGTGTCCGCGCACGACCCCGCACCGACCCCCGCCACCACCGCAGACACAGACGCCGCAGACACAGACGCCGGCGTCGACCCCCTCCTCGCCCGCGAACGCGCCCACCTCGACGCCTCCCGCGCCGCCCTCCGCGCCATGCGCGAGGACGTCCAGGCCCTCGACATCCGCGACGTGACCGCGAACTGGGTCAACGCCGCCGTCCTCGAATCGCAGATCGAGGACCGCATCAAGGCGCTCGCCGACCTCTCCCACACCCCGCTCTTCTTCGGCCGCCTCGACTACGAGCACGTCGTCGGCGCCGACAAGGCCGAGGGCGCCGAGGGCGAGCGCTTCTACATCGGCCGGCGGCACGTCCACGACGCCGACGGCGACCCCATGGTCATCGACTGGCGCGCGCCCGTCTCGCAGGCCTTCTACCAGGCCTCCAAGAAGAATCCGCAGGACGTCGGCCTGCGCCGCCGCTTCGGCTACACGGCCGGCGAGCTGACCGCGTACGAGGACGAACACCTCTCCGACCCGACGGAGACGACCCACTCCAGCAAGCTGCTCCAGGCCGAGATCGAGCGCCCGCGCGTCGGCCCCATGCGTGACATCGTCGCCACGATCCAGCCCGAGCAGGACGAGATCGTCCGGTCCGGACTCGGCGGCTCCGTCTGCGTACAGGGCGGCCCCGGCACCGGAAAGACGGCGGTCGGCCTGCACCGGGTGGCGTATCTGCTGTACGCGCACCGTGAGCGGCTGGCCCGCACCGGCACGCTCATCATCGGACCGAACGCGTCCTTCCTCCACTACATCGAGCAAGTGCTGCCCGCGCTCGGCGAGTTGGAGGTCAAGCAGGCGACCGTCGACGAGCTGGTGGCGTCGGCACCCGGCCAGGTGCGGGTGCGCGGCGAGGACAGCGCGGCCACGGCGGTCGTCAAGGGCGACGCCCGTATGGCGCAGGTGCTGCGCCGCGCCGTCCGCTCGCACGTCACGATGCCGACCGAGCCGGTCATGGTGGTGCGCGGCTCCCGGCGCTGGCGGGTTCCGGCGTACGAACTCGAAGAGCTGGTACGGGAGTTGCTGGCCCGCGACATCCGCTACGGCGCCGCGCACGACGCCCTGCCGCAGCGCATCGCGCACGCCGTGCTCGTACAGATGGAGAGATCGGGCGAGGCGCCCGACGACCGCGTACAGGACGCGGTGGCCCGTAACCCCGCGGTGAAAGCCGTCGTCAAGGCGGTGTGGCCCGCCGTCGACCCGGCGAAGCTCGTGCTCCGGCTGCTCTCCGACGCGGACTTCCTGGCCGAGCACGCGGCGGGGCTGCTCACGGCGGACGAGCAGAAGGCGCTGCTGTGGACGAAGCCGCCGCGCAGTCTGAAGACGGCGAAGTGGTCGTCGGCGGACGCGGTGCTGATCGACGAGGCGAACGACCTGGTGTCGCGTACGCACTCGCTCGGCCATGTCGTGCTCGACGAGGCGCAGGATCTGTCCCCCATGCAGTACCGGGCGGTGGGGCGGCGCTGCTCGACCGGTTCGGCGACGGTGCTCGGGGACCTCGCGCAGGGCACCACGCCCTGGGCGACGGCGAGTTGGGCCGAGGCGCTGGAGCATCTGGGCAAGCCGGACGCGGCGGTCGAGGAACTGACGGCCGGTTTCCGCGTGCCGCGCGAGGTGATCGCCTACGCGTCGCGCCTGCTGCCCGCGATCTCACCCGGGCTGACGGAGGTGGCGTCGGTACGTGAGTCGCCGGGCTCCCTGGAGGTACGGGCGGTGGAGACGGCCGGATTGGACACGGCCGGTTTGGACACGGCCGGTTTGGACACGGCGGTCATCGGCGCCTGCGTGGAGTCGCTGCGCCACGAGGGCTCCATCGGTCTGATCGCGGCGGACGCCCGCATCCCGGCCCTGTCGGCCGCCCTGTCCGCGGCGGATCTGCCGCACCTGGCCCCGGGCGAGGAGACCACGGCGGCCTCCCGACTCACCCTGGTCCCGGCGTCGCTGGCGAAGGGTCTTGAGTACGACTACGTCGTCCTGGACGAGCCGTCGGCGGTGGTGTCGGGCGAACCGGACGAACGCACGGGCCTGCGCCGTCTGTACGTGGCCCTGACCCGCGCCGTCTCGGGCCTCACCGTGGTCCACGCCTCGGCGCTGCCGCATCAGCTGGACTCGGCCTGGGCGGGGTCGGCCGGGTAGGCGACACTGTTCGGGTGAACGAGAGAGAAGATCCCGAGGCGAAGACGGCGGCTGCGGCGGACGGAGCGGGGGCGTCGGACGGAGCGGTGGCACCGGTCGGAGCGGGGACGGCGGACGGAGCGGGGACGGCGGACGGGCCGGACGCGGTGGGCGCGGGCGGTACGACCAACGCCTCCACTCCCACTCCCGCGCCCACTCCCACCCGCCGGCTCTTCTGGTCCGCCCTCGGTATCGCCCTCGGGCTCCTCGTCGTCGACCAGGGCACCAAGTGGTGGGCGGTCGAGGCGCTGGCGGGCTCCGAGTCGATCCCCGTCATCGGCGATTTCATCCGCTTCTGGCTCGTCTACAACCCCGGCGCCGCCTTCTCCATGGGCACCGGTGTGACCTGGATCTTCACCGTCTTCGCCGGGATCGCCGCCGTGGCCATCGCCTGGTACGCGTGGCGCGTGCGTTCCACACCGTGGTCGTACGCGCTCGGGCTGCTCCTCGGCGGCGCCACCTCCCACTTCGGCGACCGGCTGCTCCGCGAGCCCGGCTTCGGGCGGGGTCATGTGGTCGATTTCATCGACTACTCGGGCTTCTTCGTCGGCAACGTCGCCGACATCGGGATCTTCGCGGGAGCGGTGACGATCGTGGTGCTCTCGTTCAAGGGCATAGAGGCCACGCAGACACCCCGGCCCGCCGCCGAGGCGGAGAGCGACGACCGGGGCGGGTCCGAAAAGTAGCGTCGTCCGCCCACGGGCCGGACGGGACCTCCCGGACTCGCCCCAGGGCGTGTCCGACCTCACCACTACGCGACAGCCGCCCGGCTGAGCGTCGCCCGCGACGCGTCCTCGGTTACGCGTAGCCGGCTACGCGTCGATCGCCTCGCGCCACTGCCGTACCGTCGCCTCGTCCACCGGCGCGTCCCAGCCGTTCGGCCGCGCCGCGCCGCCGATGTGGAACGCGTTCAGGCCGCCCGCGCGCAGCCGCGGCAGGTGATCGAGCCGCAGGCCGCCGCCGACGAGGAGTTCGGGGCCGTAACCCGGTTCGTCACGGGCCCCCGACGCCGCCTCTTCCAGCAGGACCGGGATGCCGTCGTCGACCCCGTTCGCCGAACCGGCCGTGAGATACGTGTCCAGGCCCGGCAGGTCCGCGAGTTGCTTGCGCAGCGCGTCGCGGTTGGCCGCGCGGTCGATCGCCCGGTGGAAGGTCCAGCGGCAGGGGTCCAGCTCCGCGACGAGCCGTTCGACCGTGACGAGGTCCGCGTTGCCGGCGATGTCGAGGAAGCCGAGCACGAACTCGTCGGCGCCCTCGATCCGCATGGCGCCCACGGATTCCACCAGCGCGTCCACTTCCTCGGGCGCCCCCGCCGCGAATCCGTCCTGGAGCCTCAGCATCACGCGCAGCGAGATGTCGACGGAGGCACGGATCTTGGCGAAGGTCTCGACCGCCGGTGTGAGACCGTCCGCCGCCATGTCGGTGACCAGCTCAAGCCGGTCCGCCCCGCCGGCCTGCGCCGCGACGGCGTCCTCGGCATTGAGGGCGATCACCTCCAGGACTGCACGCTTGCTCATGGGAACCCATTCCGTTCGGGAGGCTGGTGGGGGGCGCTATAGGTCTAGTCCAATAGCCAGCCTACGACGCCGCACGGCGCCTTCGCATCACCAAACCTCCAGCACACCACATCGCCGGCCGCGGGCTCGCACGGCGAAGGTCGCACTCTTGATTCATGGATACCCCCAGGGGGTATAGTTCGGAACAAGGAACTACCCTTGCTCCGGATAGGGGCGAGGGGTATACATGGATGAGGGATCAGATACCCCCTAGGGGTACTGGACCCGGATCGCGACAGGGACACAGAGGAGAACGCCAGTCATGAGCACCACACCGGCAACCGACACACCCACCGTCGCCCCCGCCGCCCCGGCCACCGCCACGGTCGATGTCGAGCTGGCCATCGGTGGTATGACCTGTGCTTCTTGCGCGGCTCGTATCGAGAAGAAGCTGAATCGCATGGACGGCGTCGAGGCGACCGTCAACTACGCGACGGAGAAGGCGAAGGTCAGTTATCGGGGTGAGGCCGTCTCGGTCGGTGATCTGATCGCGACGGTCGAGGCGACGGGGTATACGGCTGCCGAACCACCGCCCCCGCGCGCGGCGGGCGGGGAGGTGTCGCCGCGCACGGCGCAGGAAGCCGAGGACGCGGCGGACGACGAGCTGAGGCCGCTGCGGCAGCGGCTGATCACGGCCGTGGTGCTGTCCGTGCCGGTGATCGCGATGGCGATGATCCCCGCGCTCCAGATCGAGTACTGGCAGTGGCTGTCGCTGACCCTCGCCGCCCCTGTCGTCACGTACGCGGCGTGGCCGTTCCACCGTGCCGCGTGGACCAACGCCCGGCACGGCGCCGCGACGATGGACACGCTGATCTCGGTGGGCACCTCGGCGGCGTTCCTGTGGTCGTTGTGGGCGCTGTTCTTCGGGACCGCGGGCACCCCCGGTATGACACATCCCTTCGAGCTGACGATCGCCCGCAGCGACGGGGCGGGGAACATCTATCTGGAGGCGGCGGCCGGAGTCACCGCGTTCATCCTGGCGGGCCGGTACTTCGAAACACGTTCCAAGCGCAAGGCCGGGGCCGCGCTGAAAGCCCTGATGGAACTCGGCGCGAAGGAAGTCACCGTCCTGCGTGGCGGCCGGGAGACCACCGTCCCGACGGCGGAACTCGCGGTCGGGGACCGGTTCGTCGTACGGCCCGGGGAGAAGATCGCCACCGACGGCACCGTCACCGAGGGCACCTCCGCCGTCGACGCCTCCATGCTCACCGGCGAGTCCGTGCCGGTGGAGGTCTCACCGGGCGACACCGTGACCGGCGCGACGCTCAACGCCGGAGGCCGGCTGGTCGTCGAGGCCACCCGCATCGGCTCCGACACCCAGCTCGCCCGCATGGCCCGTATGGTCGAGGACGCCCAGAACGGCAAGGCCGCCGCCCAGCGCCTCGCCGACAGGATCTCCGCCGTCTTCGTCCCCGTCGTCATCGCCCTCGCGCTCGGCACACTCGGCTTCTGGCTCGGCAACGGATCCGGCCTGACCGCCGCCTTCACCGCCGCCGTCGCCGTCCTGATCATCGCCTGCCCCTGCGCCCTGGGCCTGGCCACCCCCACCGCCCTCATGGTCGGCACCGGCCGCGGCGCCCAGCTCGGCATCCTCATCAAGGGCCCCGAGGTCCTCGAATCGACGCGCGGCATCGACACCGTCGTCCTCGACAAGACCGGCACCGTCACCACCGGCAGAATGACCCTCCTCGACCTCCACACCGCCCCCGGCACCACCGACACCGAACTCCTGCGCCTGGCCGGAGCCCTGGAACACGCCTCCGAACACCCCATCGCCCGCGCAGTCGCCACCGCCGCCACCGACCACACCGGCCCGCTGCCCACCCCCGAGGACTTCGCGAACATCCCCGGCCTCGGAGTCCAGGGAATCGTCGAGGGCCACGCCGTCCTCGTCGGCCGCGCCAAACTCCTGGCCGAGTGGGAGATCCACCTCCCGGAGGACCTGGCGGCCAGGAAGCAGGCGGCCGAGACCCAGGGCCGTACCGTCGTCGCGGTCGCCTGGGACGGCCAGGCACGCGGCATCCTCGAAATCGCCGACGCCGTCAAGGACACCAGCCCCGAGGCCATCAGCCGGCTGCGGAGCCTGGGACTGACACCCGTCCTGCTCACGGGCGACAACAAGGCCGTCGCCGAAGCCGTCGCCCGCGAGGTCGGTATCGGTGTCACCGATGTCATCGCGGACGTCATGCCTCAGGACAAGGTCGACGTCATCACGCGTCTCCAGGCCGAGGGCAAGTCCGTCGCGATGGTCGGCGACGGTGTCAACGACGCCGCCGCCCTCGCCCAGGCCGACCTCGGCCTGGCCATGGGCACCGGCACCGACGCCGCCATCGAGGCCGCCGACCTCACCCTCGTCACCGGCGACCTCCGCGCCGCCGCCGACGCCATCCGCCTCTCCCGGCGCACCCTCAACACCATCAAGAGCAACCTCTTCTGGGCCTTCGGCTACAACGTCGCCGCACTGCCCCTCGCCGCCGCCGGGCTCCTCAATCCCATGATCGCCGGGGCCGCCATGGCCTTCTCGTCCGTCTTCGTCGTCGGCAACTCCCTGCGGCTCCGCCGCTTCAAGGCGTCCGTCTGAGCAATGGGCGTTTGGTCCAGACCAAAGCCTTGACAGGGTTGCGCTTCACTTCTTAGATCAAAGAGGTGAAGCGCTTTCTGTCGTTTCCCGACGAGCCCGCTTCCCGATCCACCTTTCTGTCCTGCATTTCTGTCATATGCATGACACCCCCCATCAGGAAGGGATCGCCACGTGCTCACCAGGACACGTTTCGCGCAACGTCCGCTCCGCCTGTTCCTGCTGCTCGCCGTCCTCCTCGGCCTGGCCGCCGTACCCACCACGGGCCGCGCGGCGTCGGCCGCCCCCGTGGCGAAGGAGGCGGCAGCCGCGGACTTCCATGTCCTCGGCTTCTACAGCGGCACCTGGGACGCCGCGCACATCAACTTCGTGGCGGAGGCTCGGAAGTGGTTCCCGCAGACCGCCGCCGCGAACAACTTCACCTTCGAGTCCACCAACAACTGGAACCGGCTGACCGGCAGCGGCCTCCAGGGCGTGGACGTCGTCCTGTTCCTCGACGACCTGCCGCAGAGCGCCGCCCAGCGGTCGGGCTTCGAGCAGTACATGCGTAACGGCGGCGGCTGGATGGGCTTCCATGTCGCGGCCTTCACGACGGGCGCCCAGCAGTGGCCCTGGTACCACAACGAGTTCCTGGGCAGCGGCAACTTCAGGTCCAACACCTGGGGCCCGACCACCGCCAAGCTGAAGACCGAGAACACCTCGCACCCGGCGCTCGCGGGCATTCCGGCGACCTTCACCTCGTCGGTCAGCGAGTGGTACAGCTGGTCCAACAATCTCCGGTCGAACCCCGACATCAAGGTCCTGGCCTCGGTCGACCAGTCGAGCTTCCCGCTCGGTACGGACCCCAACCAGTCCTGGTACAGCGGGGATTACCCGATCCTCTGGACCAACAGCAAGTACAAGATGCTGTACGCGAACTTCGGCCACAACGCCATGGACTACAACACCAACACCGGCCTGTCGTCCACGTTCGACAGCGCGACGCAGAACCGCTTCGTGATCAACGGTCTGAAGTGGCTGGCGCAGTGATCGGCTGAATCACCGCTCCGGCCCACCCCGGCCCACCCCGGCCCGCGCCGGCCGGCTCCGGCCCGCTCCCGCACCGCACGCGGCACCTCCCGCGTGCGGTGCGGTGCTGTGCTGAGCTGAGCGCGTACGCCTGGCACCCGCGCGACACCAGACGTGCGCCGCCGCCGTGAGCAGCATCGAAGGGCCGGCACAGGGCACCCTGAAGGGCAGGCAGCACGACAGGACGGCTGCGGAGTTCGACCGTCACCCACCCAACGGGGAGCCCAGAGTGCCCAAGTCCCGCCCGGCGCACACCTGGTGGCCCCCGCATCCACCACGCGTCAAGCACTCCCCGCGTCGGCCCCGCCACTACGCCCAGGCGCTGCGCCGTACTCCGATCGCCCTCTGGCGGGACGACGCCACCGACTCGGCAGCCGCCCTCACGTACTACACGGTCCTGGCGATCATCCCGGCCCTCCTGGTGACCGTGGCCGCCATCGGGCTCGCCGGTTCCCAGGCGTCCAGCGAGCTGGCGACCGAGATCACCGCGCTCGTCCCGGCCCAGTCCCGGCAGCTCATCCATCAGGCGCTGAACCAGATGACGCACCAGCGCACCGCCGCCTGGCTGCTGACGATCTTCGGCACGGTCGGCGCGCTCTGGTCGTCCTCCAGCTATCTCAGCGTCTTCCGCCGGGCGCTGCACCGCATGAACGGCGCCGTCGACCACCACACCCCGTGGCGCAAGGCCCCGCGCATCGTGATCACGGCGTGCGCGCTGCTCGCGCTCCTCGTGACCAGCGCGTTCACGCTCGTGCTGACGGGCGACGCGGTCCATCGGATCGGCCCGCTGCTGGGTGTCGGGAGCACGGCGAGCGTGGTGTGGACCGGGCTGAAGTGGCCGTTGCTGCTGGCACTGGCGGCGGTTCTGGTCCTGATCGTCTTCCGTACGGGCCCGCCCGGCACCCGTCATCTGGGGCGCGCGCTGCCCGGCGGGGTGCTCGCCGTACTGCTGTGGCTGCTGATGTCGGCGGGTTTCGCGCTGTACGCGGCCCACTCGGGGACGTACAGCCGGCTCTACGGCTCACTCGCGGGCAGCGTGGTCTTTCTCGTCTGGCTGTGGCTGTCGAACCTGTCGCTGGTGGCGGGCGCCCAGTTCAACGCGGAGCTGGCCGCCGCGCACAGCCGTCTAGGCTCTTCCTCCATGGCAGCCCCGGCTACAGCCCCCAACGCGCCCGAGCCCGAAGACGACACCCTGCGTGGCCGCTGGCTGCGCACCCTCGCCGCCGTACGGACGGAGGAAACCCCCGACGCGCTCCCCTACGCCGACGAACTGCTGACCCGGTGGGCCGAGCCCCAGCGCCGCTATCACACCACCGATCACCTGCTGGCCGTCCTGGAGCACATCGACACGCTCGCCCCGCACGCGGCCGACCCCGAGGCCGTACGTCTCGCCGCCTGGTTCCACGACGCCGTCTACCGCCCGGAGCGCTCCGAGAACGAGGAGCGCAGCGCCGTCCTCGCGGTGCGCGCGCTCACCGAGGCGGGTGTGCCGGCCGATGTGACGGAGGAGGTCGCCCGTCTCGTCCGCCTCACCGTCACCCACGACCCGGCACCCGGCGACACGAACGGCGAGGTGCTGTGTGACGCGGATCTCGCCATCCTGGCGGGCGAACCGGAGGAGTACGGGGCGTACACCCTTGCCGTACGGGAGGAGTACGGCTTCGTCCCGGACGACGCGTTCCGGGCGGGCCGCGCGGCCGTGCTGCGTCAACTCCTGGATCTGCAAAGGCTGTTCCGTACGCCGCACGGTGCGGCGGCCTGGGAGGAGCGGGCCCGCGCGAATCTCACCGCCGAGCTGGAGACACTGGCCGACTGACCGCCGGTGCCCCGGCCGCCCGGCGCCGACCGGCGCGGACCGAGCGACGGACGGCCGACGGACCGCGGGCGCCAGGAATGGCGGAGACGGGCCGGGTGGTTGTAGGTGTCATGCCTGAATCCGCTCCCGTCGCGCCCAGCCGCGCCCGTATGCCCCTCGCCGTGTACATCCTGGGGCTGTCCGTCTTCGCTCTCGGGACCAGTGAGTTCATGCTGTCCGGGCTGCTGCCGCCGATCGCCGACGACATGGATGTCACCATCCCGCAGGCCGGTCTCCTCATATCCGCGTTCGCGATCGGCATGGTGGTCGGTGCCCCGCTGCTCGCCGCGGGGACGCTTCGCCTGCCGCGCCGTACGACGCTCATCGCGCTGATCTCCGTCTTCGGCCTCGGCCAGGTCGCGGGCGCGCTCGCGCCCACCTACGAGGTTCTGTTCGTCTCGCGCGTCGTCAGCGCCTTCGCGTGCGCGGGCTTCTGGGCGGTGGGCGCGGCGGTCGCCATCGCGATGGTGCCGCGGACGTCGCGCGCCCGCGCGATGGCCGTGATGATCGGCGGCCTGTCGATCGCGAACGTGCTCGGTGTACCGGCGGGGGCGTTCCTCGGTACGCATCTGGGCTGGCGTTCCGCGTTCTGGGCGGTCGGTGCCGCCTCCGCGATCGCGCTGGTGGGGGTCGCGACGCTCATCCCGCGTATCCCGCTGCCGGAGCGGAAGCCCGAGCTGCGGCGGGAGTTGCTGATCTACCGCGACCGCCAGGTCTGGCTGGCGATCGCGATCACGGCGTTGGCTGCGGGCGGGGTCTTCTGCGCGTTCTCCTATCTCGCCCCGCTCCTGACGGACGTGGCCGGGCTCGACGAGGGCTGGGTCCCGACGGTGCTCGCGCTGTTCGGCGTCGGCGCGCTGATCGGCACGGTGATCGGCGGCCGGGTCGCGGACGCGCATCTCTTCGGCGTGATGCTGAGCGGGGTGGTGGCGTCGACGGTGTTCCTGTCGGCGCTGGCGCTCCTCGCGTCGAGCGCGGTGGCGGTGGTGGTGCTGTCCCTGCTGCTGGGTTTCTCGGCGTTCTTCACGGCACCGGCGCTGAACGCCCGGATGTTCAACGTGGCGTCGGCGGCCCCGGTCCTCGCGGGCGCGACGGCGACGTCCGCGTTCAACCTGGGCAACACCGGAGGCCCCTGGCTGGGCGGCACGGTGATCGACGCCGGCCTCGGCTTCGCGTCGACGGCGTGGGCGGGCGCGGCGATGACGGTGGTGGCGGTGGGCCTGGTGGCCCTGGCGATGCGCCACCAGCGCGCCGGCCGCACACGGGTCATCGCGAAGGGTTCGATGGAGGCGCGGACGACCACGGATATGTCCCCGCGCGTGTAGCCCGCCGTCCGACCGGGGCGCCGGGCCGCTGGGACGCACTCGTCGGGGTTTATCGACGGCTCGGATTCGCCCATTCTTTCGAACCGCCGGGAACACCGATCTCAACAATCTCCGCCACACATTGAACTCCCGACGCAAAGCACGCGTCGTACCTCATGAAGAACACGCGCAGAGCCGACGGCCTGCCGGCCGCGGCGCTCCCGAAGAGGAGTCGCGCGAGAGAAGTCCTAAGTCCTCTCCCCCACTTGGAGGAACAATGATGAAGTCTCTGCGCTCTCGTATCGGTGTCGGCCTCGCCGTCACCGCCGCCGTGGTCGCCGTCCCGCTGACCGCCTCCACCGCCGCCGCCGAGCCGCCGCCCGGTGACGGCTGGGTCATCTCCGGAGGCTGGAAGTACCCGTCGAAGGAGGCGTGCGAGGCCGAGGAGCTGCCGTACGCCCAGCAGAACGGGTACAGCGAGGTGTGGTGCGACGGAGAGCCCAACACCGTCTACGAGATCTGGGTCCGCTGACCCATCCCCCTCGGCGGGGACGCTCTGTCCCTCCGCCATGGCCGGTCCGCCGCCCCGGAGTCATCCCGGGGCGGCGGACCGTCCCCCCACCCCACCGGCGGATCGCGTCCCCTCGTGCTGCGCGCCTTGAGACATGGTTACGACATAGGGAAG
Source organism: Streptomyces sp. NPDC006643 (assembly GCF_042870175.1). Lineage (NCBI taxonomy): Bacteria > Bacillati > Actinomycetota > Actinomycetes > Kitasatosporales > Streptomycetaceae > Streptomyces > Streptomyces sp. NPDC006643. The sequence continues at coordinate 187,576 of NZ_JBIAHA010000007.1, read as the reverse complement.
TTCATGCAGTTGCGTAAGACCATCCCCGCGATCGCTCTCGGTGTGGTGTCACTGGCAGTGCCCATCGCCGCATCCGCGGGTACCGGCACCAGCACCTCCGGGCCGTCAATTGAAGCGACGGCGACGGATTCCTCTCAGGTCGAAAGCGCCACGCTCACCGACATCAACGGCAAGCCCTCCGGCGCCCTTTCGGTGAAGGCCGCACCGAACGCCGCGCCTAAGACCGCGCCGAAGACCGCGCCTAAGGCGACGGCACAGTCGGAACAGTCCGAGAAGGTGTTCTCCACCGGCAAGTTGACCGGTGAGGAATTCTCGTCGATCGGCCTCAGCTGGAAGAAGGATTCCGCCGTCGACAGCGGGCTGACCGCCGAGACGCGGATTCACCGCGACGGCGCCTGGGGACCGTGGCAGAACGTTCCCCTGGGACTCGACGACGGTGTGGCCGAGGAGGCGAAGCGGGCCGGCGCGCCCGCCTTCTACACGGACGACGCGGACGGGGCGGAGGTGCGGCTCACCTCCCCCGAGGGCAGCCTCCCGCAGGACCTGAAGCTGTCGTTCATCGACCCGGCCCAGACCCCGGCGGCCTCGGCCTCGGAGCGCCGGCCGCACTCCACGCAGCCCGGACAGCCGGACGTGAAGCTGCGGAAGGACTGGGGCGCGGACGAGAGCCTGGCCGATCCCGGGTACAAGACCCAGCCCTCGATCAAGGCCGCCCTCGTCCATCACACCGTGACGGGGAACAACTCCTACACCCAGGAGCAGGTGCCGCAGATCATCAACGGCATCTACGTCCAGCACATCACGGTCCTCGGTTACGGCGACTTCCCCTACCACTTCGTCGTCGACCGCTTCGGCGGCATCTGGGAAGGCCGCAAGGGCTCCGTCGAGATGCGGCCCGGCACCGAGATCCCCGCCGTCCTTGGCGGCCACGCGTCCGGCTTCAACACCAACACCTTCGGTGTCGCGATGCTCGGCAACTTCGAGCCGAACAACAGCGAAGGCGGCGAGGACACCGGCCCCGATCCGAAGCCGACCGAGGCCATGACCACGAGCCTGGCCGATCTGCTCGCCTGGAAGGTCGGCCAGTACCAGCTGGCGCCCGAGGGCACCACGCAGCTCGTCTCGGCCGGCGGGGGCGGCACCAACCCGCACCCGACGGGCACGGTGCTCGACGTGCCGGTCATCTCGTCCCACAAGGACGTGAACGTGACGGCCTGCCCGGGAGCCAAGCTCTACGAAACGCTCCCCGAGCTGCGCAAGCAGGTGGCCGACCGTCTCAGCTGAGGCGGCAGAGCCAGGGGCGCCCGTGTCCTGCCGGGACACGGGCGCCCCGCGCCACAGCCGAGCCGAGTCAAGCCGAACCGAGCCGAACCGAGCCGGCCTCAAGCCACCCCTGTCCCCGCTCCCGCTCCCGTTCCCGCTCCCCCGTCCCACCGCTTACGCCGCCGCAGCCCCGCCCCCGTGAGCTTCCGCACCAGCTCCCGCGACCCGATCTCCACCGCCCCCGCCCGCACCGCGTCCGCGTACCGGTGCGCCGGTACGTCGTAGTGGTCCCGCTCGAACGCCCGCTCCGGGCAGCCGATCCCCGCCGCGAACGCGTGCAGTTCCTCGTACGACTCATCGCTCACCAGGTGCGACCAGAGCCGCCCGTGCCCCGGCCATGTCGGCGGATCGATGTAGACGGCCATGTCACCCGGCTCCCAGAACCGCGCCCAGCGACCCCACCGGAGCGACGACCACCGCCGCCTTCCCGCACACCCAGTGCGGATCGGCGCCCAACTCCGGCTCCACCTCCAGCGCGTGCGGCCCGCCCTCCGCCGCCAGCTCCGTACGGGACTTGCCGCAGACGGGGCAGAGCGGCCACCGCCCGTGGGTCTCCAGGAGGGCGTCCTGCACGTCCTGGGCGATCAGCCCGGCGACGTACTCGACCCCCTCCGGCCACTGCTCCATCCACCAGCGCCGGTGCGACACGGCGTCCTCCACCAGTGAGACGACCTCGGCCCGCGCGACGTCACCCGCCGCGAGATCGGCGAGGACCAGGGCGCGTGCGGTGTGCAGCGCCTGTTCCAGGGGGTTCATGTCTTCCATGCCCCCATTGTCGTACGCTCGAAGCTTCACACGCGTGTGAAGGCAGATCCGTGCGAGCCGGATCCGGAACCGGGGAGAGCGAGCGGGACGATGCGTATCGGTGAGCTGTCGGACCGCACCAGTACCTCCCGCCGCCTCCTGCGCTACTACGAGGAGCAGGGCCTCATCGTCGCCACGCGCTGCGCGAACGGTTACCGCTCCTACGACGAGCCGACCGTCGACCGTGTCATCCAGGTCCGGGGGCTGCTCGACGCCGGTCTGCCGACGCGCATCATCAAGCAGATCCTCCCGTGCCTCGACAAGCCGAGGGTGATCCATTTCCAGGACGCGACCCCGGAGATGCTGTCGACGCTCGAAGTCGAACGCGACCGTATGACGCAGCGCATCAACTGCCTCATCCGCAACAGGGACGCGGTCGCCGAGTATCTGGCCACGGTCCGCGAGACGGCCGCCCCGACCCCGAGCCCAACCCCCGGGTCCGAAGCGCACCGGCACCCTTGACGCCACCAGCAGCTGAAATTATCTTTCACTCGTGACCAGTGACGTGAAGGAAATTTACAGCGGTGGTGCCCCTCCGGCCCCCGCCGCCCTCGCGGCCAAGGTGCGCACACTCGCACCCTCCATGACCCGCTCCATGCAGCGCGTCGCCGAAGCCGTCGCGGCCGACCCCGCGGGCACGGCCGCCCTCACCGTCACCGGTCTCGCCGAGCTCACCGGTACGAGCGAGGCCACCGTCGTCAGGACCGCCCGCCTCCTCGGCTACCCCGGCTACCGCGATCTGCGCCTCGCCCTCGCCGGCCTCGCCGCCCACCAGGAGTCCGGCGCGGCCCCGGCGGTCACCGCCGACATCGCGGTGGACGACCCCATCGCCGACGTCGTCGCCAAGCTGGCGTACGACGAGCAGCAGACCCTCGCCGACACGGCGGCCGGGCTCGACACCGTCCAGCTCGGCGCCGTCGTCACGGCGGCGGCAGCCTCACGCCGTATCGACATCTACGGAGTCGGCGCGAGCGGTCTCGTCGGCTTGGACCTCGCGCAGAAGCTCCTGCGGATCGGCCTGATAGCGCACGCGCACAGCGATCCGCATCTGGCCGTCACCAACGCCGTCCAGCTCCGTCCGGGCGACGTGGCCATCGCGATCACCCATTCCGGCTCGACGGGGGACGTCATAGAGCCGCTGCGGGTCGCCTTCGACCGGGGGGCGACGACGGTCGCGATCACGGGCCGCCCGGACGGCGCGGTGTCGCAGTACGCGGACCACGTCCTCACCACGTCCACGGCCCGCGAGAGCGAGCTGCGGCCGGCGGCGATGTCCAGCCGTACGAGTCAACTCCTCGTCGTGGACTGCCTGTTCGTGGGCGTCGCACAGCGGACGTACGAGACGGCCGCACCCGCGCTCGCCGCGTCCTACGAGGCGCTGGCACACCGCCACTCGCCGCGCACGCGCTGACGCGCCCTGCACCGCACCACGGCACCGAAGCGCACTGCACCACCGCACCACCGCACCACCGACAACGGGGCTTCCTCAGGTTTCTGCCAGCTCGCCAGAAAGAGCCGCTTCTCCATGACCTCCAGCACTTCCCCCTCCCCGTACGGCGAACTCCGCGCCACTCTCGCGACCCTGACCACCGAGGCGTTCCGCCCCGAACTCGCCGAGATCGACCGCCGTTCCACCGAGGACATCGCCCGCGTCATGAACGGCGAGGACCAGACCGTCCCGGCCGCCGTCGCCGCGCAGCTCCCCCGTATCGCCGCCGCCATCGACGCCACCGCCGAGCGGATGGCGCGCGGCGGCAGGCTGATCTACGCGGGCGCGGGCACGGCCGGCCGCATGGGCATCCTGGACGCCAGCGAGTGCCCGCCCACCTTCAACACCGACCCGTCGGAAGTCGTCGGCCTGATCGCGGGCGGCCCCGGTGCGATGGTCAAGTCCGTCGAGGGCGCCGAGGACTCCGCCGAACTGGCGGCGTCGGACCTGGACGAGCTGAAGGTCGACGTCAACGACACGGTCGTCGGCATCTCGGCGTCCGGCCGCACCCCGTACGCCGTCGGCGCCGTCGAGCACGCGCGCGCCCTGGGGGCGCTCACCATCGGCCTGTCCTGCAACGCGGACAGCGCGCTCGCCGCCGCCGCCGAGCACGGCCTGGAGGTCGTCGTGGGTCCCGAACTGCTCACGGGATCAACGCGGTTGAAGGCCGGTACGGCGCAGAAGCTGGTCCTCAACATGATCTCGACGATCACGATGATCCGGCTCGGCAAGACGTACGGAAACCTGATGGTCGACGTCCGCGCGTCCAACGAGAAGCTGCGGGCCCGCTCCCGTCATATCGTCGCGCTCGCGACGGGCGCGCCGGACGACGAGATCGAGTCGGCGCTGGCGGCGACCGACGGCGAGGTCAAGAACGCGATCCTCACCATCCTCGGCTCGGTGGACGGCCCCACGGCGGCGGACCTGCTGGCGGACTCGCACGGCCATCTGCGCGCGGCGCTCCAGGCGTCCAACAGCTCGAACGGTGCCCACAGCTCCAACAGCTCCGACGAACAGGGACCCACGCACACGTGACCATCACCGGCACCAACTCCCCCATATCCCGCGCCGAGTTGCGCGGTCGCGCGACCGGCGCCGGGGTCATGGCGTTCTTCGGCCTGGGCTGGATGGCCTGCGGCGTCACGGACATGCCGGTCGCGGCGGGCCGCGCGGTGTTCGCGATCGGTGTGGCCGTCTCGATCACGTTCGCCGTCCTGGGCGCCCGCATGGGCCGCAGGGCGGCGGCCACCCCGACGACGGACACCGAACCGACGGCGGCCCGCAAGAAGAAGGCGGGCGTGGGCTTCGCCCTGGTGGTCGTGGTGGAGTGGGTGGCTATCTTCGCCGTCGCCCGCGTGCTGGTCGCGACGGACCACGCGGAGGCGATCCCGGCGTTCGTCGCGGCGGTGGTGGGCATCCACTTCTTCCCGCTGGCCCGTCTGTTCGGGGTCGGGGCGTACCACTGGACGGGCGCGGCGATGTGCGCGTCAGCCCTGACCGCGGCGGTCCTCGCCCCGCTGACCTCAACTGACGCCCTGTGGACGGCCGTTCCGGGCTTCGGCTCGGCGGCGGCGCTGTACGCGACGTGCGTGTACCTGCTGCGTACGAACGACGGCGCCGTACCCGACGGTCACCGCTAGCCGGGGAGCGAGTCCCCGGCCTGCTAGCCTCCCGCCCATGGCACTCGAATGGGAACAACTCGCCGTCGACGCTGCCGATCCGGCCACCCTCGGCGGCTGGTGGCGCGAGGCGCTCGGCTGGGTCGTGGTGCACGACTCGGCCGAGGAGTACGAGATCAGGCCGACGCCCGATCAACTGCCCGGCCTGCTCTTCATCTCCGTACCCGAGGGGAAGAGCATCAAGAACCGCCTGCACCTGGACTTCCGCCCCGACGACCGGGACGCGGAGGTCGAACGCCTGCTGGCACTCGGCGCCCGCCGCGCGGACGTCGGCCAGCGGGGAGACGAGTCGTGGGTGGTACTCGCGGACCCCGAGGGGAACGAATTCTGCGTGCTGGGACAGCGGACCGCAGACTAGGGCCAGGCCCCCACGCCCAGGCGCCCGCACCCACCCCCGCGCCCACCAAGACCAATCACGGGCATGGGCGCGGGCACGAGCGCGGGCGCGGGCGTGGCCGGAAGCGCTACTCGCCGCTCTCCGGCCGTTGCCCGCGGGTGTTCGTCAACGCAGCGGCACAGCAACGGCGTTGTACGTCGTCTCCGGTGTCGGCGGCGTCGTGAAGCGGGCGTTCACCAGGTAGAGGCGGTTGCCCAGACGGGCCGCCGTCGTCGGGACGTCGAAGCGTGGGTCGGTGATCGAGCGGCGCAGCGTCGCCGTGCGGGCGCGGCGGTCCAGGTCGAACACGGTGATGAGGTTGAGCCGGTTCTGCACCACGTACAGCGTGTCGCCCACGCGCAGCAGGCCGTCGCCGTTGATGACGTCGGTCGCGCCCTTGAGGGTGATGAGCGTGGCGTGGCCGGTCTTCGGGTCCACCCGGAACAGTTTGCCGATCGGGCTGTTGACGATGATCAGCGCGCGGCCGTCCGGTGTCGTCTCGATGCCGTTGGCGCTGATGCCGGTGGGCGCCTGCTCCCACTCGCCGCCGAGCGGGACTTCCCGGAGAGCGCCGCCGACCCTGCGCCGGCCGCGCGGCACGGTGTAGAGGACGGGGGCGTGCGAGTTGGTGAACCAGGCCCGGTCGCCGTACAGGATCACGTCGTTGACGAAGCCGGCGGTGGTCGGTTGGTACGAGGCGGTGAGCCGGTTCGTACGGGTGTCGAGCACCCGGATGGAGCCGCTCACGCCGCCCGAGATGTAGAGCAGCCCGTCGCGGTCGAGCTTCAGCCCCGTCGCGGCGCCGCCGGTCGCGCCCGCCAGGACGGTCCGGCCCTCGCCGGTGCGCAGGTCGGCGCGGCGGATCGAACCGTCCGCGAGGGAACCCATGTACGCGTACGGACCGCTGCCGATGGCGATGCCCTCGGGGCGGAAACCGTTGGGCAGCGGGAAATCGGTGGGCCAGGAGGGGCGGGTGGGGCGGGAGCGGTCAGCGGCCGTGGCCGAGGAGGCCGCACCCGCGCCGAGGGCGAACGTGGCGGCGGCCACCGCGCCGCCGAGCACGGTCCGGCGGGACGGGAAGGAAGGTGAGGAAGGTGTCAGAGACATGACGTCGAGCCTCCGGGGCTTCGGGGGTGCCTGGGGACAGGGACAACTCCGGTGCGCTATGCGCACGTAACGCGCCGCACCCGCCACGGAGTTCCCCGTGCGGAAGCGGCTCCCGCCCGGCTGTAGCCTCGGCGGCATGTCAGCGAATGATCGGGAGACCATGTCCGACGAGGTCACGGAGTGGTTGTCGCAGAGCGCCCTACCCCTGCACGGCGGTCTGACCGCCGGCGCGCCCACCGCCGACCTCCAGCCGCTGAAGGAAGTCCTCGACGGCGTACGGATCGTGGGGCTCGGCGAGTCGACGCACGGCACTCGTGAGTTCTTCCAGCTCAAGCACCGGCTGCTGGAGTATCTGGTGACGGAGCTGGGCTTCACGACGCTGGCCATGGAGGCGAGCGCGTCCGCCGGTCCGGCCGTCGACGCCTACGTACGAGGCGGCGTCGGCGACCCCGCGCAGGTGCTGACCGGGCTGGGGTTCTGGACCTGGCGGACCGAAGAGGTCCTGGACATGATCGAGTGGATGCGCGCGTACAACGACGGGCGCCCGGCGGACGAACAGATCCGGTTCGCCGGCGTCGACCCGCAGCGGTCCGGGGATTCGCTGGCGGTGCTCGAAGCGTTCCTGACGAGCGTGGCGCCGGAGCGGCTGCCCGCGCTCCACTCCACGCTCGGCGTGCTCGCCACCGCCTATCCGGGGTCGCGTCCGGACCCCGGGCAGAGGCTGATGCACGAGGCGGAGAGCCTGCTGGAGTACGTGCGGGGGTACGAGGACACCCCGGCCGGGGCCGTCGCGGTGCGGCACGCCCGGATCCTGGTCCGGGCCGCCGATCTGGTGACGCGGAACGGGCAGCACCCCGACCCGGAACGGACGGTCCTCGCGGCGCGCGACCGGTACATGGCCGAGGCGGTCGAGGACCTGCTGGGTGACGACCCGGCGGCCAAGGTGGTGCTCTGGGGCCACAACAGCCATATCGCGAAGGCCCGTACGACCGACTCCGCGCCCCTGTCGCTCGGCGGCCACCTGCGCGAGCGGTACGGGGACGCGTACTACGCCCTCGGGCTCCTCTTCGGCGAGGGCTCCTTCCGCGCCCACCGCGTCTGGCCGGGCCCCTGGAGCGGCGTCGGCGGCCTGACGGGCCGTATCGCCGAGGGCAACCCCATCGGCACCCCCGCCACCACCACGGCGGAGTCCCGACTCGCCGCCGCCACCCCGTCGGACCATCTACTGGACCTGCGCCCGACCACCGCCGACGACGCGCCGCGCGCCGTACGGGAGTGGGCCGACGCCACGCACGACACACGGTCCTTCGGGGCGCTGGTGACACGCTGGTTCTACCGCTCGAACGTCATCCCGGTCCGCCTGTCGAAGGAGTACGACGGCCTGGCGTACGTGGCGGTGTCGACGGACTCCCGCCCGATCGCCCCGTACCGACCGCCCGTAAGGCCGTAAAGCCGTAAGGCCCTGACGCCGTAATGCCGTAGAACCGTACAACCCACCGCCCCCACCGGTGGTCATCACTGCATGCCGTCTCCGCAGACCCTTCGCAGCCGTGGCACGACCGCCACCTTCACCGGCGACACCGTCGTCATCGAACGCGCCGAGGAACGCACCACGATCCCGCTGAGGGTCATCCGGACGATACGTACCGCCGAAGGCCACGCCCGTACGGTCGAGATCACGCTCACCGACGCCGCCGTGCACACGATCGCGGCCAACAACGCGACGGCCGCCGCCACGTTCGTCACGGGCGTCGGCGACGCGCTGCCGCCGCGACGCGACGAGCGCGGCAGCGCCCTCGTACGTACGGAGGCCTCGTCCGCACCCCGGCTGTTCACCCGCCGCAGCTCCCTGGCCCTGTTCCTGGCCGGCGTCGCCGCCTACCTCGCGTACGTCGCGTATCTCGTCGTCTCCCACGGCCCCTCGACGCTCTTCGGCGCGGTGATCGGCCTGCTCCCGCTGGGCCTGGGCGTCCTCGCCGCGTATCAGACCCTCCAACGCCTGTACGTCAAGGCGGTGTTGCTGCGGCGCGGCGTGACCGTCGAGGGGCGCTCGACGGGCATGCGGGGCAAGAAGTCGGTGTACGTCTTCACCGACGCCCAGGGCCACACCCGCCGGTACGAGAGCGCCCTGCACGCGGACATCCTTCAGATCGCCTACGACCCGACGGACCCGAAGCGGATGGCGTCGGCGACGCCGCTGATCCTGGAGATCCCGCGCGTCATCCTGATGGTGCTCTTCACGGGGCTGTTCCTGGCGGTGGGCGTGGGCGCGGTCTTCGGTCCGGTGCTGCCCTGAGAGCCCCCGGGGCTCAAGTCCCGCGCTCCGGAGCCGGTCCGGCCCCGCGAACGCCCCGAGGGCGGCACCCCCTCTCGGGAGTACCGCCCTCGGTTCGTCGTACGTCAATCCGTGCGGGACTGGCGATCAACCCGGAGGTTGATCAGAAGTCCATGTCACCGCCGGGCATGCCGCCCGGGGCACCGCCCGCGGCGGCCTTCTCCGGCTTGTCGGCGATGACGGCCTCGGTGGTGAGGAACAGCGCGGCGATGGACGCCGCGTTCTGGAGCGCGGAGCGCGTGACCTTCGCCGGGTCGATGATGCCCTCGGCGATCATGTCCACGTACTCGCCGGTCGCGGCGTTCAGGCCGTGACCGATCTTGAGGTTGCGGACCTTCTCGACGATGACGCCACCCTCAAGGCCGGCGTTGACCGCGATCTGCTTGAGCGGGGCCTCCAGCGCGAGCTTGACGGCAGCGGCGCCCGTCGCCTCGTCGCCTTCGAGCTCCAGCTTCTCGAACACCGAGGAAGCCTGGAGCAGAGCCACGCCACCACCGGCGACGATGCCCTCCTCGACGGCCGCCTTGGCGTTGCGCACCGCGTCCTCGATGCGGTGCTTGCGCTCCTTGAGCTCGACCTCGGTCGCGGCGCCGGCCTTGATGACGGCCACGCCGCCAGCCAGCTTCGCGAGGCGCTCCTGGAGCTTCTCGCGGTCGTAGTCCGAGTCCGAGTTCTCGATCTCGGCGCGGATCTGGCTCACGCGACCGGCGACCTGCTCGCTGTCACCGGCACCGTCGACGATGGTGGTCTCGTCCTTGGTGATGACGACCTTGCGGGCGCGGCCCAGCAGGTCGAGACCGGCGTTCTCCAGCTTGAGGCCGACCTCCTCGGAGATGACCGTGCCGCCGGTGAGGATGGCGATGTCGTTCAGCATCGCCTTGCGGCGGTCACCGAAGCCCGGGGCCTTGACGGCGACGGACTTGAAGGTGCCCTTGATCTTGTTGACGACGAGGGTGGAGAGCGCCTCGCCCTCGACGTCCTCGGCGATGATCAGCAGCGGCTTGCCCGACTGGATGACCTTCTCCAGGAGCGGCAGAACGTCCTTGACGCTGCCGATCTTGGAGTTGACGATCAGGATGTACGGGTCGTCGAGCGACGCCTCCATACGCTCCATGTCGGTGGCGAAGTACGCCGAGATGTAGCCCTTGTCGAAGCGCATGCCCTCGGTGAGCTCAAGCTCAAGCCCGAAGGTCTGCGACTCCTCGACGGTGATGACGCCTTCCTTGCCGACCTTGTCCATCGCCTCGGCGATGAGCTCGCCGATCTGGGTGTCGGCGGCGGAGATGGAGGCCGTCGAAGCGATCTGCTCCTTGGTCTCCACGTCCTTGGCCTGCTCAAGAAGCGCACCGGAGACGGCCTCGATGGCCTTCTCGATACCGCGCTTGAGGGCCATCGGGTTGGCGCCGGCGGCCACGTTGCGCAGGCCCTCACGGACCAGGGCCTGGGCCAGGACGGTCGCGGTGGTCGTACCGTCACCGGCGACGTCGTCCGTCTTCTTGGCGACTTCCTTGACCAGCTCGGCGCCGATCTTCTCGTACGGGTCCTCGAGCTCGATCTCCTTGGCGATGGAGACACCATCGTTGGTGATCGTGGGGGCGCCCCACTTCTTCTCGAGGACGACGTTACGGCCCTTGGGGCCAAGGGTGACCTTGACGGCGTCGGCGAGCTGGTTCATCCCGCGCTCGAGACCGCGCCGTGCCTCCTCGTCGAACGCGATGATCTTGGCCATGTGAAGTGGTCCTCCCGGACATGGGGTGGATTGCTCCGGACCGTGTCGGCGCCCGCGACGGACGGCCTGAGAGCCGTGCGGTTCCTTGCCCCACAGGCTCTCGGGCCTCGCTGACCCGGTCCATAAGTTGTCACTCTCACTAGCAGAGTGCTAACGCCAATGATTAGCACTCGACCCCCGAGAGTGCAAGCGCCCCTCGTCGTCGCACCGACCCACCGGACGCGCACGCCCGCGCCACCGCACGCCCTACCGCACGCGCACGAGGGCCCGTACCCCTTGCCGGGGTACGGGCCCTCGTGTGTGAGTGCGTCGTTGGCCGATCGCGCCGGGATCAGACGGCGAGCTTGACCATGTCCGCCTGCGGACCCTTCTGGCCCTGCGAGATCTCGAACTCAACTCGCTGACCTTCTTCAAGGGTGCGGTAGCCGTCCATCTGGATCGCGCTGTAGTGGACGAAAACATCCGCACCACCGTCGACCGCGATGAAGCCGTAGCCCTTCTCCGCGTTGAACCACTTGACGGTGCCCTGAGCCATGCCTAACTCCCCTATTACTGGCCCCTGCGCGGGACCGCACTTCGCGCCGGAACGCGTCGACCGCGGCTGAATGTATCTGCCCAACTGCCCTCTGCAACAGGTCAATCGGACGAGAATTCTGGGCATGGCGGAACACGCAAAGAGGTGAATTGCCGGGCTACCGGGGCAAGTCGGGCCGGGCAAAGCGCAAGGAACCGCGCAAACAGCGTCCACACTTTGACCGCATCTTGTCGCGAACTCATATGCGCGTGGCACGGTCGCGGCGGGATCGGCGGCGGGGCTACCCCAACTGTACCGCCTTCAACCTCATGGAATTGCCCCCTCCGCTTCTCTTGCGGAGGGGGCAAAACCGTTCACTGTGCGTGCTGTTCAGCCTCCGGCGACCGCCGGGATGATCGAGATGCCCGCGCCGTCCGGCGTGGCGGTCTCCAGGCCCTGCTCGAAACGGACGTCGTCGTCGTTCACGTACACGTTGACGAAGCGCCGCAGCTTGCCCGTGTCGTCCAGGACGCGCGCGGCGATGCCCGGGTGATTCGTCTCCAGGGACTCGATGACCTGGGAGAGGGTCGCGCCCTCGGCCGGAACCTCGGCCTTCCCGCCGGTGTACGTACGGAGGATGGTGGGGATGCGGACGTTCACGCTCATCGGTTTCTGCCTTCCGGGAAGTGGCGGGTGGTGCTGCTGGACGGTGTCGAGAGGCTCAACGCGCGAGGCCCGCGGCGCGGAACGCGTCGAGGTTCGGCGGAATCGTCGCGGTCGGTCCCGTCGTCGGCGCGACGGCGTCCAGCGTCTTGAGCCCGTCACCGGTGTTCAGCACGACCGTCGTGAGCGCCGGGTCGAGCAGACCCGCCTCGATGAGCTTGCGCGTCACACCCACGGTCACCCCGCCCGCCGTCTCGGCGAAGATGCCCTCGGTCCGCGCGAGCAGCTTGATCGCGTCCACGATCTGCTCGTCGTCCACGTCCTCCACGGCGCCGCCCGTGCGGCGCGCGATGTCCAGGACGTACGGGCCGTCGGCCGGGTTGCCGATCGCCAGCGACTTGGCGATGGTGTCCGGCTTCTGCGGCCGTACGACGTCGTGGCCGGCCTTGAAGGCCACCGACACCGGCGAACAGCCCTCGGCCTGCGCGCCGAAGATCTTGTACGGCTTGTCCTCGACCAGGCCGAGCTTGATCAGCTCCTTGAGCCCCTTGTCGATCTTCGTCAGCTGCGAGCCGGAGGCGACCGGGACGACGAGCTGGTCGGGCAGCTCCCAGCCGAGCTGTTCGCAGATCTCGTACGCGAGGGTCTTGGAGCCCTCGCCGTAGTACGGGCGGAGGTTGACGTTGACGAAGCCCCAGCCCTCGCCCAGCGGGTCCCCGATCAGCTCCGAGCAGAAGCGGTTGACGTCGTCGTAGTTGCCCTCGATGCCGACGAGTTCGCCGCCGTAGATCGCGGCCATGACGACCTTGCCCTGCTCCAGGTCGTGCGGGATGAAGACGCAGGAGCGGAAGCCGGCGCGGGCTGCGGCGGCGCCGACGGCGCCCGCGAGGTTGCCGGTGGAGGAGCAGGAGAGCGTGGTGAAGCCGAAGGCGCGGGCGGCCTCGACGGCGATGGCGACGACGCGGTCCTTGAAGGAGTGCGTCGGGTTGCCGGAGTCGTCCTTCACGTAAAGGCCGCCGGTGACGCCCAGCTCGCGGGCGAGGTTGTCGGCCTTGACGAGCTTGGTGAAGCCGGGGTTGATGTTCGGCTTCGACGCGACGTCGGCGGGGACGGGCAGCAGCGGGGCGTAACGCCAGATGTTGTCCGGACCGGCGGCGATACGCTTCTTCAGCTCGTCGGGGCTGTCGGTCGGCAGGTCGTAGGCCACTTCGAGCGGGCCGAAACAGCTCTGACAGGCGAAGATCGGGCCGAGTTCGAAGCGTTCCCCGCATTCGCGGCACGAGAGGGCGGCGGCGGGTCCGAGATCCACGGTGCCGGCGTCGGAAGCGGCGGTGACGGCGGAGTTGTCGGAGTTGTGAACAGTCTGCACAGCCATGAAGGCGAGGCCCTTTCCTCATCTTCCTCGCGACGCATCTCGCCGCAAGACGGAATTGGCACCTTCCCCACCGTGACCTCGCGGTCGGCGGGAGGGTTGCCGGGGCTTCAACGGGCCGTTCCCTCTGCCCCTCTGGATGAGCGGTATTCGATTGTCAGCCTGACGACCCCCGACATGCGACGGTCGTCCGCGTTGTTCAAGACTGTAACCGAACCCCTGGACGGTTGAGCCCTTCGTCCGATCCGCGAGATGGAGATCACGTGCTGCAAGAGGTGGAGCGCTGGCTGGCCCGGCGGTCCTGGTCGGCGGCGGACCGGCCGGTCGACCGGCTGGTCGCCGCCAAGCAGGGCACGCAGGTCAGCGTGGTGCTCCCGGCCCTGAACGAGGAGGCCACGGTCGGCCGGATCGTGTCGGTCGTCCGTCGTGAACTGATGACCGGCCCGGCGCCGCTCGTCGACGAGCTGGTGGTGATCGACTCGGGCTCGACCGACCGTACGGCCGAGGTGGCGGCGGCGGCCGGGGCGCGCGTGGTGCACCGCGACGACATCCTGCCGAGACTGCCGGCGGTGTCGGGCAAGGGCGAGGTGCTGTGGCGCTCGCTGCTGGTGACGAGCGGCGACATCGTCTGTTTCGTGGACGCGGATCTGAGGGACTTCTCGGCGGAGTTCGTGTCGGGGATCGTGGGCCCGCTGCTGACCGAGCCGGACGTGCAGTTCGTCAAGGCGATGTACGACCGCCCGCTCGGCGACGAGCCGGGGCAGGGCGGCCGGGTGACCGAGCTGGTGGCGCGTCCGCTGCTGAATCTGCACTGGCCGCTGCTGGCGGGGTTCGTGCAGCCGCTGGGCGGCGAGTACGCGGTACGGCGCTCGCTGCTGGAGCGGCTGCCGTTCCCCGTGGGGTACGGGGTGGAGCTGGGGCTGCTGGTGGACGCGCTGCACACGGTGGGGCTGGACGCGCTGGGCCAGGTCGACGTGGGGGTGCGCAGGCACCGGCACCAGGACGGGCAGGCGCTGGGGCGGATGGCGGCGGCGATCTACCGGACGGCGCAGCTGCGGCTGTCGCGGGGGCATCTGGTGCGGCCAGTGCTGACGCAGTTCGAGCGGGGCGAGGGGGGCTTCGAGCCGCGTACGCACGCGGTGGACACGGAGGAGCGACCGCCGATGCGGGAGATCACGGAGTACGAGGCACGGCGCGCGGCATAGACGTCATGTTCGTATGATTTACGTATCGGTTTGCCTATATTGCCCGGTATGTCGATTACTGCGCTTCCCGCGATGACGGCAATGGCCGTGGTTCCCCTGACCGTGGAACAGCTCTGGCTGCTGGGCGGCATGGCGCTCGCCCTCGTCGGGGCGGGGGTGGTGGCGGTGGCGGCGGCCCGTGGTCGGGGCCGTGGCTGACTGGCTGATCCACGCCGACCTGAAACCGTACGTTTGAGCGTTTCCGCGAAGGGCTAGGTTTCGCCTCATGGTCTCCGAGCAAGCCGCCCAGGTCCTTGTCGCCTCCAACAGGGGCCCCGTCTCCTACACGCTCCGCGAGGACGGGACCCTCACGTCCGGGCGCGGCGGCGGAGGGCTCGTCTCCGGGCTCTCGGCCATCGGCCCCGACACGAACGCCGTGTGGGTGTGCGCGGCCCTCGGTGACGGCGACCGCGAGGCCGTCCGGCGCGGCGACGGCCGGCTGGACACCGCCGACACGGGCGGGCAGCGGGTCAGGATGCTCGACATCCCGCCGGAGGTCTACGCGGACGCGTACAACGGCGTCGCGAACTCCACCCTCTGGTTTGTCCACCACCTGCTCTACCAGACCCCGCTGGAGCCCGCGTTCGGCGCGGAGTTCCGGGCGCAGTGGGCGTCGTACGAGACCTACAACCGCGCCTTCGCGGAGGCCCTGGCCGACGAGGCGGGCGACGGGGCCGCCGTCCTGATCCAGGACTACCACCTGGCGCTGGTGCCCGGCATGCTCCGGGCGCTCCGCCCGGATCTGCGGATCGGGATCTTCTGGCACACACCGTGGGCGCCGGTCGACTACTACCGGCTGCTGCCCGACGACATCGGGCGCCAGCTCCTGCGCGGCATCCTCGGCGCCGACCGCGCCGCGTTCCACACCCACCGCTGGGCCGACGCCTTCACCGGCTGCTGTACGGAACTGCTCGGCGGCACCGGCAAGACCCGGATCGGCGTGCACGGCCTCGGCGCGGACGCGGACTTCCTGCGCGAGCGCGCGAACCGGCCCGACGTGGACGAGCGGCTGGCCGAGCTGCGTGAGCAGATCGGCGAGCACGACGGGGCGCCCCGCAAGGCGATCGTGCGGGTGGACCGCACGGAGCTGTCGAAGAACATCGTGCGCGGCATGCTGGCCTACCGGCAGCTGCTCACCGAGCGGCCGGAGTGGCGCGAGCGGGTCACACATGTGGCGTTCGCCTATCCGTCCCGGCAGGACCTCACCGTCTACCGCGAGTACACGGCGCGGGTGCAGGAGGTCGCCGACGCGATCAACTCCGAGTACGGGACGCCCGGTTGGACACCCGTCGTGCTGCACGTCAAGGACGACTTCGCCCGCTCACTCGCCTCGTACCGCCTCGCGGACGTGGCCCTGGTCAATCCGATCCGCGACGGCATGAACCTGGTCGCGAAGGAGATCCCGGTCCTCTCCGCGAACGGCTGCGCGCTGGTGCTGTCGCGCGAGGCCGGCGCGTACGAGGAGTTGGGCGAGGACGCGCTCGTGGTGAACCCGTACGACGTGTCGGCCACGGCGGCGGCGCTGCACGAGGCCCTGACGATGGACCCCGACGACCGCGCGGCCCGCACGAAACGCCTGGCGGCGGCTGCGACGGCACTGCCGCCGCAGCGCTGGTTCCTGGACCAGCTGGACGCGCTGCGGGAGGAGTGAGCGGGGTGAGCCGGGTGGGCGCCGCGGGCGGCTGTGTGTGGCCGGCCTACCAGTCGACGGGGCGGTAGTCCTTGAGCAGGACGCCGTGCACGGGGCGGCCGGCCTGGCCCTGGACGATCGGGTGGTAGACACGGGCCGCCCCGTCCACGATGTCCAGCGGCGGGCGCCAGCCGGTGGCGGCGTGGCGTTCCCTGGCGGGGAGCGGTTTCTCGTCGGTGACCCAGCCGGTGTCGACGCTGCACGCGTGGATGCCGCGCGTCGCCAGATCGGCGGCGCTGGTGCGGGTGAGCATGTTGAGGGCGGCCTTGGCCATGTTGGTGTGCGGGTGGTCGCTCGTCTTCTTGCGGACGGTGAAGCGGCCCTCCACCGCTGACACGTTGAGCAGATACCTGCGTGGGTGCGGCGACGCCGTGAGCAGGGGCAGCAGACGGTCGGCGAGCAGGAACGGGGCCACCGCGTTGACGAGTTGGACCTCCAGCATCTCGGCCGGGTCGATGCCGCCGAGCCGAGCGGTCCAGGAGTTCTCGGCGGCGGTCTCGGTGAGCAGCCCGGCCTCGTCGACGGCGGGCAGTACGGCGGTGGCCGCGGCACGCGTACGCGGCACGAGCCCGGCGGTCCAGGGACCGGCCGCCAGCTCCCCGTCGCCGGTGCCGGGGACGGCGAAGCCGGGTGCCGTCCAGACGGCGGACAGCGCCGGGTGCGCCGGCGCCGCCTCGGCGGCGGCCAGGGCGGAGTAGGCGCGCGGCGAACGGCGCAGCGTCTGGGCCGCGTTGTTGATCAGGATGTCCAACGGCCGCGCCTCGGCGAGCAGTTGATCGGTGAAGGCCAGCACCTGCCGGGGGTCGCGCAGGTCGAGCGCGGCGACGCGCAGCCGGTCCCACCAGTCGGCGGCGTCGGGGGCCGCCGCGAAGCGCCGTACCGCGTCCTGCGGGAAACGCGTGGTCAGGGTCAGGTCGGCGCCGTCACGCAGGAGCATCAGCGCCAGCTGGTAACCGATCTTGACGCGCCCACCGGTCAGCAGCGCGCGGCGCCCGGTGAGGTCCGTACGGGCCCCGCGCCGGGCGAGGTTGTCGCGGGCGCAGTCGGGGCAGAGCCGGTGGTAGAAGTGGTGGATCCGCCGGTAGTGGTCCTTGCAGACGTAGCAGCGCTGGGGTCGGCTCAACTCCCCGGCGGACCGGTCGTGTCTCTCGTCGGCGGATCGCTCGTCGTGCCCCTCGGCGGCGGACAGCGGGGCGTCCATCGTCCGGTCGGGCGCGCCCATGACGGTGCCGGCCTGGATCGCGGCGTCGGCCACCGCGCGGGCCCCGCGCGTGGCGGCGCGGCGCTTGCGCCGCCCGTCCCGGAAGAGCCCGCTCGCCGCCCGCTCCAGCCGCTCACGCCGGGGATCCTCGACCGACAGCTCCCGTGCCTCGCGCAGCAGGTCCAGCGTCGCCTGTATCCGCTCGTCGTCCATCGATCTTTGCCCCCGTTCACACCTGAACGGCCGTGATGCGGGAGCCGGTCGCGCGGTGTCTTCCGCGTTTCGCCCCGGCGCTCAGAGGCGGTCCGCCACCGACGCGAGGAAGCCGATCAGCGCCGCCGGGCCGGGCAGCACCAGGTCGGCCTTCTCGGCGAGTTCGGGGACCTCTCCCGTACCGCTGCACAGCAGCAGGCCCGGGTGGCCCTTCGCGCGCAGGGCGTCGACCGTCGCGAAGGCCGGGAGGTCGCCCAGGTCGTCGCCGCCGTAGACGACCGTCTCGGCGCCGACCTCGCGGACGTACTCCTCCAGGGCCACGCCCTTGTCCATGCCCGGCGGGCGCAACTCCAGGACGAGGCGGCCCGGTTCGAGCATCAGGCCGTGCCGGTCCGCCAGGTCGGCGAGCGGTCCGCGCAGGGCGTCGAAGGCGCCCTGGGGGTCCGCGGCGCGGCGGGTGTGGACGGCGACGGCCTGGCCCTTCTCCTCGATCCACGTACCGCGCCAGGCGTCGAACCGTTCGAGGAGCCCGGGGAGTTCGGCGCGGGCGGCGGCGACTCCGGGGTGCGGTGCCGGGGTGCGTACGGTACCGCTGACCGCGTCCCAGCGCTCCGCGCCGTAGTGGCCGAGCACGACGAGATGTTCCAGGCCGGGTACGCCGGCGAAGCCGCCGTACCGCACCGCGACTCCGGCCGGGCGGCCGGTGATCACCGCGACGGACGCGACGTGCGGGGCGAGCGCGACGAGCGCGGGGACCGCGCCGGGGTGCGCGCGGGCCTGTTCGGGGTCGGGGACGATCTCGGCGAGCGTCCCGTCGAAGTCGAGCGCGACGACGGCCTTCCCCGGCCGGGCCAGAAGCGCGGCCAGGCCGTCGGCGCCGGCGGAGGTGACGGGGGTCGGCAGGGGGTTCGGGTGGCTGCCCATGCCCCGACCCTATCGGCGCGGGCCGACACAGGGAGGGGAACTGTCCGCTCAGCGGCGGGCGCGGCGGGCGTCCCTGACGCGGCGCAGCCGGTTGACCGTCACCGGGTCGTGGGCCAGGGCCAGCGCGTCGTCGATGAGCGCGCCCAGCAGTTGGTAGTAGCGGGTCGGCGAGATGCCCAGCCGCTCCCGTATGACGCGCTCCTTGGCACCGGGGCCCGGCCAGGAGCGCCGCTCCACGGCGAGAACGGCGCGGTCCCGCTCGGTCAGTTCCGACCGTCCGGCGGAACCGCGCCCCTCGTGCTCGGCGTGGGAGCTGTCCTCGGGTGCGGTCATTTGGGTGACACGCTACTCGGCGTTCTCCGCCGTCGTCGCGTCCCGGCCGATCCTCGCCAGGATCTCCGACGGCACCGCGCCGGGCTGCACCGCCTTGCCGATGTTCTTCTTGATGTCGTCGCTGACGCCCGCCCACGACGTCTTGCCGAACGGGTACAGCTCGGCGGTCGGCAGTGCCTCCAGGAACTGGCGCAGTTCCTTGTACTCGTCGTCGGCGACCATCGTCTCGGAGGCGCTGTAGGTGACGGGCAGCAGGTCGTACTGTCCGACGAAGTCCATGACGTTCTTGTCCTCGAAGGTGAAGTCGAGGAATTTGCCCGCCTGTTCGCGATGACCGGGCTGCTTGAAGGCCATGATCCAGTCGGCGACACCCATCGTCGCCTTGGACTTGCCGGTGGTGCCGGGCAGCGGCACCATGCCCAGCTCGATGCCGGCCTTCTCGGCCTCCTGCATCATCGTCGGGTGCCCGTTGAGCATGCCGACCTTGCCGCTGGTGAACGCCTTGAAGGCGTCGGCGCGGTCCAGTTCGCCGGGCGGTACGGCACCGGTGAGGCCCTTGCCGACCAGCTCCGTCTGGAGCCATTCGAAGGTCGAGATGTTGGCGTCCGCGTCGACCGCGTACGAGCCGTCGACCGGGTCCGTGTAGCCGCCGCCACCGCTGAGCATCCACATCATGGTCTCGGCCTGCGCCTCCTCCGCGCCGAGCGGGAGGGCGAACGGGGTCGGTACGTCCTGCTCCTTGAGCGCCTCGGCGTCCGACTTGATGTCGTCCCAGTTCTTCGGCGCGTCCAGACCGGCCGCCGCGAAGAGGCCCTTGTTGTAGAAGAGCAGGCGCGTGCTGGCGACGAACGGCATTCCGTACTGGGTCTGTTCGACCTTTCCGGCGTCGGCGAAGCGGGCGAGGAAGTTGGCCTGCGTGGGTATGGAGAGCAACTGGTCCGCGCTGTAGAGCTCTTCCTTCTTCACGTAGTCGGCGTAGGCGCCGATCTGCGCGATGTCGGGCGCCTCGCCGTCCCTGACCATCTTCGCCACGTCGGCGTCGACGGTCTTCCAGGAGCGGACGTCGACGTCGACCTTGATGCCCGGGTTCTTGGCCTCGAACTCCTTGGCCAGGCTGTTCCAGTACTTCTCCGAGCTGTTGGCGGCACTGTTGCCGTAGTCCGCCGCGACGACTTTCAGGGTGACGTCACCTGATCCGCTGGAGCTGCCGCAACCGCTCAGCGCCATCGTCATGCCCAATGCGGCTATCGCCGCGGTATGCCCCAGGAAGCGCTGCTGCACAACTCTTTCCCACCCTTGTAGTAGACGAGGAGCGATTTTCCACCATGTGCTGTCGGCGGTCTACAGCAGCCCCGTATCGCTTCGGCAACTTCCCGTTACCCGGAGGTTTGACGAAGGCTTTGTATGGGCTGGCAACAATCCCGCACAGTGGACTAGACCTTTCTTGGGTTTTCGCGCGAGAATGCGCTCGTGAGACACGTCATCGCCCTGGATGTGGGCGGCACCGGAATGAAGGCCGCCCTGGTCGGGACGGACGGCGCGCTGCTGTACGAGGCGCGCCGGGCCACCGGCAGGGAGCGCGGCCCCGACGCGACCGTCGAGACCATCCTCGGCTTCGCGGCGGATCTGCGCGCCTACGGCATCGAGCACTTCGGCGAGAGCGCGGTCGCCGCCGGGGTCGCGGTGCCGGGCATCGTCGACGCGGCGCGCGGGATCGCGCTGTACTCGGCGAACCTCGGCTGGCGCGACGTACCCCTGCGGGAGCTGCTCGGTACCCGGCTCGGCGGCGTACCGGTCGCGCTCGGCCACGACGTACGCACCGGCGGGCTCGCCGAGGGGCGGCTCGGCGCGGGCAAGGGCGCGGACCGGTTCTTCTTCGTACCGCTCGGCACCGGCATCGCGGGCGCCATCGGCATCGAGGGCACCATCGAGGCCGGCGCGCACGGTTACGCCGGTGAGATCGGGCACGTCGTCGTCCGGCCCGACGGGCCCCTGTGCAGCTGCGGGCAGACCGGCTGCATGGAGACGCTCGCGTCGGCGGCGGCCGTGACCCGCGCCTGGGCGGCGGCCAGCGGCGATCCCGGGGCCGACGCGGCCGACTGCGCGAAGGCCGTCGCCTCCGGGGACCCGAGGGCGGAGGCCGTCTGGGCGGACGCCGTCGACGCGCTCGCCGCCGGACTGGTCACCGCGCTCACCCTGCTCGACCCCCGAATGCTGATCATCGGTGGCGGTCTCGCCGAGGCCGGGGAAACGTTGTTCACCCCCCTGAGGGTCGCGGTCAAGGAGCGGGCGACGTTCCAGAAGCTGCCCGAGATCGTCCCGGCGGCCCTCGGGGACACCGCCGGATGCCTGGGCGCGGGGCTGCTCGCCTGGGATCTTCTCTCCACGGAGGTATCCGCCTGATGGCCGCACGCGCCGAAAGTACGGTTCTCGCCGGTGCCCGGGTGGTGCTGCCGACCGGGGTGGTGGAGAACGGCCGGGTGAGGGTCGAGGCGGGCCGGATCACCTCCGTAGGAGACGGCGGGATCGCCTCCGCGGGAACCGCCTCCGTAGGAGGAGAGGCCGAACACGACGCCGCGGGCGCCGCGGACGCCGCGGGCGCTACGGTGCTCGATCTGACCGGCCACTGGGTGGTGCCCGGCTTCGTGGACATGCACAACCACGGCGGCGGCGGCGCGTCCTTCACCTCGGGCGGCGTGGACGAGGTCCTCAAGGGTGTACGTACGCACCAGGAGCACGGCACCACCACGCTCATCGCCTCCACGGTCACCGGCGAGATGGACTTTCTCGCCCAACGTGCCGGATTCCTCTCCGAGTTGGTCGAGCAGGGCGATCTGGCCGGCGTCCACTTCGAGGGCCCGTTCATCTCGCCCTGCCGCAAGGGCGCGCACAGCGAGGCGCTGCTGCGCGACCCGGACCCGGCCGAGGTGCGCAAGCTCCTCGACGCGGCCCGTGGCACGGCGCGGATGGTGACCCTCGCCACCGAGCTGCCGGGCGGCATCGACTCCGTACGACTGCTGGTCGAGCACGGCGTGATCGCCGCGATCGGGCACACGGACGCGACGTACGAGCAGACCGTCGAGGCCATCGACGCGGGCGCCACCGTCGCGACGCACCTGTTCAACGCGATGCCACCGCTCGGCCACCGCGCGCCGGGGCCGATCGCCGCGCTGCTGGAGGACGAGCGGATCACCGTCGAGCTGATCAACGACGGTACGCATCTGCATCCGGCCGCCCTGGAGTTGGCGTTCCACCGCGCGGGCGCCGACCGGGTCGCCTTCATCACGGACGCGATGGACGCGGCCGGCTTCGGCGACGGCGTCTACCAGCTCGGCCCGCTGGAGGTCGAGGTCAAGGACGGCGTCGCGCGGCTCGCGGTGGGCGGCTCGATCGCGGGCTCCACGCTCACCCTCGACACGGCCTTCAAGCGCGCGGCGACGGTCGACCGCCTGCCGGTGACGGACATCGTCCGCGCGATCTCGGCGAACCCGGCGAAGCTGCTGGGCGTGTACGACCGGGTGGGCTCCCTGGAGCCGGGCAAGGACGCGGATCTGGTGATCCTGGACGCGGACTTCACGATCGTGGGAGTGCTGCGCCGGGGCGACTGGGTGGTCAGGCCCCAACTGGGCTGAGGGGAGGCCGAGGGCATTTCGGGAGCTCACCCTGGGCTGTCCGCTCCCCGTTTGACATGATCGGGGCTGGTACGGAGCGGGCAGCCGCGCGGCGAGGGCCCGCTCCGCCACTCACACATCCCCGAGGGAGGCGGCACGGCGCATGATTCTCACCGTCACGCTCAACACCGCCCTCGACATCACCTACCGCACCGCCGCGCTGACCCCGCACGCCACCAACCGCGTCGCCGAGGTGTCCGAGCGGGCGGGCGGCAAGGGGATCAACGTCGCGCGCGTGCTGGCGGCGCTCGGGCACGAGACCGTCGTGACCGGGTTCGTCGGGGGGCGGACCGGGGACGCGCTGCGTGAACTGCTGACCGCCGAGCCACCGGCCGCGCGCCCCGCCGACGCGGCGACGGCACACGCGCCGTCGGCCCATGCGCGCCTGACCGACGAACGTCTGACGGACGCGCGCCTGACCGACGAGCGCCTGGCGTACGAGCGCCGGACGGACCCGAGCGTGAGCGGGGCGCCCGCGACCGAACCTCCGACGGCCGACGCTCCCATGACCGACACTCCCGCGACCGGCGCGCTCGTCACCGACGCGCTCATCACCGACGCGCTCGTGCCCATCGCGGGGACCACGCGCCGCACCATCGCCGTCGTCGACGAGACGACCGGCGACACGACTCAGCTGAACGAGCCCGGCCCGACCGTCACCCCCGCCGAGTGGGCCGCGTTCCTCACCTCCTACGAAGGGCTCGCCGCCCGCGCGGACGCCGTGGCGCTGTGCGGCAGCCTGCCGCCCGGTATCCACGTCGGCGCCTACGCCGAACTGGTGCGCATCGCACGGGCCGCCGGCCTGCCCGTGCTGCTCGACACCAGCGGCGAACCGCTGCGCCGGGGCATCGCCGCCCGCCCCGACCTCGTGAAGCCCAACGCCGACGAACTCGCGCAGCTCACCGGCTCACGCGAGCCGCTGCGCGCGACCCGGGACGCGCGCAGGCGCGGCGGCCGGGCCGTGGTCGCCTCGCTCGGCGCCGCCGGGATGCTCGCCGTGACGCCGGACGGTTCGTGGCGGGCGGCCCCGCCGACGGCCGTACGGGGCAACCCGACGGGCGCGGGCGACTCGGCGGTGGCCGGACTGCTGTCGGGGCTCGTGGAGCGGCTGCCGTGGCCCGAGCGCCTCGCGAGGGCGGTCGCGCTGTCCGCCGCGACGGTCCTCGCTCCGGCGGCGGGCGAGTTCGACCGGGAGGCGTACGCGGATCTGCTGCCGCGGGTCGCCGTCACGGAAGCCGTCACGGAACTGTCCAGTCAGCCAGAACAGGGATCACATGCCACTCGTCAGCACCGGTGAACTCGTCTCCGCCGCGTCGGCCGGAGGCGGCGGGGACCAACCCCCGTACGGCATCGCCGCGTTCAACGTCATCACCCTGGAGCACGCCGAGGCCATCGCCGCCGGCGCCGAACGGGCGGGCCGCCCGGCGATCCTCCAGATCTCCGAGAACGCCGTGAAGTTCCACGGCGGCCGGCTGACCGCGATCGCCGCCGCCACCGCCGCCGTCGCACGCGCCTCGACGGCGCCGCTCTCGCTCCACCTCGACCACGTCGAATCGCCCGACCTGCTGCGCGCCGCCGACGGCGAGGGCTTCAGCTCGGTGATGTTCGACGCGTCGAAACTGTCCTACGAGGCGAACGTCGCCGCCACCGCCGAGGCCGTCGAGTGGGGCCACGCGCGCGGCATCTGGATCGAGGCCGAACTCGGCAAGGTCGGCGGCAAGGACGGCGAACCGCCCCTGGGCGCCCACGCCCCCGGTGTCCGTACGGACCCGGCCGAGGCCGTCGCGTACGTACGCGACACCGGTGTCGACGCGCTGGCCGTCGCCGTGGGCTCCTCGCACGCGATGACGGACCGCACCGCCGCCCTGGACCACGAACTGATCGGCGCGCTGCGTCGGGCCGTCCCCGTACCGCTGGTGCTGCACGGCTCTTCCGGCGTGCCCGACGCGGAGATACGGCAGGCGGTCGCGGCCGGCATGGTGAAGATCAACGTCGGTACGGCCCTGAACACGGCCTTCACGGGCGCGGTCCGCGCCTCCCTGGCGGCCGATCAGAAGCTGGTCGACCCCCGGAAATACCTCGTCCCGGCTCGCGAGGCGATGACCGGGACGGTGGCGGCGTTCCTGAAGGTGATCGGCGGGTCCGACGGCTGACAGCTGAACGACTGACGGGGACCGACGCGCCCGGCGTCGGCCGGGCCGATCACCGAGAGCCGATCACCGAGAGCTGATCAGCGAGGACTGATCACCTGGGCGGCGAGACTTCGAGCCAGTCGAGGATGGCATCGCACTGATTGCCCTCCTCGCAGGAGATCTTGATCTCGTTCTTCCCCTGCTGGAGGTTGACCGGCGCCCAGGTGGTCTGCCAGTTCTTCTCCCAGTTGGGGTCGTCCGACTTGATGAAGTTCTTCAGGCCGAGCGGCGAGCTGTTGGCCTTGCCGTTGACCGTCAGCGTCGCGTTGGCGTCCTTGGCCGGGATGGCGTAGCGCACATTGAGCGCGTACTCCCCGGCCTCCGAGATGTCGGCCGTCCAGGTCACGGAGGCGCCGACCGCGTTGAAGCCCGTCACATACGCGCCGTCCGCGCCCTTCGCGCCCTTGATGTCCTTCGCCAGCACCGCCGGCGCCCCGAGCTTCAGCGTCGCCGCGTCCTGCTTGGGAAGCTCGACCGGCTCCTCGTCCGCCGGGGCGTTGCCGGTGTCCTCGCTCGGGGCCACCGACTCGCCCGTGGTCGGGCCGTCCGTCGGGCCGCCGTCGGCGTTCTTGGAGTCGTCACCGTTGGTGAGGAGGGCGGCGGTGATGCCGATCACGACGACCGCCACGACGGCGACCGCGCCGATCAGCAGGCCCTTCGTGTTGGGTCCGCCGCCGTTGCCACGACCGCCGCCGCCACCTCGCTGGGCGGGGACCGTACGGGTGGTGGCACCGCCGGTCTCGGGAGCCGCGTAGCGCGCGTCGGGGGACTGACCGTAGGGGGCCTGGCCGTACTGCTGCTGACCCTGCTGCTGGCCTCCGTACTGAGGCTGCTGCCCGTAGGGCTGCTGCTGCGGGACCTGGCCGTACTGGCGCTCGCCGACGGTCCTGACCTGGTTGTACGACGTTCTGGGCACACCGGGCTGGGAAGCGGGACCGGGGTAGCCGTAGCCGCCGCGCCGGGCCTGCGCACCGTTCGCGGCCGTCTGTCCGTCCTCGTACAGATAGCCGAACGGATCGTCGTCCTCGGGCTTACTCGCGCCGTTGTTCCCGGCCGTCATCCCTGGGTCACTCCTTACCATCTCGCCAGCGTCGCCGACCGGCCGAGCCTACCTCGATTGGGCAAGCATACGGACGGGCCTTGACGGGAGTGGGCGGTTGCCCCATTCCCCGGTGAACATCGGTGGACATCGGTGGACAGCGAGGAGCCGTCGTACAGAGAGATAGGACACGGCGGCCCCGAACGCGCCCCGTCGACGTTATCCCGCCCGGCGGTGGACGGTTTTCCTCGAACGCTTCTCGATGTACATGCGCTGGTCCGCGGATTTGAGCACTTCCTCGACCGTCATGCCGCAACTCGCCCAGCCGATACCGAAGCTGGCGCCCACCCGGACCGCCCGCCCGTCCACCCTGATGGGCGGGATGATCGCGTTCCGCAGCCGAACCGCCAGGTCAGCGGCGTCCGTCGCGCCGAGGCCGTCGGCCAGGACGACGAACTCGTCACCTCCGAGACGGGCGACGGTGTCGCCGTCCCGTACGCCGGTGTTGAGCCTGCGGGCGACTTCGATGAGCACGGCGTCGCCGGTGTTATGGCCGAAACGGTCATTGATCGAC
Source organism: Streptomyces sp. NPDC006643 (assembly GCF_042870175.1). Taxonomy (NCBI): domain Bacteria; kingdom Bacillati; phylum Actinomycetota; class Actinomycetes; order Kitasatosporales; family Streptomycetaceae; genus Streptomyces; species Streptomyces sp. NPDC006643. The sequence continues at coordinate 161,104 of NZ_JBIAHA010000007.1, read as the reverse complement.
TTGAAACCGTCGAGGTCGCAGAAGAGGACGGCGAGACCCTTGCTCCCGTCGTCGGGGTCGGCGCCCGGCGCGACGGTGTGCACATGGTGGTCGAGGGGCGGGACACCGGAGGACGGGTCGAAGCCGTCTCCTTGGAAGGCGCGCTCGCCGGTGGGGTCCGCGTACGGGTCGTAGGACTCGTACGACCCGTGGGGGTCGTACGGCGGCTTGTAGGGCTCGTACGGCTCGTAGCCGGAGCCGGGGGAACTGGGGACGGGCGCGTACCCGGCGCCGCTGGTCCCGTGGTAGCCGGGCCCCTGGCCGTACGGGACGACGCCCCCGTAACCGCCTTCGTCGTAGGTGCCGTTGCCCGCGCCGCCGTACCCGCCCTCGTACCCGCCGAACGCCTTGTCCACGGCCTGCACAGCCGACTCCCGCACCGATATCGCGCCCGGTCGCTCGCAGAGGCGGGCGCTGAGACGGGCGCGCAGTTCGGCGCTGTTGGGCAGGCCGGTCAGGGAGTCGTGCGAGGCGCGGTGGGCGAGCTGGAGTTCGTTGCGCTTGCGCTCCTCGATGTCCTCGACATGGGTGAGGAGGAAGCGGGGGCCGTCGGTGGTGTCGGCGACGACGGAGTTGCGCAGCGACACCCAGACATAGGTGTTGTCCCGTCGCGCCAGGCGCAGTTCGGCGCGTCCGCCCTCGGCGGAGGTACGCAGCAGGGTGCCGATGTCCTCGGGGTGCACGAGGTCGGAGAAGGAGTAGCGGCGGATCGCGGAGGCGGACCGGCCGAGCAGCCGGCACAGCGCGTCGTTCGTCCGCAGCAGCCTGCCGTGCTGGTCCCCGCCCATCTCGGCGATGGCCATCCCGCTGGGCGCGTACTCGAACGCCTGCCGGAAGGACTCCTCGCTCGCCCGCAGCGCCTGCTGCTCACGCTCCAGCCGGACCAGCGCGCGCTGCATGTTTGCTCTGAGGCGGGCGTTGCTTATCGCAATGGCGGCCTGGGACGCGTACATCTGGAGCGCCTCACGCCCCCAGGGGCCCGGACGGCGCCCGCCACGCGGTCGGTCGACGGATATGACCCCGAGGAGCTCCCGGCCGCCCCCAGGGGCGTACATGGGTGCGTAGAGGCGGTCCTGCGGGTGCCACTCGTCCTCGAACCGCGGATCGGGTCCCTCGGTGTACCACTGCGGGACGTCGTCCTCCAGCAGGATCCAGCCCTCGGTGTGGGGGATGTACCGCAGCTCACCCCAGCTCTCGCCCATGCTGAGCCGGCGTTCCCAGGAGGCGCGCGCGCCGACGCGGCCGGTGATCAGTGCCTCGGCGGCGGCGTTGCCCGAGAAGGCGGCGACGACCAGGTCACCGTCGGGCTGTACGAGATTGACGCAGGCCAGCTCGTAGCCCAGACCCTTGACTATGCCGTCGGCAACTGTCTGAAGGGTGTCGGCCAGGCTGCGCGCGGTGTTGAGCTCCCCGACCACGTCGTGCAGCTGCCGCAGGGTCGCAAGGCGGACGTACGGCTCCGACTCGGTCTCCATCGTTCGCTCTCCCCGAGACCTCGACAGCAACTCCAGAATTCTTATCGGCTCGCTTGATGCGGTATCCCGGCCACTGAATCACAGCGAGCTGTGCACTCGGTACACAGGGTCAACAATTCCTGGGCCCTGTGAGCCAAGTCACATATGGGGAGGGAGGGTTGGGTGGGGGCGTGGGAGCGCTCTCGACCTTTCATGAACGCAAATATCGAGGTCGGAGTCGTGCGGCAGGGGGCGCGCGGAGGGGCGCATTGTCAGCGCGCACTACGGCGCGCGGGGCCGTGGGAGCCCCATACGTTCCGTTTCCGTCCCGCTGGACCTAGGTCCTGGCTGGTCCTGTGGCCCGATGCGGACGCGCCACCCCCGGAGCTAGCGTGGACGACGTGCTGCAGAAGACAACCGCCCCGAGTACCGAGGCCGCCGCTCCCGAGGCCGTCCCCCATCCTGAGGGAGTGAGTAACGACGAGTTCCGTGCCGCGCTCTCCCGGCTGGCCGCCGGGGTGGTGCTGGTCACCGCGCACGACCCGGACGACGGCCCGCACGGCGCGGACGCGGGAATGACGGCCACGTCCTTCATGTCCGTGTCCCTGGACCCGCCTCTGGTGGTGGTGAGCCTGCGGACCGGCTCCCGGATGGACGACCTGCTGGACGAGCAGCCGAGATGGGCCGCGTCGATGCTCTCCGAGAACCAGGTGCAGATCGCCGGGCGCTTCGCCATGAAGGGCCGCATCAGCGACCGGCTGCTCTTCGAGGACGTGCCGCACCGGCGCGGCGAGGCGAGCGGGGCGCCGCTGATCGACGGCGCGCTGACGGTGCTGGAGTGCCGTACGGAGCAGCGGATCGTGACCGGTGACCACACGCTGGTGGTGGGACGGGTGCTGACGGCGTCCGTGCCGGGCGGATCGGGGGACGCGGGGCCGCTGGCGTACTTCCGTGGGAAATACCGGCAGTTGGGGCAGAGCTGAGCCGACGGGGCGTTGTGGGGAGCGCGCCTTCTTAAGGAGGCGGGTTACGACCAGTCGCGGCCGTTGCGCCCGCGCTTCGTCTGCGCGCGCTGCTTCTTCTGCCGCAGCCTGCGCTCGTTGATACCGCGCGGGATCTTCGTGGCCCGGCGCGGACGCGGCGGCGGAGCCGTCGCCTCGGCGAGCAGTGACGCCATCCGGACCAGGGCCGTCTCGCGGTTGCGCCACTGGGAACGGTGTTCGGACGACCGTACGGTCACGACCCCGCCCACCAGCCGGCTCCCGAGCCGCTCCAGCGCCCGCTCCTTCCACACCTCGGGCAGTGCTTCCGTCTTACCGAGGTCGAAGCGCAGCTCCACCTGCGAGTCGCTGGTGTTGACGTGCTGTCCGCCAGGTCCCGACGAGCGCGAGAAACGCCACATGAGCTCGGCCTCCGGAAGGGAGACGGAGCCGCGGATGACGTGCGGGGACCCGGACATGTGTCCATCGTCCCGTGTCCGCACAGACAAATCAAAGGCGTTAAGGAACCTCTGAGTCCTCTGTCTGCGTTATGCGGGGTGACGGTAGCTTCGGAAGCCGATCGAAGCCCGCACACGAGCTCGTAGCAACGAAAGGGACCATCCCCATGGCTGTAAGCCTGTCCAAGGGCGGCAACGTCTCGCTCACCAAGGAGGCACCGGGCCTGACAGCCGTCACGGTCGGCCTCGGCTGGGACGTCCGCTCCACCACCGGCACGGACTTCGACCTCGACGCCTCGGCGATCGCGGTCAACGCGGGTGGAAAGGTTGTCTCCGACAGCCACTTCATCTTCTTCAACAACAAGTCGACGCCGGACCAGACCATCGTCCACACCGGCGACAACCGCACCGGTGAGGGCGCGGGCGACGACGAGGCGATCAACGTCAACCTGGCGGGCCTGCCGGCGGACGTCGACAAGATCGTCTTCCCCGTCTCCATCTACGACGCGGAGACCCGCAGCCAGAACTTCGGCCAGGTCCGCAACGCGTACATCCGCATCGTGAACCAGGCCGGCGGCGGCGAGATCGCGCGCTACGACCTGAGTGAGGACGCCGCCACCGAGACCGCGATGGTCTTCGGCGAGCTGTACCGCAACGGCGCCGAGTGGAAGTTCCGCGCGGTGGGCCAGGGTTACGCCTCGGGCCTCGTGGGCATCGCCACGGACTTCGGCGTCAACCTCTGAGTCCGAGCTTCAGCCCGAACCACTGAGCTGAGCGCGAGAGGCCCCCGGCTGCCGCCGGGGGCCTCTGGCATGCGGCGCTCAGGAGTGGGGCGGGTCGGGCGGCGGTTTCCCGGAGCCGTACAGCCAGGCGGCCCAGAGCGCCGTCAGATCGCGGTCCGTCCGCCGCTGCGCGAAGGCGGTGAAGTCGGCGGTGGACGCGTTGCCGTGCCGATGCTCCCGCGCCCAGCCGCGTACGAGCGCGAAGAACGCCTTGTCGCCGACCGCCAGCCGGAGCTGATGGAGCACCATGGCGCCGCGCCCGTACACCGGTCGCGCCGAGATGTGGGCGGCGGTGGGCGGTTCGGCCGGCGGGAAGGCCCAGTTCTCCGCGTCGGCGTACGCCCGCTCGAAGGCGCGCTGCGCCGGGACGCCGTCCTCGGCCTCGGCCCAGAGCCATTCCGCGTACTCGGCGAAGCCCTCGTTGAGCCATATGTCCCGCCAGGACTTGGGGGTCACGGAGTCGCCGAACCACTGGTGGGCCAGCTCGTGGACGAGGATCCCGATACCGCTCGGGCCGGGCAGGAAGGGCCTGTTCTGCGTCTCCAGGTTGAAGTCGGCGTCGCCGGGCCGCCCGATGATCACGCCCGTGGAGGAGAACGGGTACGGGCCGAAGGTCTTCTCGCCCCACTTCATGATCTCGGGGATCCGCGCCAGCAGATCGGCGCTCTCGGCGGCCACGGCCGGATCGACGGCGGTGTGGACGGGGATGCCGTCGGCGGCGTCCCGCGAGGACTTGGGCCGGTCGGTGCGGTTGGGTTGGTCGGTGCGGTTGGTGCGGTTGGTGCGGTCGGTGCGGTACGGGCCGACGGCGACCGTCGCGAGATAGCTGGCCATCGGTTCGGCGCAGTGCCAGTCGAAGACGGTACGGCCGCCGGTGGTCCGCTCACTCGTCAACTCCCCGTTGGAGATGGCCTGTTGCCCCTTCGGGACGGTGATCCGCAGGTCGTACGCCGCCTTGTCGCTCGGATGGTGATTGCCGGGGAACCAGGCCATCGAGCCGGTCGGCTGCCCCAGCGCGACCGCGCGCTTCCCCGATCTGAGCCAGCCCTCCCTCATCCCGTCGGCGCCGGTCAGGGTCCGGGGGACGCCGGAGTAGCGGACGACCGTACGGAAGGTGGCCCCGCGGCCGATGTCCGCGCGTGGCCGCAGCGTCAGCTCCGTATCCGCGCGCCGTACGCCGGCCCGCGCGCCGTCGACGGTCACGCGGCCGACCGTCAGACCGGCGAGGTCGAGGTTGAACGCGCTGAGCCGGTGCGTCGCGCGGGCGGTGATCGCGGCGGTGGCGTCGAGGCGGCCGGTGGCGGGGTCGTAGTCGAGGGTCAGTCCGTAGTGGGTGACGTCGTAGCCGCCGTTGCCGAGGTGCGGGAAGTACGGGTCGTCGAGACCTGCGGCGCCCGGGGTGGCGGGGGCGACCGGGGTGCCGCCCGGCTCGTCCGGCTCGTCCCGTCCCGAGCAACCTCCGAAGATCAGGAGAGCGGGGAGGAGCGCCGCCGCGATGCGGTACGGGGTCCGGTGCTGGCGGAGGCCGCGCTGCCGGTAGGGGCCGCGCTGCTGGTGGGGGTGGTGGTGCTGGTGCACGCGGTGATCGTAGGCCGCGCCCGGCCCGCTCCCCGGCGGGCGGAGACTCGTCCGCGCGGCGCCATGACACCATCGGGCGCGTGCTTGACATCGGCTACTCCCTCTCCCGCCGCTTTCCCGATCCGCCGCAGACCGACTACCGCCTCGCCGACGTCCGGGCCCTGCGGCACGATCTCTTCTGCGGCGATGTGTACCTGGCCGACACCAAGGCCGACCGCGAGGTGTCCACAGGCTGGGGATGGGTGCCGGTGCTCGACTTCGCCTGGGCGCTGTGCGACATCGTGGAGCAGGTCGACCGCGACCCGCGCGGCAACCGGTCGGCCCACCGGCAGTACGCAGAGCTGGACTTCACCGAGTCGACGGACCGCATGTTCTTCGAGCGCCGCTTCGGCTGGGTGGACGTGACCGCCGACTGGATGCCGGCCGACGAGGCCCCGCTCACCTTCGGCCACCGGCTGCTGCGCCGCGAGTCGCGCGACTTCCTGCACGACCTGCTGGCCGATCTCGGGGACATGCACGAGGGCCTGATGGACAACCCGATGATCTGGGATCTCCAGGCCCGCTTCCCCCGGGTCTGAGCCCGCGGCCGAGCCCGGATCCAAGCGCGTGTGCGACCCCCGCGACGCGTCCTCAGAGGTTTTCGGATTGGCAGGAATACCTCCGTCGCAGTCGGGCAGACGCACTTTTGCCGGGACGCCACCAGGAACCAGACGCCAGGTTCTCCCCCCACATGGCTGAGCCCCCGGAGCACATTGAAGACCCCGACCCACCCCCCACGGTCGGGGTCTTCCGCTTCCCCGGCCGGCCCCTGACAGGGCCAAGGGGGTGTCTTGCCGATCTTGCCGGGCTCCCCTAACCCCGTGGCCCGTCCTCCACCCGCACACCGATCTGCGCCGCGAACGCCGGTGCCAGATCGAGCAGTTGGGCCGTACTGATCACCGCCCCCGCCAGCCGGTCGACCCCGCGCGCGATGCCCAGCTCAAGGACGGTCCGCAGGTCGACGTCCTTCATCCGCACGCCACTGAGGTCCGCCTCCTTCAGGACGCAGTCGCGGAACTCGACGCGCTCCAGCTCCGCTCCCCCGAAGTCCGGTTCGGCGAGGACGCAGCCCTCGAACACCACGTCCTTCAGCTTCGCCTTCCGCAGATTCAGATAGTCGATCTTGCCACCCCGGATCAGCACCCGCTCGAACACCGCTCCGTGCAGCTGCACCCCGCCCAGTCGTGCGTCCACCACCTCGACATCGCGCAGCGACGCGCCCCCGAGATCCGTCCCCACCCCCCGGATGCCCTCAAGAACGCAGTCGATGAAACGGGACCGGCCCAGATCCGTCCGGTCCAGCCCGCACTCGCGCAGCGCGCAGTCGATGAAGCGGGACCCGGGACCCACCTGGTCCGCCAGATCCAGCCCGCCGAACTCCTGCCCGTCGTAATCCCCGTCGGGCTCCAGCTCTCCCCCGTACGGCACGAGCGGCGGCAGCCGCACCTCCGGCCGCCGCGCCGCCGCACTCCCGCGGGCCGTCCCTGACTTACCTGTCGTCGTCCTCCGAGCCATACCCCCCATCGTGACGTACGCCACTGACAACGCCCCCGAATCCGGGCGCTCCGCTGTCACAAACCGTCGTCCTGTTCAGTCAATTAGTTGGGGACCACCGCACATGGAGAGCGTGAACGAGAACGAGAACGAGCGACACGAGCCACACGAGCGAAGGGGCAACAGCCATGGACCACATCACCGTCGTCGGCGGCGGCTTCGCCGGACTCACCGCGGCCATCTCGGCGGCCGAGTCGGGCGCCAGAGTGACCGTCTTCGAGGCCCACCACACCTTCGGCGGGCGGGCCCGCACCTCCGAGGGGCCGTACCGCGCCAACGAAGGTCCGCACGTCTTCTACCATCGCGGCCCGCACTGGGCCTGGCTCCGGCAGCGCGATCTCCTCGGCCCCATGGCGCGCGTACCGGCCATCGAGGGCGCCCGTCTGCGCTTCCACCGCGACGGCGCACTCCGTAAAGCCCCGCCCTTCGGCCTGCTCAAGGCGAGTCGCAGCCGGGCCGAACGGGCGCCCGTGGACGTCGACTTCCACACCTGGGCCACCGAGCGGCACGGCCACGACGCGGCTGTCGCCGCCGCCCGCTACGCCGCCGTCGCCCTCTTCCACCACGACCCCGGCTCGCTCTCCGCCGCCTTCGTCCAGGAACGGCTCCGGCGCGCGGCCACCATCCCGCCGGAGGCGCACATCGCAATCGGCGGCTGGAGCCAGGTCGTCGAGCGGCTGCTCGCGCGGGCCTGGAATCTGGGCGTACGCGTCGAGACCGTCGCCCGCGTCGACACCCTCCCCGAGGACGGACCGGTGATCGTCGCGACCTCGCTCGACTCGGCCCGGCTGCTGCTCGCCGACGACTCACTGCGGTGGGAGAGCGGGCGCACCGCGCTGCTGGACCTGGGGCTGACCACGCGCAGGGGCGACCCCTTCGTCATCTGCGACCTCGACGCGCCGGGCTGGCTGGAGCGGTTCACCGCCGCGGACCCCTCGCTCGCACCGGCCGGGGAACAACTGCTCCAGGGCCAGTTCCCGGTGGGCCCCGGCGAGTCCGGGACCGTGGGCATCGCGCGCGCGGAGGCTCTGCTCGACCTGGGCTTCCCCGACTGGCGTGAACGGGCGGTGTGGCGGCGCCAGTCGCTCGCCGCCGGCCGTACGGGAGCGGTCGACCGGCCGGGCACCACCTGGCGCGACCGGCCGCGCATCGACCGGGGCGACGGCGTCTATCTCGTCGGCGACCAGGTCGCCGCGCCGGGCGTGCTGTCCGAGGTGTCGTTCAACAGCGCCATCGAGGCGGCGTCGCTCGCGGTGCGCCGACTCGACGCCGTACGGCTCCGCCACTCCGCCTGACCGCACCCGACCTGAACCTCGGTCCGCCTGACCGAAGTCCGCCTGACCGAAGTCCGCTTGACCTCAAGCCCGCTTGAGGTCGGAGGCTGGCTCCCGTACCCGACACCTGGGCACACCGCACCGGGCCGCACGCGCACACGCGACCGCGCCGCGCCCGGACACCACGAGGGAGCCAGCCATGCACGCCATCCGCCTCCACGCCTTCGGGCCCGCCGAGAACCTGGTCCACGAGCGGACCGACGACCCCGTCCCCGGCCCCGGCCAGGTCCGGATCGCCGTCGCCGCGGCCGGGGTCCACCTGCTCGACTGCGCGCTGCGCGAGGGCATGACCGGCCCGTATCCCGCGCCCGCCGAACTGCCCACCATCCCCGGCCGCGAAGTCGCGGGCACGGTCGACGCGCTCGGCGAGGGCACCGAACCCAGCTGGCTCGGCAAGCAGGTCGTCACCCATCTGGGCATGGTCCCCGGCGGTTACGCGGAACTCGCCGTCGCCGACGCCGCCAAGCTCCACGAGACCCCCGCCAACCTGGACGCCGCCGAGGCCGTCGCCATGATCGGCACCGGCCGCACCACCATGGGCATCCTCCAGTTCACCACCCTCGGCCCCGAGGACGTCGCGATCGTCCCCGCCGCCGCCGGTGGCATAGGCACCCTCCTCGTCCAGTACGCGAAGAACGTCGGCGCCACCGTCATCGGACTGGCCGGCGGCCCCGTCAAGGTGGCGCGTGTCCGCGAGAACGGCGCCGACCTCGCCGTCGACTACACACGGCCCGACTGGTCGGAGACCGTCCGCGCCCATCTCGCGGGCCGCCCCGCGACCGTCGTCTTCGACTCCGTCGGCGGCGACACCGCCCGCGCCGCCGTCGACCTCCTCGGCAAGGGCGGCAGACACATCGTCTTCGGCTGGTCCGGCGAAGGCATCCACGACGGCGAGCCGCTGAACTACACGGAGGAGGAGCAGGCGGCGCGCGGCATCACCTCCGAGGGCGTCCTGGGCCCCGTGATGATCCAGAAGGCGGGCGGCAGCGTACGCACGCTGGAGGACCGCGCCCTGGCCGAGGCCGCGGCGGGCCGGCTCCGCCCCGCCGTACAGCGCTTCCCGCTCGCCGAAGCCGCCGCCGCGCACCGCGCGTTGGAGACGCGCGGCACGATGGGCAAGGTGGTGCTGGAGCCGCCGCTCAGCCGTCCGGGCGTCTGAGGACCGACCGACGACCCGAATCAGGCGGACGGCGGACGGGAAGCCTCCACCGGCCCGGCCGGCGGCTCGCCGGACCGCTCCGCCAACCGCTCCGCCAGCCGGTCGAGTCCACCCTTGATCAGCTGCCCGTACCCGTCGTCGCCCAGCGCCCCCACCGCGTCGAGCCCGCGCGCCAGATGCTGACGCGCCAGGTCCCACTCGCCGAGGCGCCGGTACACATCCCCCAGATTGAGATGCAGCGACGGGTAGAACGCGGCCACCGGGCTCGCCACCCCCGCACGCCGCGCCCGCTCGTCCGAGACCAGGTCCGCCGCCTCCAACGCCCTCAGGTCCCAGACCAGTTCCTCCCGTGGATCGTCCTGGACATCCGCCATGGAGTGGGCCAGCGCGCATATGTGGAACGGGTCGCCGTCCGCGCCCAGCCGGCCCCAGACACCGGCGAACACCCGCCGGGCGGCGTCCCGTTCACCGCGCTGCCCCAGCTCCATGCCACGCCCGATCTCGGCCATCACCGGATCGGGCTGCGGGCTGACAGCGCCCCCGGCCCCGGACTCGGAAACAGACTCGGCCTCGGGCACGATCTCGGACACAGGTCCCCCTCAGGAAAGTCGAAAGTCGACGTCATCCACACTCGTCACCGAGCGTAGCCACAGCCACTGACAATCCCGCCGACGATCCCCACCCCCGGCCTCAGAAACCGGCCTCAGAAACCGGCCTCAGAAACCGGTCTCAGGCACCACCCTCGGGGGCCGGCCTCAGGCACCGCCCTCCGACGCCCCCAGCCCCGCCAACTCCCCGTCCGTCAGCCGGAACACCGTCCACCCGTCCTGCGGCCGTGCCCCGAGCGCCCGGTAGAACTGGATCGACGGCTCGTTCCAGTCCAGCACCGACCACTCCAGCCGTTCGTACCCGCGCTCCACGCAGATCCGCGCCAGCTCCGTCAGCAGCGCCTTCCCGTGCCCGCCGCCGCGCAGCTCCGGACGGACGTACAGGTCCTCCAGATAGATGCCGTGCACCCCGCGCCATGTCGAGAAGTTCAGGAACCACAGCGCGAACCCCGCCACCGCGCCCTCGTCAGTCTCCGCGATGTGCGCGTACGCGGCGGGCCGCTCGCCGAACAGCGCCTCGCGCAGCTGCTCCTCGGTCGCCCGCGCCTCGTCCGGGGCCTTCTCGTATGCCGCCAGTTCACGGATCATCGCGTGGATCACCGGAACGTCAGCGGCCGTCGCCGTACGAATCATGACCGCAGCCTGCCTGTTCGGCGGCTATCGCGCCAACAGCGCCCGGCCCACGGCGGCCGACACCGGCTCAAGCACCCGCTCCCCGCCGTGGATGTCCCACAGGCAGTTCTGTAGGACCCGCCCCAGCGTCCACGCCCGCGCGCGCCCCCGCTCCAGCCCCATGACCCCCGTCATCAGGTCGAACCTCCCAAGGATGTCGCCCTCGTCGAACCGGTTGATCAGGGCGGGCAGCAGCTCGAAACCCGGATCCCCCGCCAGCGGCTTCGGGTCGATCGCCAGCCATGGCTCACGGGTCCCGCCCCCGGTGTCCGGCAGGGGCGCGAGCACGTTCTCGAAATGCAGATCCCAGTGCAGCAGCCGGTCACCCGGTTCGCCCGCCACCTCACGTACGGCCGCCGCGCAGTCCAGGAGCAGTCGCCGCTCCGCGCCGTCGGCGAGCGACCGCGCCGCCGCCGGTGTCCGGTCGAGCATCGCCTCCGCGATCTCCCCCAGCCGGCGCAGGTCCGCCGGCGCGGGCGCCGCCGTCAGCCGGGCCAGCAACCCGGCGATGACGGTCACCCCGTCCCGTACGGCGACACCGCTCAAGTCCCGTGCCGGGTCCAGCCGTTCCAACAGGAGCGTGCCCGACTCCGCGTCGTACTCCAGCAGCCGCACCGCGCCGTCGCCGTCCCACACGCGCAGCGCCACCGGTTCACCGGCCGTCTCCGCGTCGACGTCCTGGAGCTTCAGTACCGCCGGCGTACCGTCCGCCCGCTCCACCGGCAGGACGAGCGCGCACACGCCGTGCATCGACGGGCCCGCCGTACGCCGCAGCTCCCACCTCTTGAGGAAGTCGGCCGCACGCGCCGGGAGGGCGGCGACGAACGCGCTTCCCCGTGTTCTCGCCAACTCCGCCGGAATCTCCACGACACCCAGCCTACGAGCGCTCCCCGGACGCCTCCCCCATGGGTGAATCACCCCATGCGCCGCCCTCTCCGCAAGGCCGCCCACCTCACCCGGGCTTGGGTCAGGACCGCTCCCGGCACCTACCTCTGGCTCGCGGCCCTCTTCGTCACCACCGTCGCCCTGCACCGCGTGTCCCCGCCTCTTCAGGAGGACTTCCTGCGCCGGCGCTCCACCAACCTCCACCAGCTCTCCCAGAACCCCGTCCGCGTACTGGTCACCGGCGCCTTCTGGATCGACGGCGGCCGATGGCTCCCGTACGCGGCCCTCCACACGGTCGTCCACGCCCCCGCCGAACACTGGCTCGGCACCCGCCGCTGGCTCGCCACGGCGGCCACCGCACACGTCGGCGCCACCCTCGTCGGCGAGGGCGTCCTCAGCTGGGCGATCCACCAGGGCCGCGCGCACGAGGCCGCAGGCGACACGCTCGACGTGGGCGTCGGTTACGCGCTCGCGGGCGTCGCCGCCGTCCTCACCTACCGGATCGCCCCGCCGTGGCGATATCCGTATGGAGGCGCCGTCGTGATCCTCCACGGCGTCCCGCTCCTCGCCCGCCCCGACTTCACCGACATCGGGCACTTCAGCGCCGTCCTCATCGGCCTGGCCTGCTACCCCCTCGCCCAGGGCCACCCCGCCACCCCGTACCTGGACACAAGTGCGAAACGCGGTGTACGAACACCCTCATGAGCAGCAGCACCATCAACGGCGGTATCTCCTTCTGGTACGCCCAGGACGGCATACCGGCGCCCCGCGAACCCCTCCCCGGCGACACCACGGCCGACATCTGCGTCGTCGGCGGCGGCTTCACCGGGCTGTGGACGGCCTACTACCTGAAGAAGGCCGCGCCCTTCCTCAACATCACCGTCCTGGAAGGCAAGTTCTGCGGATACGGCGCCTCCGGGCGCAACGGCGGCTGGCTCTACAACGGCATCGCGGGCCGCGACACCTACGCCCTCAAACACGGCCACGACTCCGCCGTCCGACTCCAGAGGGCCATGAACGACACCGTGGCCGAGGTCGTACGCGTCGCCGCCGACGAGTCGATCGACGCCGACATCCACCAGGGCGGCGTCCTGGAAGTCGCGTACACCCCGGCGCAACTGGCCAGGCTCAAGGACTTCCACACCACCGAGATCGCCTTCGGCGAGACGGACCGCGTCCTGCGCGGCGCGCGCGAGACGGCGGAGCGCGTACGGGTCACCGGAGCCGTCGGCTCCACCTGGACCCCGCACGGCGCCCGGCTGCACCCCGTCAAACTTCTCAAGGGCCTCGCCGCGGCCGTCGAGGCGCTGGGCGTCACGATCCACGAGTCGACGCCGGTCACCGAGATCAAGCCCAAACACGCGATCACCCCGTACGGCACGGTCCGCGCGCCGTACATCCTGCGCTGCACCGAGGGCTTCACCGCCGGCCTCAAGGGCCAGCGCCGCACCTGGCTCCCCATGAACTCCTCGATGATCGCCACCGAACCGCTGCCCGCCAGGATCTGGGACACCATCGGCTGGGACGGCCGCGAAACCCTCGGCGACATGGCGCACGCCTACATGTACGCGCAGCGCACCGCCGACGACCGCATCGCCATCGGCGGCCGGGGGGTCCCGTACCGCTACGGCTCCCGCACAGACAACGACGGCCGCACCCAGCCCGCCACCATCGCCGCCCTGCGCGACATCCTGGTCCGCTTCTTCCCCACCACGGCGGGCGTCCGCATCGACCACGCCTGGTCCGGCGTCCTCGGCGTCCCGCGCGACTGGTGCGCCACGGTGACCCTCGACCGCGCCACCGGCCTCGGCTGGGCGGGCGGCTACGTCGGCTCGGGCGTCGCCACGACCAACCTCGCGGCCCGCACCCTGCGCGACCTGATCCAACAGGACTCCGGCCAGGCGGGCCCCACGGACCTCACCGCCCTGCCCTGGGTCAACCACAAGGTCCGCAAATGGGAACCGGAACCCCTGCGCTGGCTGGGAGTCCACACCCTCTACGCGGCCTACCGCACGGCGGACCGCCAGGAGACGAAGTCCCCCACCCTCCACACCCCCCGCCTGGCCCGCACGGCCAACCGCATCGCGGGCCGCCACTGACACCGCAGCGTCCGCTGAACACAGAACCCCAGCCCGGACGTGGTCCGGGCTGGGGTTCGTCGGAGCCCCCTGTCGGATTCGAACCGACGACCTACGCATTACAAGTGCGTTGCTCTGGCCAGCTGAGCTAAGGAGGCGTGCGGGAAAACTATAACCGGCACGGATCACAGGTCGGCCGGGAATTTCATCCTGGTTCACCTACTGACAGATCTTGAAACGCCAGGTAGCGTCACCTCAAGTTCATCCAGGTGGACTAGACCCATCCTCCGCCTTCCGGCGCGGGAGCCATTCCTTTACTCGGATCGTCCGGCACGTTCCTGCCGGTGAAGGGACCACATCACCATGGCCACTGTTCAGTTCGACAAGGCGACCCGTGTGTACCCGGGTTCCACCAAGCCCGCCGTCGACCAGCTTGAGCTCGACGTCGCGGACGGCGAGTTCCTCGTACTCGTCGGGCCCTCCGGCTGCGGCAAGTCGACCTCCCTGCGCATGCTCGCGGGTCTGGAGGACGTCAACGGCGGCGCCATCCGCATCGGTGACCGCGATGTCACGCACCTGCCGCCGAAGGACCGGGACATCGCGATGGTGTTCCAGAACTACGCGCTGTACCCGCACATGTCGGTCGCCGACAACATGGGCTTCGCGCTGAAGATCGCCGGCGTCAACAAGGCCGACATCCGTAAGAAGGTCGAAGAGGCCGCGAAGATCCTCGACCTCACCGAGTACCTGGACCGCAAGCCGAAGGCGCTCTCCGGTGGTCAGCGCCAGCGTGTGGCCATGGGCCGCGCCATCGTGCGTGAGCCGCAGGTGTTCCTCATGGACGAGCCGCTGTCGAACCTCGACGCCAAGCTCCGTGTGTCGACCCGTACGCAGATCGCCTCGCTCCAGCGCCGCCTGGGCATCACGACGGTGTACGTCACGCACGACCAGGTCGAGGCCATGACCATGGGTGACCGGGTCGCCGTCCTCAAGGACGGTCTGCTCCAGCAGGTCGACTCGCCGCGCAACATGTACGACCGTCCCGCCAACCTCTTCGTCGCCGGCTTCATCGGCTCCCCGGCCATGAACCTGGTCGAGGTCCCGATCACCGACGGCGGCGTGAAGTTCGGCAACAGCGTCGTCCCGATCTCCCGCGAGGCGCTGTCCGCCGCGGCCGACCGCGGTGACAGCACCGTCACCGTCGGTGTCCGCCCGGAGCACTTCGACATCGTCGAGCAGGGCGGCGAGGCCGCGAAGTCGCTGTCGAAGGACACCGCCGACGCGCCGGCCGGTCTGGCCGTCACCGTCAACGTCGTGGAGGAGCTGGGCGCCGACGGTTACGTCTACGGCGACGCGCAGGTCGGCGGCGAGCACAAGGACCTGGTGGTCCGGGTCAACGGCCGCGCCGTTCCCGACAAGGGCGCCAAGCTGCACGTCGTGCCGCGTCCGGGCGAGACGCACGTCTTCGCCTCGTCCACCGGTGAGCGCCTCAGCGACTGACCGAGGACCGACCTGAAGAACGTACTAACGGCCCCGCACTTCGGTGCGGGGCCGTTTGCTTGTGCCGCCCAAGCGGACAAATACCCCGGCACATCGGCCATTTCGAATCGTGTGCGTCAACACCCGATTCGAAAAGACCAGTCGAACCATCCCTCACCCGAGTGACTAAATGTCGCCAAATCATCACTGACCGCTACGCTCGCCTGCGTGACCCACACTGCCCGCCGAATCGGCCGAAGTCTCGCCCTCGTACTGCCCGTCGTCCTCGTACTCTCCGGAACCCTGGCGGTCGCGACCGTCCCGTGGGCGGCGAAGAGCTCCGACGCGCAAATCCTCACCGCCTCCTCGGACAAGGCGTCCGTACGCGCCAAGTCCCGTGCCCCGCAGGACGTTCTCCGCGACAAGCTGCTCGTGGAGCTCCAGGAGAAGGACCCGGGGATCGCCCTGACCCACCTCCAGCGCCAGATCGAGGAGCGCCCCTCGCTCGCCAAGCACTGCATGTCCCTGGCCCGCGCCCTCGGCCGCGCCGCCGTCGCGCACTACGGACCCACCCGCGCCCAGTCGTTCTCCCGCCCCGTCTGCGACACCTCGTTCGCCTACGGGGTCTCCCAGCAGACCGCGGGGCACTGACCGCCGGCTCCCCGGCCGGCCCGCCTATCGTTCACGGCATGATGACGTTTCCGACGCAGGCCGTGGTCCTCGCGGGCGGCCAGGGGTCGCGGCTGCGCCCGTACACCGACGACCGTCCCAAGCCGATGGTCGAGATCCCCGGCACGGGGACCCCGATCATCGGCCATCAACTCGCCTGGCTGGCCGCCGAGGGCGTCACCGACGCCGTGGTCTCGTGCGGCCATCTCGCCGAGGTGCTCCAGGAGTGGCTGGACGCGTCCGAACTCCCGCTGCGTGTCACGACCGTGGTGGAGAAGGAGCCCCTGGGGCGCGGCGGTGGCCTCAAGTTCGCCGCCGCCCGGCTGCCCGAGCCCGAGCAGCCCTGGTACGCCACGAACGGCGACATCTGGACCCGCTTCTCCCTGCGTGAGATGGCCGCGTTCCACGCCGAGCGCGATGCCACCGCGACGCTCGCCCTCGCCCGGCCGCGGATTCCCTGGGGTGCCGTGGAGACCGACGAGTTCGGCCATGTGCTGGACTTCATCGAGTCGCCGCCGTCGCCGTATCTGATCAACGCCGGTGTGTACGTGTTCTCCTCGGCGTTCGCGAGTCTGCTGCCCGACCGCGGCGACCACGAGCGGACGACCTTTCCCCGGCTGGCGCGCGAGCGCAGGCTGGCGGGCTTCCCGCTGCCGCAGGGCGCGTACTGGCGGGCCATCGACACCGCGAAGGACCTCACGGAGGCCGCCAAGGAGCTGGCCGCCGCCGCGCGTTGAGCCAATCCGCGCCCATGCGTCGCGTCGACCGCTTCTGACGGGCCCTGCGCGACCTCGGAGCCGTACGGCCACCCCCGGAGCCGTACGAAGACGTCCCAGGCCCGCAAACGGGCGCACAGCACGCACGAGGGCGGCCACCCGATCCCACCGGGTGGCCGCCCTCGTACGTGCGCAACGTCCCCCGGCGTCAGCCGAGCAGACCGCCGATCGGATTCCTGGCTCCGCCACCGCCGCCGGTGGACGAGCCGCCGCCACCGCCCGTGGTGCCGCCGCCGTCGCCGCCGCCACCGGTCGTGCCGCCGCCCTGGCCGCCGCCCGTCGAACCGCCGCTCGTCGCGGGGCCCTGGCTGCTCGACGGCGGTGGTGCCTGCTCCTGCGTCTGCGGGGGCGCCTGGCCGGTGCCCTGGGACTGGCTGGGCTGGCCGCCCGTGCCGGCCCCGCCGGGCCGGCGCGCCGGTGCCTCGCCCGGCTTCGACTCCTCGGCCGCGGGCCCGCTGGTCTGGCCGGCCGTCGGCGCCGCGCTGCCGCCGCTCTGCCGGGCCTCACCGGTGGGTGAGCCGGACGCGCTGCTCTTGCCGGACTTCTGAGGCAGCGGCGATCCGGGCAGCTGGTTGACCGGGTTGTTCGGTCCGGGCACCGTCACCATCTCCGTGGACCGTACGGCTCCGCCGAGCATGGAACCGATGAGCAGCGTCAGACCGATGACGACGGTCGCCACGACCGCGCCGCGCCGCAGGACACGGCGCCGCAGGTCCCTGAGGGGAGAGCGCGGTCCGAGCTTGCGCCATGCCTCGCCCGCGAGGCGGCCGTCCACCGAGTAGACGGGGGCGCCCGCGATGATCAGCGGTGACCAGGCGGCCAGATAGATGATGTCGGGCGCGTCGTAGACGGGGACGGTGCGCCAGCTGACGGTGAGGATCAGCGCGGCCGAGAGCAGCGCCCCGAAGGAGGCCGCGAGCCGCTGCCAGAGGCCGAGGACGGTGAGCACACCGGCGACGACCTGGAGGAACGCGACGCTGAGCCCGGCGCCGACGGGGTGCGAGAGGGCGAAGTCGCGCAGCGGTTCGGCCAGCGCCCACGGCTGTAGCGAGGTGAGCCAGGCGACCATGGAGCCGCGCTTGCCGCCGTCGAAGTAGACGGGGTCGCAGAGCTTGCCCATGCCCGCGTAGATGGAGATGAGACCGAGGAAGACGCGGAGCGGCAGAAGCACCACGCCGAGGTTCATCCGGCGGCCGGGGTAGTAGGCGTGCCGTACGGCGGCCTCGGAGGCCGCGATGTCGTGCCGGCCGCCGTGATCACGGCCGCCGTCGCGGTCGAAGTCACGCTCGAAGTCGCGCTCGTACTCGCGGTCGTCCCGGTCGTCGTGCCCGCCGCGGTGGCGCGCGCCGCCCGTGCCGTACGGGTCGTACTCCGGGGCGTCGTACGCGCCCACCGCCTGCCGCATGGGCGGCAGCAGCGGGGTGTCGGACCCCGCGCCGCCACCGGGGCGCGGCACGCGGGGTGTCGGCATGGTGTCGTCGCCCAGGTCGATCCGCGGGATGACCTGGGTGGAGCCGGTGGCCCCCCTGTCGTACGGGCCGCCCGGCGCTTCGGCGAGGGCCGCGCCCGCCGCTGTCGCGGAGGAGTTCCGTACGGCCTGGAGGAGCCCGGTGGCTCCGAGGTCGCCCGGTTCCGACCGGCCGCTCCAGACGACGGGGGCCCGGCGGCGCGCCGCGCCTCCGCCGCCGCTCATCGCGGGGATCCGCGCGGTGTCCGCCGTGGCGCGTGCGGGGCTGGGGCGCTGGCTCGACGCGAGCTTCACCCGAAAGCTGGCGTGGTTCACGATGACCTGCGCGGGATCGCAGTCCACCTTGACCATGCTCAGCGGGGGCTGTTCTTCGAACCCGGGCCGGGGCGTTCTGGTGTCCACACTCATCTAACCGAGTGACTTGTGTTTAGGACACTGCCTTGACGGCCGGGAAATGTCCGAGACCCGTCAAGAGAGCCGGGATGGGCACATCTGTACGGAGGTAACGCCATCCGGCCCAGTCGGCGTACGGGCGACCGCCCGCCCGCTCAGGAGCGCCGGCGGGCCGCCTCGTACAGCACCACTCCCGCGGCGACACCCGCGTTCAGCGACTCGGCGCCGCCCGGCATCGGGATCCGCACCCGGTAGTCGCACGTCTCGCCGACCAGCCGCGACAGGCCCTTGCCCTCGCTGCCGACCACGATCACGACCGGTCCGCCGAGCGCCGGGAGGTCGCCGACCTCGGTCTCGCCGTCGGCCGCGAGACCGACGACGGTCAGACCGGCCTTCTGGTAACTCTCCAGCGCGCGCGTCAGGTTGGTGGCGCGGGCGACGGGCGTACGGGCGGCGGTGCCGGCCGAGGTCTTCCACGCGCCCGCGGTCATCCCGGCGGCACGCCGCTCGGGCACGACGACGCCGTGACCGCCGAAGGCGGTGACGGAGCGGACGACGGCGCCGAGGTTGCGCGGGTCGGTGATGCCGTCGAGCGCGACGATCAGCGGGTCCTCGCCGTCGTCGAAGGCGGCGGCGGCCAGGTCCTCGGGGTGCGCGTACTCGTACGGCGGGACCTGGAGCACCATGCCCTGGTGGTTGAGGCCGTTGGTCATACGGTCCAGCTCGGGCCTGGGCGCTTCCATCAGATGGATGCCGCCGCGGTCGGCGGCGAGTTGCAGGGCCTCACGTACGCGCTCGTCGTTCTCGATGTACTGCTGTACGTAGAGCATCGTGGCCGGTACGCCGTCGCGCAGCGCCTCGTAGACCGGGTTGCGGCCGACGACCATCTCGCTGGCGCCCTTGCCGCCGCGGCGCGCGACCTGGCGGCGGGCGGTCAGCTTGGCCTTGGAGTTGGCGACCCGGTTCTGCACATGGCCCTTGCGGGCGGACGCGGGCGGTGTCGGGCCCTTGCCCTCCAGCCCGCGGCGTCGCTTGCCACCGCTGCCGACCTGCGCGCCCTTCTTGTTGGACGTGCGGCGGTTCCTGCGTTGGCTGTTCCCGGCCATGACCTACCTGTTTCGTTGCTTCCGTCGGTTCGTGAGGACGTCACTTCGTTCACGACTTCGTTTCACGTCTTCGTTTCACGTCTTCGTTCGCGGTCGTTCGACACCGCGTTCACGTGAGTGTGCCGCCCGGCGGCCGGACAGCACAATCCGGCCCCGGGGCACGGTGCGACCCGGCCTCTTCAGGAGGTCGCGGCGCTCGCCCCGCTCAGCGCGGTCCCAGCGTCCACCGCGGGCCAGCCGGACCGTCCTCGATGACGAGTCCGGACTGCTGGAGTTGGTCGCGGATGGCGTCCGCCGTGGCCCAGTCCTTGCGGCCACGCGCGGCCTCGCGCTGGTCGAGCACCAGTCGTACGAGGGTGTCGACCACCCCGTTCAGCCTGTTGCCCTCGCCGTCGGAGCCGCCCTCGCCCGCGCCCGTTCCCGTCCAGTGTGCGTCCAGCGGGTCCAGACCGAGAACTCCGAGCATCGCGCGGACCTCGGCGAGACGGGCGACGGCCGCCTCCTTGTCGTCGGCGGCGAGCGCCGAGTTCCCCTGCCGGACCGTGGTGTGGATGATCGCGAGGGCCCCGGGAACCCCGAGGTCGTCGTCCATCGCCTCGGCGAAGGCGGGCGGGACCTCGTCGGCCGGCTCGACGGTGTGACCGGCCAGCTCGATGACGCGCTGGACGAAGCCCTCGATCCGCCCGAACGCGGACTCGGCCTCGCGCAGGGCCTCCTCGCTGTACTCGATCATCGAACGGTAGTGCGGGGTGCCGAGGTAGTAGCGCAGGACGATGGGCCGCCACTGCTTGACCATCTCGCTGACCAGGACCGAGTTGCCGAGCGACTTCGACATCTTCTCGCCGCTCATGGTGACCCAGGCGTTGTGCATCCAGTACTCGGCGAAGTCGTCGCCGTACGCCTTGGCCTGCGCGATCTCGTTCTCGTGGTGCGGGAAGATCAGGTCGAGGCCGCCGCCGTGGATGTCGAAGGCGCTGCCGAGGTACTTGTGCGCCATGGCGGAGCACTCCAGGTGCCAGCCGGGCCGGCCGCGGCCCCACGGCGTCTCCCAGTCGGGCTCGCCGGGCTTGGTGGACTTCCACATCGCGAAGTCGCGCTGGTCGCGCTTGCCCGTCTCGCCCTCGCCGGAGGGCTGGCGCAGATCGTCGATGTCCTGGTTGGAGAGCTGGAGGTACTCCGGGAAGGACCGCACGTCGAAGTAGACGTTGCCGTCGCTCGCGTAGGCGTGGCCGCGCTCGATGAGGCCGCGCATCATCTCGATCATCTCGGGGATGTGCCCGGTGGCGCGCGGCTCGTAGGTGGGCGGCAGGCAGCCCAGCACGTCGTAGCCGGAGTTGAAGGCGCGCTCGTTCTCGTACCCGATCGCCCACCAGGGGCGGTTCTGGACGGCCGACTTCGCGATGATCTTGTCGTCGATGTCGGTGACGTTCCGTACGAAGGTCACGTCGTAGCCGCGGTAGCTGAACCAGCGCCGCAGGATGTCGAAGTTGAGCCCCGACCTGATGTGCCCGATGTGCGGTGCGGCCTGCACGGTGGCGCCACAGAGGTAGATCGAGACACAGCCCGGAACGAGCGGGGTGAAGTCACGGGTCTGCCGGGCGCCGGTGTCGTACAGCCGAATGGTCACGCGACAAGGGTAGTGCTCCGGAGACAGTGCCCCGGGCCCCTTGGGGCCACGGGACACCGAAGCGTGACGTTGGCCGTGCCGGACGGCCCTCGTCAGAGGCTTCCGGAGCGCCGGCCGCCGCCGCCCGGGGCGCTGTCCGGCATCGGACAGTCGCGTGTACGGGGCGGACGCGGCGTGCGCCCGGGGCGCCCGGGGCGCCCGGTGGCCGTCAGATGCGGCCGACGACCTTGCGCGGCGTGATGCGGATGACGACGCGCTCGCCCTCCCCCGCCCCCTTGGGGTTGAAGTCGGCGTACAGCTTGCCCGTGTACTTGACGGACAGCTCGTCGATCAGCTCCTGACCGCCCTCCGTACTGAGGGTGGCCGAGCCGCGGATCTCCGCGTACCGGTACGGGTCGTCGAAGGGCTGGAACATGACCGTCACCCTCGGGTCCCGGCGCAGGTTCTCCTCCTTACGGCGGCCGACGGCCGTCGAGACGAGGATGTCCTCGCCGTCACGCTTCACCCAGACCGGTGAGACCTGTGGGCTGCCGTCGGGCTGGATGGTGGCGATGGCGACGAAGACGGTGCCGTCGAGGAGCTGCTTGAGCTCGTCGGAGAGAACAGCGACTGCCATGAATGGTGCCTTCCTGTGGAGGGGTTCACCGCGGGTGCCGGAATCCGGCGCTGTCCCCTCAACCGCCGTCGGCCCCACGGTATTTCGGGCCACGCCGATCACGGGGCGAGCAGGCGGACGCGGCGCGCGAATCGACGGGACGGCCGGGTCAGCGCGGCGGGCGGGTCAGCGCTCGCGTACGAGCAACGCCGTGGCGATGGCCGCCAGGCCTTCGCCACGTCCGGTCAGCCCGAGCCCGTCGGTGGTCGTGCCGGACACGGAGACGGGTGCGCCGGCCGCTTCCGAGAGCGCCTTCATGGCCTCGGCGCGCCGCTTGCCGATCTTCGGCCGGACACCGATGACCTGGACGGCGATGTTGCCGATGACGAAGCCCTCGGCGCGGACGATCCTGGCGGCTTCCTTGAGGAGGGTGACACCGGAGGCGCCGGACCACTCGGGCCGCCCGGTCCCGAAATGCGCGCCGAGGTCGCCGACACCGGCGGCGGAGAACAGCGCGTCGCAGGCGGCGTGGGCGGCCACGTCGCCGTCGGAGTGCCCGGCGAGGCCCTGGCCGTCGTTCTCGGGCCCGTCCCACAGCAGGCCGGCGCACCACAGCTCACGCCCGGCCTCGAAGGCGTGCACATCCGTACCGATGCCGACCAGCGGCAGACCGGCGGGCGCGGGTCCCACGGACTCAGAATCCATCGTTGGCCCTCCTGCGGGCGAGTACGGCCTCGGCGAGCAGCAGGTCCAGCGGCCGGGTCACCTTGAACGCCTCCTCGTGGCCGGGCACGACCACGACGGGCTCACCGAGCTGTTCGACGAGCCCGGCGTCGTCGGTCGCGCCCTCGCCGGCGAGCGGCTGGCTCAGGTGCGCGCGTACGAGCGTGTCCCGGTCGAAGCCCTGCGGGGTCTGTACGGCGCGGAGCCTGGCGCGCTCGGGGGTCGCGACGACGGGCTCGGGCTGGTCCTTCGCGCCGGGCTCGACCTCCTTGACGGTGTCGGCGAGCGGCAGGGCGGGGACGACGGCGGGCGCGCCGCCCCGTACGGCGTCGACCACCGCGTCGACGGTGTCCACCGGCACGAGGGGGCGGGCCGCGTCATGGACGAGAACGGAGGTGATGTCCTCCGGCAGGGCCTCCACGCCACGCCGTACGGACTCCTGGCGGGTCTCGCCGCCGGGCACCACGAGGTAGTCGGTACGCACGGGCAGCGAGTGCTCACCGAGGAGCAGTTTCACCGCCGCGGTGTCCTCGGGCGGGGCCACCACGACCACGAGGGAGACCGCGCGGGAGGCCGCCATGGCCCGTACCGCGTGGACCAGCATCGGGGTGCCGCCCAGGGTGCGGAGCGCCTTGGGGGCGCCGGGGCCGAGCCGTATGCCACGGCCCGCGGCGGGGATCACGGCGGCGGTGCGGTGTCGGCTCGATTCGTCTGACATCGGTTGCACTCCGGCAGGTTTGTTTCCTCGGCCGACATGGGTATGGCCCCAAGCGTGCCGGGCGCGGCACCTTGACCGGAACCCTTCCGTGACACCGGTCGAGACCAGCTGCGCCAGCTGCCCCGGGCCCGGCACACCAGGATCGGGCCGGAATCAGGCCAGAATCGGGCGGGGAATTCGGTGGATGTGACGGGGTGTCACAGCCGAGTAGATCTTAGGGCCAGTCAGGGCTCATGAAGAGATTCCGCTTGTGAGATTCCCCAGGCCGAGGTCCTTCGGGCATGCCGCAGTGCCCGGCAACACAGCGTGGGAATCACTGCTGGTCAGCGGGCACCGCGGCATTGATGCAATTAATCCGGCTCGTCCGGGTCACGACTCGATGCACGACCCGGTCAGAACTCGGTCAGGACGCGAGAACCTCGTCGAGCAGAGCCTCGGCCTTGTCTTCGTTCGTGTTCTCCGCGAGAGCCAGCTCGCTCACCAGAATCTGGCGCGCCTTGGCGAGCATGCGCTTCTCACCTGCGGAGAGTCCACGCTCTCGTTCCCGACGCCAGAGGTCGCGGACCACTTCGGCGACCTTGATGACATCGCCGGAGGCGAGCTTCTCAAGATTTGCCTTGTAGCGCCGGGACCAGTTCGTCGGCTCTTCTGCGTACGGCGCCCTCAGCACCTCGAAGACCCGGTCCAGCCCATCCTGACCGACCACGTCGCGCACTCCGACGAACTCCGCATTGTCCGCCGGGACACGAACCGTCAGGTCGCCCTGGGCGACCTTGAGCACCAAGTAGGTCTTGTCCACGCCTTTGATCTGACGAGTTTCGATAGCCTCGATCAGCGCGGCCCCGTGATGGGGATAGACCACGGTGTCGCCAACCTTGAACGTCATGTGACAGGTACCCCTTCCGTGGCTATCCAGGGTAACACGGGAACGGCCTCTTCTGAATGGCGTTTTCGCAGGTCAGGACGGTTCTCGGGGCTTGACAACAGCAATAGGAACGTGCTGCGAGCGGCTTCCGGAAGCGGGTATTCGCAGGTGGGAGCCACTGTGAAGCCGGACGGAAACACGCGCGTTCCACCGCTCCGAACCCCATCCTGATGGGGTGAACCTCCCCATTTGTCGGATTCCACGGGGCGAACTTCCCATGCTCCGTTCGGATGTCGGTCACATGTGCGGACGGAAGTGTGAACCCAATCCGAATTTGATCACCGGAGTCCGCGCCGCGCTATGCGGCGCTATTCGTAAGGAATGTGTGTCGGGTCGGGGAATTGATCACCGGACTTATGTGAACGGCGTACCAAACACACCGTCGGCGCTCACTTTCCCCTTCCACCCAAGCCGCCGCCGAAGCCGCCACCGGCACTCCGCCCGCACTCCCCCGGCACCCCGCGGGAGCCTGCGCAGCGCCTGCCGGGCGCAGTTGAGGGCGGGTCGGGTGCGGAGGCGCGACGGGGGCTCGGTAACCTGAGCCCGCTGAACCATCGTTAGCCGTCCGCAGCCCGCCCGTACGTCCAAGGAGTTGCCGCCACCGTGAGCCGCAGCCTTCGACGCGGCACCCTCGCCGCGTCTGCCATCGCGTTCTCGATCGCCTCGCTCGCCGCGTGCGGTGCCGGCAACGACGCGCAGACGCTCGGCGTCCGACCTGACAACGCCGCGACCTCCATCGGCAAGATCACCATCCAGAACGCCACGGTCGTCACCCAGCCGAAGGCCGAAGCGGGCGCCCCCGCCGCCATCACGGCGAAGGTCTTCAACAACGGCGGCAGCCGCCAGACGCTCGACGCGATCACGCTGCCGGACAGCGGCACGACGGTGAAGATCACCCCGGCCAAGGGCAAGGGCCCGGTCACGGTCCCCGCCAACGGCTCGATCCTGATCGGCGGCGAGGGCAACGTGTCCGCCGTGATCGACGGTGGCGACGAGGCGGCGCGCAACGGCGACGCCCAGCGGGTCGTGTTCCAGTTCAGCGACACCGGCGACGTCGAGCTGGACGCCTTCGTGGTGCCCGCGACCGGCCCCTTCACCGGCTTCGGGCCGAGCGCGACGCCCTCGCCGTCGGCGAGCGCGTCCGAGAGCCCGGCCGGATCGCCCTCCGGATCGCCGTCCGGGGAGACCGGGACGCCCGGCGGCGAAACCGGCGAAACCGGCGCGACCGAGGGCGCCACCGAAGAGGGCACCGTCGAGGGCGCGGACCAGGGCACCGACCAGGGCGACGCGGCCACGGCGTCGGACGCCGCGTCGGCGTCCTCGGACACCGAGCACTGACCCGCGGGCTTCAGGGCCCCGGGCCGGGGTCCTGGGCCGGAGTACCGGGCACCTACGTATGAGGACGCCGTACCGGCATGCCGGTACGGCGTCCTCATACGTAGGTCAGGGCGATGGTGACGGTTTATGGCTCGAACTTGTAGCCGAGACCGCGCACCGTCACCAGATACCGCGGCGCACCCGGATCGGGCTCGATCTTGGCGCGCAGCCGCTTGACGTGGACGTCGAGGGTCTTGGTGTCCCCCACGTAGTCCGCGCCCCAGACCCGGTCGATCAGCTGCATACGGGTCAGCACACGGCCCGCGTTGCGCAGCAGCATCTCCAGGAGGTCGAACTCCTTCAGCGGCAGGTCGACCTTGCCGCCGGAGACCGTCACGACGTGGCGGTCCACGTCCATCCGGACCGGCCCCGCCTCCAGCGCGGCCGGCGCGACCTCCTCCGGCTCGCCCCTGCGGCGCAGCACCGCGCGGATGCGCGCCACCAGCTCCCGCGAGGAGAAGGGCTTGGTCACATAGTCGTCGGCTCCTATTTCCAGGCCGACGACCTTGTCGATCTCGCTGTCCTTGGCGGTCACCATGATCACCGGGACATTGGACTTCCCGCGCAGTTGCCGGCACACCTCGGTGCCGGGCAGACCGGGCAGCATCAGGTCGAGGAGGACGAGGTCGGCGCCGTTGCGTTCGAACTCGTCGAGCCCCGCGGGCCCGGTGGTCGCGATGGCGACCTCGAAGCCTTCCTTGCGGAGCATGTAGGAAAGAGCGTCGCTGAAGGATTCCTCATCCTCGACGACGAGCACTCGGGTCACGGAAGGACCTCCGGGGCAGGGATCTCAGTCGATTGGTCAAGATCGTTGACGTCGTGATGAAAGCGGCGCTGGGCGACTTCGTCCGGGCCGGTGGGTGTGCGGTCCCGTCCGGCGCCCGCCACGGGGAGCCTCAGGGTGAAGGTGGAGCCCTGGCCTTCGGAGCTCCACATCGTGACCTCCCCGCCGTGCGAGGCGGCCACGTGCTTGACGATGGCCAGGCCGAGGCCCGTACCACCGGTGGCCCGCGAGCGGGCCGGGTCAACGCGGTAGAACCGCTCGAAGACGCGCTCGCGGTCCTTCTCGGAGATGCCGATCCCCTGGTCGGTGACGGCTATCTCGATCAGATCCCCGCCGGGTGCGGCCACGTGCCGGGCCGCGATACCCACACGAGTGCGGGCCGGGGAGTAGTTGACGGCGTTCTCGACGAGGTTGCCGAGGGCGGCGGCCAGCTGGCCGCGGTTACCCCAGACTCGCAGATCGGCGGCGCCTCCGGCTGCCATCGTGATCTGCTTCGTGGAGGCGGCGTGCCGGGACCTGTCGATGGCCTCGGCGACCAGTTCCTCCACACGTACCGGTTCGGCGTCCTCCAGCGGGTCGTCGTTCTGCACCCGGGAGAGGTCGATGAGTTCCTGTACGAGGTTGGTGAGCCGGGTCGCCTCGATCTGCATACGGCCGGCGAAGCGGGTGACCGCCTCGGGGTCGTCGGAGGCGTCCATGACGGCCTCCGAGAGCAGGGAGAGCGCCCCGGTGGGGGTCTTCAGCTCATGGCTGACATTCGCCACGAAGTCACGCCGGACCGCTTCGATCCTGCGCGCCTCCGTGAGGTCCTCGACCAGGAGCAGGACGAGCCGGGAGCCGAGCGGTGCCACCCGGGCGGAGACCGCCAGGGCCTCGCCGCGGCCGGTGCCCCGCCGGGGCAGATCCAGCTCGACCTGGCGTATCTCTCCGTCGCGGCGGGTGTCGCGCGCCATGTGCAGCATCGGGTCGACGGCCAGCTTGCCGCCCCTGACCAGGCCCAGCGCGTACGCGGCGGAGCTGGCCTTGACCACCGAGTCGGACTCGTCGAGCACGACCGCGGAGGAGCGGAGAACGGAGAGCACCGTGTCGACGCCGGGCGGAAGGCCCGCTTCCGTGTGCAGTGAGCTACGGGTGGGCCTGGCCTGGTCGCGCTCGCTCCAGCGGAACGCCAGCATGGCGATCACGCCGGTACACGCCCCGGCGATCGCTGCCAATGCGGCGACTGCCGCGTTCACGTCCATGCACTCAGGTTAAGCGGGTCAAGTGACACTCTCCCAGCCGTACAGGTGTCTCCTCGAACACTCGTCGCCCAGAGTTCACCGTGGAGAAAGTGCCGGTTCACTTGGGAGGGAGCATCCGGACTCCTGACGGCTCGAACGTGGGAGCGTGGGGGTCGGACAGCCCCCCGCCCCTGGCGGTCCGTCGGCGTCCGTGCGACGAGGACAGCGCTGTTGGGGGGGCCTTCCGGCGTACTCAGACGACTCCTCAGGCGACTTCCGACAACCCCGGAACACCAGCAGGAAAATCCAGAGAGGGACACCCATGCGGGACGCGTACCACGAGGAACTTGACTCGATCGGCGAGGACCTGGTCGAGATGGCCCGACTGGTCGGGTCGGCGATCGGGCGCGCCACCACGTCCATGCTCGACGCGGACCTGAAGCTCGCCGAGAGCGTGATCGCCGCCGATCAGCGGGTCGACGACCTCCAGCACGACCTGGAGGCCAGGGCCATCGCCCTGCTGGCGCGGCAGCAGCCGGTCGCCACGGATCTGCGGATCGTCGTCACGTCGCTGCGGATGAGCGCGGACCTGGAGCGCTCGGGCGACCTGGCGCAGCACGTCGCCAAGCTGGCGCGCCTCCGCTTCCCGGCCCACGCCGTGCCGCACGACCTGCACGCGACCATCCTGGAGATGGGGCAGCTCGCGCAGCGGCTGATGGCGAAGGCGGCCGAGGTCATCATCACCAAGGACGTCGATCTGGCGCTCCAGCTGGAGCAGGACGACGACGAGATGGACCTGCTGCACCGCACGCTCTTCCAGCACCTGATGGACGACCGCTGGAAGCACGGCATCGAGACGGCGGTGGACGTGACGCTGCTCGGCCGCTACTACGAGCGGTTCGCCGACCACGCGGTATCGGTGGCCAAGCGGGTCGTGTACCTGGTGACGGGTGAGCACGCGGACGAGATCCAGCAGGCGGAGGCGCCGGTCGAAGGCGCCTGACGGCTCGGTCCTTCTCAGGGGGTCTCAGGGGGAGCACGGGGGTGTGACGGGGGCGCGTTGGGGGGCGCCTGCGCGCATGCGCCGTTGATGCGCCCACCACCGTGGGGCTGCAATGGGCGTGGACGCCACCCCGTACGCCCGTGCACACCTTCGAGGAGGAACCCATGGCCGACTCCCCCATGACCGGGACCCAGCAGGACGCATCTGTCGAACGGGTACGGCCGCCGGTCCTCGGCGCCTGCGGCTGCGGCTCGGGCTGCGGCTGCGGCTGCCAGTCGGGCGCGCCGTGCGCCTGCGGGGGCAGCTGCGGCTGACAAGGACAAGGGCCCGGTCCGGTGGTGGACCTCCACCCGGACCGGGCCCTGCTACAACAACGGCCCAGAGACGGCCGGGACAGCCTTCCTCGGACTAGGAGCTGACGGGCAACTCGCGAGCTCGCCGCCGTGCTTGGGCCCGTAGTTCCTTCAGGCGGCTGTGATACGCGTTGTGACGGTTCTGGTCGAGGTTCAGCGGGAGGTCGAGCTGGGAGATGAGCTGTGACTCCAGCTCCCACGGCTCGTCCCGCTCCATCCAGCACACTCGCGCGTTGTCCGCCATCCACTGACTCAGGGTGGCCTCGCCCACCTTGCCGAAGGTCATCCGCTTACCGCTGCCCACGCGTCGCAGCTCAAGTCCGAGCAGGCACCCCAGAGTGAGTCGCAACGTCGAGCCGGCCGCGTTGCCCCGGTAGTGATAGCGCACCCGCTTGCGCAAGTTCTGGGTACTGGTCCGGTTCGCCATGTACCGCGGGGCTATCCCGACGTAGAGCAGGCGCCCGGCGTCCAGATCTGGGCTGGGTGGCTGCTTGAAGTGCCACCCGTAGACCCCTGCCAGTGCCGGGAGAGGGCTGGGGCGCACCAAGACCTCTTGCGCCGACCACAACCGGTCGGGACTGACGAGAGGGGTAGCTTCCACGAAGCCTCCAGTCGCGGCATGGCTGATGGTCGCAGGTTACTGGTAACCGCTGACAGGATGCCCTGCCGCGAACGTGCGCGGGGCCTGGGTCGACTCCCGTCGGGGCGGTTCGGGGCTCCGTTACGGGGCCCGGTACGTCGGCCCGGACGGCACGGAGAAGTTCCCGCCGGTCGAGGTCACGTCGCCGTGCAAGGCCGCGGGCGGGCCACCTGTGACCAACCGGCTCATCCTCACGGACCCGCGCGGCGGTCACGTCTGGCGAACCTCGCTGAACGAGGAGGCGTGGAGACCGGCTCGGGCCTCGGCGGGGGTCATCCCGGTGTCTGCGGCCGGCGCGGCGCACGCCGAGTCACGCGAGAACGGCATGCATGTGATGCGGCACTTCTACGCGTCGGCGCTGCTGGACGCGGGGGAGAGCATCAAGGCGCTCGCCGAGTACCTAGGGCACTCGGACCCCGGCCTGACACTGCGGGCGTACGCCACCGGATGCCGTCGAGCCAGGAGTCCTTCGTACTCGCGAAGGACTAGTAGAAGACGTAGAACAGCGAGTCAGGGAAGTTCAAGTCAGCGAAGAAGAGTCCGAAGAAGAACCCGGATCACAAGGACGGATACTTGAGAGTATTAGTTACGCGTGGGAGACTCGCATCTAGTTAGCTCTAGATGGCTTCATCCGGCTCTGGATAGCTTACTGAGCTGCGAGTACTAGAACGACCGAGGACCTGGATCCGGCAGCAACCAGATCCAGGCCCTCACGCAGTCAGCGAGCTCGGTCGCCTAGAAGCAGACCGAGCTCGCTGCATGTGCAGCACCCGATCCCGACCGTTCTCGCGCGTGACTCGCTCATCGAGCGAGCTGCATCACGCCGGTAGCGAGAGCCACCAGTAGGCCCCCTCCCGCAAGCCAGACCTGCCATCTCTCGGCACTGGTCCACCTACGGAGCTCGTCCTTTTCGAGACTCACCTCTACCACCTGCCCTTCTCCTCCAGCCGACCCGATTTTCGGGCCGGAGCCTTGGAACTCACGCGCTCTCACACGGAGTTCAGGGGAGGATCAGACGAGGCGGCACCAGCATACCGGTCACATCGCCGTCCACCGAGGCGCTCAGGAACCCTTGACAACAGCTCTGAATCTCTCCCACGGCCCACAGACGGCCCAGGCCCACGAAAAGCCCCCCACCACGCGGAGAACCCGCAGGTGGGGGGCTTCTTCAGCTCTGCCTACTTCTTCTTGCCCTGGTTCTTCACGGCCTCGATCGCCGCCGCCGCCGCGTCCGGGTCCAGGTAGGTGCCGCCCGGCTTCACCGGGCGGAAGTCCGCGTCCAGTTCGTAGGCGAGCGGGATGCCCGTGGGGATGTTGAGGCCCGCGATGTCCGCGTCCGAGATGCCGTCCAGGTGCTTCACCAGCGCGCGCAGGCTGTTGCCGTGCGCGGCGACCAGGACCGTACGGCCCGTCAGCAGGTCCGGGACGATGCTGTCGTACCAGTACGGCAGCATGCGGACCACGACGTCCTTGAGGCACTCGGTGCGCGGGCGCAGCTCCGGCGGGATCGTCGCGTAGCGCGGGTCGTCGCTCTGGGAGAACTCGGTGCCGTCCTCCAGCTCCGGCGGCGGGGTGTCGTACGAGCGGCGCCAGAGCATGAACTGCTCCTCGCCGAACTCGGCGAGGGTCTGCGCCTTGTCCTTGCCCTGGAGCGCGCCGTAGTGGCGCTCGTTCAGGCGCCAGGAGCGGCGGACCGGGATCCAGGAGCGGTCGGCGGACTCCAGTGCCAGCGTCGCGGTGCGGATCGCGCGCTTCTGGAGCGAGGTGTGCAGGACGTCCGGCAGCAGACCGGCGTCCCTCAGCAGCTCACCGCCGCGCACGGCCTCCTTCTCACCCTTGTCCGTGAGGTTGACGTCCACCCAGCCGGTGAACAGATTCTTCGCGTTCCATTCGCTCTCGCCGTGGCGGAGGAGGATCAGTTTGTACGGTGCGTCGGCCATGGGCCCGAGCCTAATCGAACGCCTCCGATTGACGCTTGCCGTCAATTGACTGGTGGCCGGCGGACGGACGTGCGTAAGTTGCGGTTGGCCGATCGGCCACTTACAGCGCCGGAGTCCTCGGGGGGAACGCCGCATGTCCATCGCCGGACTGAGACATGCCATGGGCGAGAGCGTCAGGAAGAGCGTCTCGGGACTGCCCCGTGAGTTCTGGTGGCTGTGGACGAGCACGCTGGTCAACCGGCTCGGTGCCTTCGTCGCCACCTTCATGGTGCTGTATCTGACCATCGAGCGCGGCTACTCGGCGTCGTACGCCGGTCTCGTCGCCTCGCTCCACGGCCTCGGCGGGGTCATCTCGGCGGTAGGCGCCGGTGTGATGACCGACCGGCTCGGGCGGCGGCCCACCCTGCTGATCGCGCAGCTGTCGACGGCCGCCTCGGTGGCGCTGCTCGGTTTTATGCAGCATCCGGCGGCCATCGCCGCCGTCGCGTTCCTCGTCGGGATGACCTCCAACGCCTCGCGCCCCGCCGTGCAGGCGATGATGGCGGACATCGTGAGGCCCGAGGACCGGGTGCGGGCGTTCTCGCTCAACTACTGGGCGATCAACCTGGGGTTCGCGATCTCGTCGGTCGCGGCGGGCTTCATCGCCGAGTTCAGCTATCTCGCAGGCTTCCTGGGCGAGGCGGCGATGACCCTGGCCTGCGCCGTGGTGATCTTCCTCAAAGTGCCCGAGTCCCGGCCCGAACGCGCCCCCGTGGACGGCGTGGACGGGCGGAGCGAGCCGGCGGCTGCGGTCGGGATGCGGACCGTGCTGCGGGACGGGCGCTTCATGAGTGTGGTCGGGCTGTCGTTCCTCGTCGCGCTGATCTTCCAGCAGGGGTTCGTGGGGCTGCCGGTCGCGATGGGTACGGACGGCTTCAGCAGCTCCGACTTCGGGATGATCATCGCGTTCAACGGGGTGCTGATCGTGGCGCTCCAGATCCCGGTCACCCGGTTCATCGAGCACCGTGACACCCGCCGACTGCTGATCCTGTCCTCGGCGCTCGCGGGGTACGGCTTCGGGCTGACGGCCTTCGCCGGGTCGCTGGCCGTCTACGCGCTGGCGGTGTGCGTGTGGACGATCGCCGAGATCATCAACGCGCCGACGCAGACCAGCCTCGTGGTCCGGCTCTCGCCGGTCCACGGGCGGGGCCGCTACCAGGGCATGTACACGATGTCGTGGGCGGTGGCCGGTCTGGTCGCGCCGCTGATGTCCGGCTTCCTGATCGACCACTACGGCGCCGACTGGCTGTGGGGCATCTGCGCGGTGCTGGGGACGGTGGCCGCGGGCGGGTACTGGCTGCTGATGCGGGGGCTTCCCAAGGAGGGCGTGGACGTCGGGTTCGACCGCGCCGTCCCCGACCCCGCCCCCGACCCCGCCCCCGGCCCCGACCCGCGTACGGAGCCGGCGCCGGGGCCCGCGGGCGTGGCGAAGTCACCCGCCCCGTAGAGGCGTTCAGCGCGCCTTGAGCGCGCGCTGCGCCTCGTACAGATTGCTCGGGCGCAGGTCCCGCGGTCGGCCGTACGCCTCCAGCCGCGTGTTCAACTCGCCCTTGAAGTCCGGGACATCGATCTGCCCGAACTCGCGTACCTCACTGATGCCGGCCGTCACGCTGTACGGCGCGATCCCGTCGATCCTGACCAGACCGGCCCGCTCGTTGAGCACGGTGACGTTCCAGTGCGTGAACCGCGCCCCGTAGAGCGGGCCGGCGGACGCGTCACCGCCGTGCGTCCCGTTGTTATCGAGCGTGATCTCCGTACGGAGGTTGGCGAACGGCAGCCCCCGGTGCGTGTCGAAGGTGCCCATCTCCATCACGCCGCGCGACCAGACGTTGTAGCTGGAGAGCCCTTCGACGTTGATGCCGTGCAGTTGGGTGCCGGCGGGGGCCGGGACGGTCCGCGCGCCGATGAAGAAGTCCTCGACGAGGTTGTCGTGCGACGCCTCGCGGCAGAAGTACGGATGGTGCGAGCCGCGCCCCTCGACACGGGTACGGCGCAGCGTGCAGGCGGAGGCGGCGACGAGGCCGAAGCTGTTGTCGCAGTGCCTGACGGTGATGTCGTCCGCCCAGCAGTCGTACGCGCACTGGAAGGTGACGCCGTTGTGGCCCTTGTCCAGCAGGTGCGCCGACTGCGGCGTCTCGACCGCTTCGAGCGTCAGCCCTTCCACACCGGAGCCGGTGAGCGGGGTGACGAGCGTGGTGATCATGGTGTTCCACTCGGGGCGGATGTCCACCGGGAGCGGTCGTTCCAGGGTGAGTTCGCGTCCTCTTACGGAGGTGACGCGTACGGGCCACTCGTACGGCACGTAGCTCAGCAGCTTCGACTTGTCGGACCAGTCGTACGCCTCGGTCGCCGGGCCGCCGCCCGACATGTGTTCCAGGAGGGTGTGGTCGGCGTCGTCGGCGACGCGGAAGAGGACGATCTCGCCGCGCTCGATCCGCGACGCGTCCCCGACCGTCACGGTGCGGTCGCCCCGGCGCGCGGGGGCGACGGCGGTGAGGGGTTCGAACTCGGTGCGCTCGTTGCCCGTCCAGCCCTCCAGGGGCCACTTCTTCGCCTTGATGGACTCGATGAGGGAGTTCAGCCGCGCCTCGGGGGCGAGCCAGATGAGGCCGCCGGCCCAGGACCAGCTCGACTTGTCGCCGCCGAAGCGGCTGCCGTACGGGCCGATCAGCTCGGTGAGGTTCTTCGTCGCGTACAGCTTGGTGCGTCCGCTGCCCGCGCCGCGCAGCACCACATTGCTGTGCGAGATACGGATGATGTCGTCGACGCGGTAGGTGCCCGCCGGGACGAGGACGGTGCCGCCGCCGCGCCTGCCCGCCTCGGCGAGCGCGCGGTTGATGGCGGGGGCCGCGTCGGCGGAGCCGTCGCCCTTGGCGCCGTACGCGCGGACGTCGGCGACCACGCGGGGGCTCGGGAAGCGGTCGGCTCCGGCGCGCTGCCCTGCCCGGCCGACGTAGGGGATCTGGGGGTGGGTGAAGGGGGACGTGGCGAACTCACGCCAGAGCGGGGAGGTGCGTGGGCCTCGGGGCGCGGCGGCAGCGGCGGAGCCGCTCGCGAGTCCGGTCGCCGCACCGGCCGCCGCCACGGCGACGGCGCTGGCGAGCAAGGCTCGTCTGCTCATGGCTCGTTGGGTCCCCACGGTCATCAACCTCCACATATATGAACCAAGTTCAGGTCTGCGGTCAGCGTGAGCATGCCATGGCGCGCGGGAGGGAGGGAAGAGCCGTGCAGAGGCTGCCGCGCGTGCGGCGCTGCGACGGCGCGCGCAGTAGGACGGCGCGAGTGCGAGGCGGCGCGAGTGCACGATGGCGCGAGTGCACGACGGCGCGCCTGTACGCCGGCTCACACGTGTGCGTCGCCGCGCCGGTCGGTTCAGTTCGACGCGCGGTCCGGGCCCTGGGTCAGATGCGTGAAGGCGTCGAGATTCCTCGTGGACTCGCCACGGGACACCCGCCACGCGTACTCCTTGCGGATCGCGCTCGCGAACCCCAGCTCCAGCAGTGTGTTGAAGGAACCGTCGGCCTCTTCCAGTACGGTCCCCAGCAGCCGGTCCAGCTCGTCCTCGCCGACGGCGGACAGCGGCAGCTTGCCGGAGAGGTAGATGTCGCCGAGCCGGTCGACCGCGTACGCCACCCCGTACAGCTTGAGGTTGCGCTCCAGCAGCCAGCGGTGGACGGCGGCCTCGTTCTCGTCCGGGTGCCGGACGACGAAGGCGTTGACGGAGAGGGAGTGCCGGCCGACGCGTAGGGAGCAGGTCGTGGAGAGCTTGCGGGTGCCGGGGAGCGTGACGACGAAGGAGCCCGGCTCGGGGCTCT
Organism: Streptomyces sp. NPDC006643; assembly: GCF_042870175.1. Lineage (NCBI taxonomy): Bacteria > Bacillati > Actinomycetota > Actinomycetes > Kitasatosporales > Streptomycetaceae > Streptomyces > Streptomyces sp. NPDC006643. Next base: position 125,834 of record NZ_JBIAHA010000007.1, on the reverse strand, counting down.
CCCACTCCAGACCGGAGTCGAGCGCGGCCGACTTCAGGCTCTGTTCGACGAGGTGGGTGGCGTGGGCGGTGCCGCCGGCCCCGTCCCGGGCGCGCGTGTCGTCAGCCATGGTGCGAGCGTACGCGACCTCGGTGATCATGGACGGCGGCCGTGTAGACGTCTGCCGTCGCCGACGCCGCCGTGTCCCAGCCGAAGGACTGCGCGTGCCGCGAGGCCGCCTGCCCCATCCGGTCCACCAGTCCGGGCCGGTCGATGAAGCGGGCGAGCGCCTGGGCGTACGCCTCCGGCACATGGCCGGGGATGAGAAAGCCGGTCCGCCCGTCGCGTACCGCCACCGGGAGACCGCCCACCTCGGCGGCGACCACCGGGGTCCCGGTGGCCTGCGCCTCTATGGCGACGAGACCGAAGGACTCGCTGTACGACGGCATGACCAGCACGGACGCCGCACGGAACCAGTCGGCGAGCGCCTGTTGGCCGACCGGCGGACAGAACCGTACGACATCGGCGATCCCGAGCCTGGCCGCCAGCTTGTGCAGCCCCTCGGGCTTGGCCAGACCGCTGCCGCTCGGGCCGCCGACGACCGGAACGACCAGCCTCTTACGGAGGGTGGGATCGCGGTCCAGCAGGACGGCCACGGCGCGCAGCAGCACGTCGGGGGCCTTGAGCGGCTGGATACGGCCGGCGAAGAGCGGCACGAAGGCGTCCTGCGGCAGCCCCAGTCGGGCGCGCGCCGCCGCGCGGCCGTCGGCGGGGCGGAAGACGTCCAGATTCACGCCGGGGTGGACGACGGCGACCTTCCCGGGATCCGCTTCGTAGAAGCGGACGAGTTCGTCGGCCTCCTCCGAGGTGTTCGCGATCAGCCGGTCGGCGGCGCGCACGATCTGCGTCTCGCCGATGACACGGGCCGCGGGCTCGGGGGTGTCGCCCTCGGCGAGCGCCGCGTTCTTGACCTTGGCCATGGTGTGCATGGCGTGCACGAGGGGCGCGCCCCAGCGCTCGGCGGCGAGCCAGCCGACATGGCCGGAGAGCCAGTAGTGCGAGTGGACGAGGTCGTAGTAGCCGGGGCGCTGGCCGGCCCAGGCCTGCATCACGCCGTGGGTGAAGGCGCAGAGCTGCGCGGGCAGCTCCTCCTTGGCCAGGCCCTCGTAAGGACCGGCGTCCACATGCCGTACGAGCACGCCCGGCGCCAGCTCCACGGTGGAGGGCAGCCCGCCGGTGGTCGAGCGCGTGAAGATCTCGACCTCGATGTCGATGGCGGCCAGGCGCTTGGCCAGCTCCACGATGTAGACGTTCATGCCGCCCGCGTCGCCCGTCCCCGGCTGGTGCAGCGGGGAGGTGTGGACGCTGAGCATGGCGACGCGCCGCGGTTTGCGTGCGTGGCCGGGGATCCGGAGCCGGGGCGGTGACACCAGGGTGCCGGCAAGCCTGGACACGTACTGGCTCACGTCGACGAACCTCTCGCTCGGAGCACGACTTGGAGAGGGCTGTGGGGACCCTCTGGGCTCGGCAACGCCGGAACGCGCTCTTTCATTTCCAACTTTGCCGAATCATTACCGTTGACCGCTCAACCCCTGACGTGGGTGCCGGGTGACCGTGCTCGTTAGGCTCAGCCGCATGCCCGCGCGCCCGTCCTCCACACCCCGTCGCCCCGTGGGCACGGTCACGCGCGGCACGACCAACCCGAACCGGCTGCGCCGCATGGACCGCTGGATCGCCGCCGTACAGGGACCGGTGCTGCGCCGCTCGGCCGATCCCGTCGCCGTCGACCTCGGATACGGCGCCGCGCCCTGGACCGCCGTCGAGCTGCTGCGGCGGCTGCGGGCGGCCGAGCCGCGGACCGAGGTGGTGGGCGTCGAGATCGAGCCGGCTCGGGTCGCGGCGGCGCTGCCGTACGTGGAGGACGGGCTCAGCTTCGTCCACGGCGGCTTCGAGATCCCGCTGCCGGGCCCCGTGGACGGCCGCGGGCCGCTGCTGATCCGGGCGGCGAACGTCCTGCGGCAGTACGACGAGAGCGAGGTCGCGGCGGTCTGGGCCCGGCTCCGCGCCCGGCTCGCGCCCGACGGTCTGCTGGTCGAGGGCACATGCGACGAGATCGGGCGGCGCCATGTCTGGGTCGCCCTCGGTAGGGAGGGTCCGCGCACCGTCACGTTCGCGACCCGGCTCGGCTCGCTCGACCGCCCTTCGGATCTGGCGGAGCGGCTGCCGAAGGCGCTGATCCACCGCAATGTGCCGGGCGAGCCGGTGCACGCCTTCCTGCGCGACTTCGACCGGGCGTGGGCGGCGGCGGCCCCGTACGCCTCGCTCGGCGCCCGGCAGCGGTGGATCCGGGCCGTGGCGGATCTGTCGGCGGACTGGCCGCTGGCCGGCCCGGCGGCGGGCGGCGGCCCGAGCAGATGGCGACAGGGTGAAGTCACGGTGGAGTGGCGGGCGCTGGCGCCGAACTCCGACGAAACGGATGTGTTCGGGGGAACATGAGCGGCGGGCCGTTCGTCCCTGACGAGTAGTGGACACGACCGGCCACCGGCGCCGCCCCCTGTCGTTCCGGGGACGGGCATGGCACGATCGCGTCGGCGGAGAACAGTTACTGACAGTAAGTCAGATGAAGCAGATCAAGAACAGATGAAGCAAACCAAGCACAACAGACCAAGCAGACCAAGCAGATGAAGTCGGATGCGCGTTCGTCCGGAGTCCGAGGGGGAAGCTCGTGAACAGACGCCGCTGGGTGACGGCCGCGATCACGGTCGTCTGCGCGTTGTCGGTGCTCACATCACCGGCGCTGCTGAACCAGGCGTACGCGGCTCCCGCGTCCCCCACCTCCCCGTCGTCCCCGGCCTTGCCCGCCTCCCCGGCCTCGCCGAGCGACCCGCCCGTGGCGCCGCGGCCGTTCGACCGCAGCCTGCCGCCGGGGGCGGACGGCAGGACGCCCGCCGCGGACGACTCGAAGCTCGAAGCGGTACGCAGAAAGATCGACGGGTTGTACGGCAGAGCGGCCTCCGCCACCGACGCGTACAACCTCGCCGAGGAGCGCGCCGACAACCAGTCGGCCGAACTGGTCAGGCTGTCCAGCGAGATCGTCAACGGCCAGGTCCGGATCGACCGGCTCAAGCGCCAGGCCGGCGCCGCGGCCCGCGCGCAGTATCGCGCGGGCGGGCTGCCGCCCGAGGCCCAGTTGCTGCTCACCGACGACCCGCAGCTGTTCCTCGACGGCGCGGGCCGCGTCCAGCGGGGCCAGAAGGCGACCAAGGACCTCCTCGGTCAAATGACCAAGGCCCAGGACGACTTGACGGCGTACACGAAAAAGGCCGGCGCCGAGTGGACCAAGCTCGAAGCGAACCGGGTCAAGCAGGCGAAGGCGAAGAAGGAGATCACCCAGCAGATAAAGGCCGCCAAGAAGATCGAGGCGGGGCTGGAGAAGGAGGAGCGCGACCGGCTGCTGATGCTGGAGCAGCAGGACGCGGCCAAGGCGCAGGAGGCCTGGCTGGGTTCGGGCGAGCTGAAGGACATCAACGGCGAGGCGAGCGCCCAGGGCAAGGCGGCGATCGCGTACGCGACGGCGCAGATCGGCAAGCCGTACGTATGGGGGGCCGAGGGCCCGGCGTCGTTCGACTGCTCGGGGCTGACGTCCGAGGCGTGGCGGGCGGCCGGCAAGGTCATCCCGCGCACCTCGCAGGAACAGTGGCGGCTGCTCCCCCGTGTCCCCGTCGCGCAGATGCGGCCCGGCGATCTGATCATCTACCACCAGGACGCGAGCCATGTCGGTATGTACGTGGGCAACGGCTCCATCGTCCACGCGCCTCGGCCGGGCCGGCAGGTGACGCTGACCGGCGCGGGCTCGATGGTGATTCTCGGCGTCGTCAGGCCGGACAAATAGGCGGACTCAGCCCCGCCCTGCTTCGCCCTGCCCGGCAGCCGGTTCATGGCTCCGCTTCATGACTGCGGTTCATGACTGCGGTTCATGGCTCCGTTTCATGGCTCCGTTTCCCGGTTCCCGGCTCCGGTCCGGCGCCACGTGATGTTTGTCATGGCCGTTTCGGCTCCTCAGGAGGGGCCGATCGTGCCGGATGCGTGGTGGGAAGCGGCATATGGCGCGGGATCTTCTCCGTACGGCGTTCCGTACGCCATTCCTTTCGGGCACCGGCTACCGCTAGGGTCCCGGTCGGTGGGGCGTCGATCGGCGTCTCACCGTGCCCTCGGGGGGAGGGAAGGACTCACAGACCGATGGCCGTACCTGTACCGGTGCCGCGACAGCGCACCGGCTCGACAGTCGAGAGTGCGCCCGCCCCGGAGACCTCCGGCGGAGGCGGCGACCTCACGCTCCTCGTCATCGAGGACGATCCCGCGGGCACCTTCAGCGCACCGGAACTTCCCGACGCGGCGGGCACCCGGGTGCGTATCCGCACCGCGCGCAACCTCACCGAGGCCGAGCGGCTGCTCACCGACGACATCCAGTGCATCCTCGTGGACCTGGCGCTGCCGGGCCGTTACGACAGCGACCACGACGGCCTCGCGCCGCTCAAGCATGTGCTGCGGCTCGCGCCCCGCCACGCCGTTCTCGCGCTGGCCGCCGAGGGCGACAGCGAGCGCGCCGCGGCGGCGGTACGGGTGGGCGCGCAGGACTATCTCTTCCGCGACGAGCTGGACAGCAGACTGCTGAGCCGTGCCATCCGCTACGCCGTCGAACGCAAGCGCGCGGACGTCGCGCACGGCCAGCTCACCGAGTCCCGGCTGCGGGCCCAGGAGAACGCCCGGCTGGAGCGCGGTCTGCTGCCCACCCCGCTCCTCCAGGGCTCCAACCTGCGCTTCGCCTCCCGCTACCGGCCCGGCCGCTCCCGCGCCCTGCTCGGCGGCGACTTCTACGACACGGTCCGGACGCCCGACGGCACGGTCCACGTGATGATCGGCGACGTCTGCGGCCATGGCCCGGACGAGGCCGCGCTGGGGGTGGAGCTGCGGATCGCCTGGCGGGCGCTGACCTTCGCCGGGCTCTGCGGGGACACTCTGCTCTCGACGCTCCAGAAGGTCCTGGAACACGAGCGGGAGAGCGAGGAGATCTTCGCGACCCTGTGCACGATCGACATCGCGCCCGACGGCCGGCGGGCCGGTCTCTGTCTGGCCGGGCACCCGTCGCCGCTGATCGTCCGCGCCGGCCGGGCGCCCGAGCTGCTGCCGTACCACGAGGGCGGCCCCGCGCTCGGGCTGCTGCCGCGCGCCCGCTGGCCGCGCCGGGAGGTCCAGCTGGGCGAGGCGTGGAGTCTGATGATGTACACGGACGGGCTGATCGAGGGCCGCGTCGGAGAGGGCACGAAGCAGCGGCTCGGTCAGGAGGGCATGGTCGAGATGATCACCGGCCTGCTCGCGCGGGGGCTGAGCGGCGAGGAGCTGCTGGAGGCCGCGGTGGCTCAGGTACGGGAGCTGAACGGCGGCGAGCTGACGGACGACGTGGCCGTGCTGCTGCTGGACCGGGGCCCGGCGCTGGTCAGCGCCTGAGCGCGGACGGTCCCGGGCTCAGCGATTGCCGTTGTACGGCCCGTAGGGCCCGTCGCTGCTGGAGCCGCCGCTGCGGCGCCCGCCGCCACCGCCGCCGACCTGCTTGATCGCGGGGCGTACGTCGACGAAGTACACGATGATCGCGATCAGCCCGATGATCGGCAGGAACGACAGGATCGGGAAGATCAGGCTCACCACGACGGCGATGCCGAGAATGATCAGCCAGAACGGCTTGGTCTGCTTGTCCGCGGCGCGGAAGGCGTCCTCCCGCCGGATGAACGCGTCGACCAGCGCGAAGGCGCCGAACACCGTCAGCGGGATGCTCAACAGAGCCACAAGCCCGTCGAAGCCAGCCATCAACACGTTGCCCACCGCCCGTTTCTGTCCGAATCATGTGCCTGGTCGAATACCGCCCGGCCGAACACTGTCCGACCGAGCACCGCCCGGTCGAGCACCGGATCGTGCGGTCGGCGCCGACCGCCGGGCCGTGTGCCGACAAGCCGTGTGCCGACAAGGTACCCGTACAACGGTCCGGACCCCGCTGTGGTGCCCGGACCGTTGTATTCGGGTATTCGGCTGTCCGCCACCCGCTTCTCGCTACTTGCTCGCGGGCGGAGTGGTCTTCTTCGCGGCGGCCGGCTTGCGGGTGGCCGTCGTCTTGCGCGCGGCGGGCTTCGGGCCGGCGGTCTTCGTACCGGTGGCCTTGGCCTCCGGCTTGGCCTTGGCGGACGCGGGCTTCGCCGGGGCCGACTTCGCCGGAGCGGGCTTCGCCGCCGGCTTGGTGGTCTGCTTCGTCCCGGGCTCGACGGCGACGGCGATCTCCGTCATCTCCTCCGCGGCCTCGCCCCGCCAGGTCCGTACGGACTGCTCGCCGCGCTCGGCGACCTTCTCGTACGTCTCACGGGCCCTGACCGCGTACTCGGCGGCCACGCCCACGCCCCGCAGCGCGAGGTCCTGGGCGGTCTCGCCCAGCTTCTTCAGATCGGTGTCGAGCGACCCGAGCACCTCGGTGACCTTGGACTGAACGGTCGTCTGCGCTTCCTTCGCCTGCGAGGTGACCTTGTCCTGGACGAGCTTGGGGTCGGTGTTGCGCACCGCGTCGATACGGCCCGGGGCCTCCGCGCGGAGCTGCTCGATCAGCCCGGGAACCTTCTTGGCCTGCTCGACGGCGAGATCCGCCGTACCGGCCGCGAAGTAGAGGGGGGTCGGGTCGCTGAACGTCTTGCGCAGGTCATCGGCAATGGCCATGACTGTGGTCCTCCGGTAGTCAGTGTGAGGGTGGGGTGGCGGCACCGCCGCCGGCCGTACCGGGCGTGTCCTCATCGGCTTCCCCGCCACCGGTACCGGCGCCCTTACCGGCCGGTTCCGTGGTCGCCGACACTTCCGTGTCCTCGGCGCCGAGCCCGTTCTCCTTACGGAAGGACTCGTAGATCTGCAGAAGCACCTGCTTCTGCCGCTCGTTGATCGACGGGTCGGCGAGGATGACGGCACGCGTCTCCAACTCCTCGCGCTCCCGCTCGTCGAGCATCCCGGCCTGCACGTACAGCGTCTCGGCGGAGATCCGCAGCGCCTTGGCGAGCTGCTGCAAGATGTCCGCGCTCGGCTTGCGCAGACCGCGTTCGATCTGGCTGAGATACGGATTGGACACCCCGGCGGCCTCGGAGAGCTGCCGCAACGACAGCTGCGCGTTGCGCCGCTGCTCGCGCAGGTACTCACCGAGATTGCCGACGTTGAGTGATGCCATGACCCCAGGGTGCCCACTCTTGCTAACTTTTGCAAGCACCCGCTTGCAAAAGTGTTCCACACAACAGACCGGCCCGCTTCGAGGCCGGTCCACGCCGTCAGCGTCTGTGCGCGGCGCGCGGTGGCTGGAGGGCAGGCGGCGTGTTTCGCGTCGGGGGTGTCGGGGTCGCCGGGAGGGACGTCGGGGACGGTGCCCGGCTGGGGGCGGGGGTGAGGGCGGAGACGATTCGCGCGTCCACCGCCGGGACCGGCGCGGTGTGGACCGGGAGCAGTGGTGGGGCTCCGCGTGTCGCCGTCGCGCGGGCCGCCGCCACCCGTGCCGCCGCCGCCCGTGCCGACACCTCGGAGCCGATGATCACGCCGTACGAGACCGCCTCGACCGCCGCGGACAGGCCGCGTACGAGCTGGACGTATTTGTGCGGGACCACTTCGTGGAGCAGGTTGGAGCTGCCTACGGCGTAGCCCACCGCCCCGGCCATATTGAGCAGCCCGCCGAACATCTTCCCGTAATTCGGCTTCGGTGAATTGTCGTCCGGACCCTTGAATGTGCGCACCAGATTCCCGAACTCGTCCGAGAAAGCCTGCGCCCCGACGAGCCCGTTCAGCCCGAGCCCGGCCGCGTAGACGTCCTTGTTGAGGATTCCCGTGCCGTAGCCCTGCACCAGATAGGAGTAACCCTCGCGGCCGGCGTCCATCGCTCTTCTGGCGAGGGAGACCGTGGCCCTCGCCGGATCCTTGGACGAGCCCTCTATCACCAGATACGCCATCCCCGCGAGCTGCGCGCCGGCTCCGCCCACCGCCGGGCTCACCGCGCCGACACCGGAGGCGGCGTACGCTCCCAGACCTGCGATGTTGGCCAGTCCGGCGCCCAGCTTGTAGAGATTCAGCTCCGGCTCCCCCCGGCCCTGGCGCCACCGGACGATCTCCTCCAGGGCGGCTTTCGCCCCCACATCCCCGTTCACCCCGACGCCGACGGCATAGACCAGATCACTCTCCGCGAGAATTCCGCCCGCCTGAATCGCGTGCGGAGCCCCCTCAAGGCCGGATTTCCCAAGAATCTCGGCGATGGTTCTCCAAGGCAGTTCACCGATGGTCTGCCAGGTGGCCTCAAGGCTGGATTTCCACGGCAGTTTGAGATGGCGGGCCATGTTCCCGCCGCTTTGCGTGTTCCTGTCCGGCACGGTCGCTCCTTCGCGTCGCCTTCCACTGATCGTGGCTACGGAGATGACGAATTCGCAGTTCGGCCCATGGCGGGACCCATACGCGGCGAGGGCCGTATTTGACGGCTCCTTAGCGGTGCCTACGCACCACGGCTCTCGGGTCCGAGGACGTTCAGGAGTGCCAGGGCCTCGCCGTCGCGGGAACCCTGGGGCGCGGTGTAGAGCACGAGGTACTGGTCGCGGTCCGTGAGCGCCAGTGAGTCGCAGTCGACGGTGATCTCTCCGACGGCCGGGTGCCGGAACGTCTTCGTGAGCATCGGCGCGGCCTGTACGTCGTGCCGCTCCCAGAGCCGGGCGAACTCCGGGCTGCCGGCGCGGAGTTCGTCGACGAGTCCGGTCACCGCGGGGTCGGACGGATAGCGGGCGAGAGCGGGCCGCAGGCTCATGACGACGTGGTGGCGGAACTCGGCGGCGTCGGAGACCCCGTACAGCGTCGCGCCGGCGTGCGCCGGGCCGAGGAACGCGCGGCGCGCGAGGTTGCGGTCCGCCGGAGCGAGTGCGGCGAAGTCCTCCATCAGCGAGGCCGCGAGGTCGTTCCACGCGAGCACCTCGAATACGGCGGACGTCACGAAAGCGGCCGTCTGCGGCAGCCGCTCGATGAGCGCGAGGATGCTCGGGCGGACATCGCGCCGGTGCAGTCCGGTACGGGTCGGCGCGGTGCCCGCGAGGACATGGAGATGGTCGGACTCGGCGTCCGTGAGCAACAGCGCGCCCGCGATCCCGGCGAGAACCTCGCCGGAGGGGCGCGGCGCCCTGCCCTGTTCGAGCCGGACGTAGTACTCGGTGGAGATGTGCGCGAGAACCGCCACCTCCTCGCGGCGCAGCCCCGGTGTCCGGCGCCGCGCGCCGGAGGGAAGGCCGACGTCCTCGGGCCGCAGCCGCTCGCGCCGGCTGCGGAGGAACGCGCCCAGCTCCTGCTTGTCCATACCTCCAGTCTGCGCGCCGCGCGGCGACGGATCCTGGTACCGGCTGTGCCTGTATCGGCTCGCGGGCCGGTCCGACACTGACCGCATGACGAACCAGACGAGCGAGACCAGCCAGACCAGCCAGACGAACCTGACCAGGGAGATGAACCAGACGGGCCAGACGGAGCAGACGGAGCAGACGGGCCAGGCGACCCGCACGTACCTCGGGCCCATGGGGCTGCTGACCGGCAAGGTGGTGCTGATCACCGGCGCCAGCCGTGGCATCGGGGCAGCCGCCGCCCGGCTCTTCGCCGCCGAGGGGGCCGCCGTGGTGCTCGCCGCCCGCTCCACCGACGCCCTGCGGCGGATCGTCACCGAGATCCGCGCCGACGGCGGCGTCGCCGACGCCGTACCGCTGGACCTCGCCGACCGCGGGAGCGTCCGCGCGGCGGTCGACCGCGTCGAGGAGCTGCACGGCAGGCTCGACGGCGCGTTCAACAACGGCGCGGCGATCCAGCGGCGGCCCGGCCCGCTCGACACGACGGCCGACGACGACATCGACGAGCAGTTCGAGGTGAACTTCCGCTCCCACTGGACCGCGATGACGGCCGAGGCCACGCTCATGCGCCGGGGCGGCGGCGGGGCGATCGTGAACACCTCCAGCATCGGCAGCCGCCGCGCGAACCCGGAACTCCCCGCGTACGGCGCGATGAAGCGCGCGCTCAACAGCATCACCGAGAGCGCCGCAGTGAGTTGGGCGCGTCATGGCATCCGCGTGAACGGCATCACCCCCGGCGGCACCGCCACGGAGATGATCGACGCGTGGGAGGCGGCGTCCCCCGGCATCGTCGAGCGTCTGACGGCCGCCATCCCCCTCGGCAGGATGGCCGAGCCCCGCGAGGTCGCCGAGGCCGCCGCGTGGCTGCTCAGCGACCGGGCGTCGATGGTGACGGGCGCGATCGTGCCGGTGGACGGCGGCGCGGGCGCCTGACGAGTACGCGTCACCCGTCTCCGGCGCCCACCCCCGTACGACACCCCTCAGTCCGGCCGGCGCGCCTCGTGTCGGTTCAGCGCCGCGAGGATCGCGGTCACGGTGATCGATCCGGCGGCCATCAGCGTGATCGCCGTTGCCGGGGAGGTCAGTTGGGCCAGCAGGCCGGCGAGGGCGGCGCCGGCGCCCTGGAGGGCGGTCATGCCGGTGGCGTGCAGACCGAGGGCCTGGCCGGTGAGGTCGTCGGGGGTGAGGGAGAGCAGCCGCTCCTGGAGGACCAGGGTCGCGGCGAAACCGACGGAGGCGACGGCGGCGGCCACGGCCGCGGGCCCGACTCCCGGCCGCAGGATGAAGAACAGATACGGCACCGCCAGCAGCAGGCGCAGCGGCGTCGCGAGACGGGGGCGCCACGCGGGCGGTACGAGGCGGCCCACCGCCAGGTCGCCCGCGAACATGCCCAGCGCCCCGCACGCGTACAGCGTGCCGGCGGATTCGGGGGCGTAGGAGACGTACAGCGAATTACCGCCGACCACCAGGCCGTTGGGGATCCACAGGCCCAGATATGTCAGCCGGCGGGGCCGTGAGGACCACAGGAGCGCGTTGGTGCGCCAGGTCGCCGCCAGGGAGGGGCGGCCGGCGACGCGCGGTGGGCGGGCGGTGAGGCCCAGGCGGGTGACGAGCGCCGACAGCGCGTACAGCGCCGCCGCGAGGAGCAGACAGGTCCGTGGTGACAGGAGCGTCAGCAGTACGCCGCCGGTCGCGAACCCGGCCATCTGTGTCAGGCCCCAGACCATGTTGTACACCGAACGCCCCAGGACATAGCCGTCCTTGGACAGGATCTCGGTGAGCAGTCCCCCGCGTACGCCCCCGCCCAACGACGCGACCAGGCCCTGCGCGAGCAGGACGGCGAAGACCGCCCACAGCGGCAGACCGGGCAGCGCCAGCACCGCCGTACCGGCCGCGAAGGCGAGCCCGAGACCGCTGAGGATCGCGCGCGGCGGCAGCCGGTCGGCGCCCGAGAGCAGGAACGTGGCTCCCAGTAACTGCGCCAGCTGCGGGCCGAACATGCTCAACGCCGACAGGAGCGGGGAGCCGGTGGCCCGGAAGACCAGCGTGGCGAGGGCCAGACCGCCGATCGTCTGGGCCGAGGCGAAGGCGGTGAAGGAGAGCAGGAAGGGGGTGAACTCCGGTGTCCTGAAAAGGGTTTGGTAGCTGCGCATGCGTCGAATTCTCGGAGCGGCCGGGGGGCCGTGGTCGCCGATCCTTGACACGAACAGTGTTCGTGCGTAGAACAGTGTTCGTGACGATGAATGCGAAGCAGCGGAACGAGACGGATGTGACCGTGGTCGGAGCCGGGCCCGTGGGCCTCGTGCTCGCCGCGGAGCTGGCGCTCGCCGGGGCGACGGTGCAGGTACTGGAGCGGCTGACCGAGCCGGACCAGGCGATGAAGGCGCAGTCGATCAACGTGCCGACGGCCGAGGCGCTCGACCGCCGGGGCCTGCTGCCCGCCACCGGACACTTCGCGGGCATGGTCCTCGACCCCGCCCTCGTGGACTGGTCCGATCCCGACCTCGCCGCGCACACCGCCGCCGACCGGGCGCGGATGCTGCCGCAGCAGCGGTTGGAGGCACTGCTGGCGGAGCACGTCGCGCGGCTCGGTGTGCGGGTACGTCGCGGGGTGGAGGTCGGCGCGCTCGAAGACACCGGCGACGGTGTGCTCGTCGGCACCACCGACGGTACGGTGCGCACCGGCTGGCTGGTCGGGTGCGACGGCGGGCACAGCGCCGTACGCCGCCTCGCGGGCATCGACTTCCCCGGCACCGACCCCGAACTCACCGGCTACCAGGCGGTCGCCGACATCGCCGGCCCCTCGCCGCTGAAGGAGGGATGGGTGTGGTCGCCGCGGGGCGTGTACCGCTGCGGGCCGCAGCCCGGCCGGGTGGCCACCATGGAGTTCGACAGCCCTCCCGCCGACCGCTCGGCGCCGGTCACCCTCGAAGACGTACAGAGCGCGCTGCGCCGGATCTCCGGCACCGGCGTCACACTGACCGCCCTGCACGCCACCCCGACCCGCTGGACCGACAACACCCGCCAGGCCGCCGCCTACCGGTCGGGCCGGGTGCTGCTGGCGGGCGACGCCGCGCACGTACACCCGCCGTTCGGCGGTCAGGGGCTCAATCTCGGGGTCGGCGACGCGATGAACCTGGGCTGGAAGCTCGGTGCCGTGATCGCCGGGCGGGCGCCGGAAGGGCTGCTCGACACGTACGACGCCGAGCGCCGCCCCGTCGGCGCCTGGGTGCTGGACTGGACCCGGTCGCAGATCGGGGTGCTGCGCGGGGACGCCAAATCGGCCGCGCTGCGGAAGGTCGTCGCCGATCTGCTGAGCACGCGGGACGGCGTGACATACGCGGTCAAGATGATCTCCGGCGTCACGCAGCGCGTCGACCTGACCGGCGACGATCTGTCCGGCGACCATCCGCTGCTCGGCCGCCACGTTCCCGACCTGTGGCTGGGGGACGGCTCCCGGCTGGTCGACCACGGCCACGGCGGCGAGTTCCTGCTGCTCGACCGCACTCCGGACGGCGCGTTCGCCGGTCCGGCCGCGGGCGCCAGGTCCGGTCGGGTGCGTGTCGTACGCGACGAACTCGCGGCGCCCGTAGGGGTGTTGGTACGCCCTGACGGGGTGGTCGCCTGGGCCGCCGACAGCGGGGGCGCCACCGCTGTCACCGGCCTCGAAGCCGCCCTACGCCGATGGGCGGACGCGCCGGCCCCGTCCCTCTGACGCTGTCATCCCCCGGCCCGCTCCGTCTCAGGTTCGGGTTCGGGCGTGGGTGTGAGCGCGGGTGTGGGCGTGGACGCGGGCGTGGATGTGGCTGCCGGGCGCCGGGGACCTCGTACGAGGACGTGGATGAAGAGCAGAGCCATGACGGCGACGCCCGCCCACATCGCCTGTTGCCAACCGGCGACGAACGACTCCTGGGCGGCCCCGACCAGTGCCTCCGTGTGCGGGCCGCCCGCCTTGTCGGCGGCTTCGACGGCGTTGGCGATGCCCTCGCGGGCGGTGTCGGCGACGCCCTCCGGGACGGGTACGGCGCCGAGCCGGCCGTCGAACGCGTCGCGGTAACCGGCCGACAGGAGCGCCCCGAGGAGTTCGACACCCGTACGCCCCACTGGTTCGGGGCCACCGGCGCCGGCCCCGTCGAGTTTCTGAGCCTCGTCGGCAAGCAGGGCGAGCGGGCGCATGTGCGCGCGGCGCCGAGATCCGGCGCCTAGGCGGTCGCGGGGACGGTGGCCGCGAGGGCCGCGTCTGTGTCGGCGGTGGCCAGGTCGGCGTTGATGTGCGCGCCGGCCAGGGCGCCCGCGGCGGCGGAGGCGCCGACCTGCGCGGACAGGTCGGTGGCATTGCCCGCCACCCACACGCCCCGGACCGGGGTGACTCCCGCCATGCCGGTGGCGAAGTGCCGGCCCATACCGCCGGGCAGATCCTCCATCGGCAGATCCAGACCGGTCAGACCTTCCGTACGGGCCCACATACCGGTCGCCACCGCGATGACGCGGCGGGCCACGAGTTGCCCGTCGGTCAGTCGCACGCCCTCGACATGGCCGTCCGGGGTGGACTCGACCGCCCCCACCGGGGTGTCGACGACACGGATGGCGCGGGCGGCGAAGCGTGCGCGGGTCTCCTCGTCCAGGCCGGTGCCCCGGGTGAAGTAGACCAAGTCGTCGGTCAACTGCCGGAACAGCAGCGCGTGATGGACGGAGACCGGGCCGACGGCCAGGATCCCGATGGGTTCGTCGCGTACCTCCCAGCCGTGGCAGTACGGGCAGTGCACCACCCCGTGTCCCCAGTGCTCGGCCAGCCCGGGGACGTCGGGCAGTACGTCGCGCAGACCGGTGGCGACGAGCAGCCGGCGTGCCCGCAGGGCGGTGCCGTCGGCGAGGGTGACCGTGAAGCGTGGGTCGCCCTCGGCGGAGGGGTCGGCCGGGACGGCGGAGATCACCTCACCGGCCACCAACTCGCCGCCGTAACCGCGCACTTCCTCGCGCCCCCGGCGCAGCAGTTCCGCCGGTGGCACGCCCTCCTGGCCGAGCAGGCCGTGCACGCCGTCGGCGGGCGCGTTACGGGGTGTGCCGGCGTCGATGACGACGACGGAGCGGCGGGAGCGGGCGAGCATCAGCGCGCCGTTCAGCCCTGCTGCTCCGCCGCCGATCACGACGGCGTCGACGGTGGTGGTTGTTGCTTGAATGGCGTACCTCTTCTCGCGCGGGCCGGCTCCGGGGGCCGACCCTGGTACGACCACCGTAAGCAGAGCTTGCGCATGAGGCATAGCATGTTGCCCATGACGCAAGATGATGGAGATCTGGACAGCCTCGTACGCAAGCGAGTGCGCGCCCTGCGCGCGGCACAGGGCTGGTCCCTGGACGAACTTGCCACCCGCGCCCGGCTCAGCCCCTCCACCCTCAGCCGGATCGAGAACGGTCAGCGCCGTCTCGCACTCGACCAGCTCGTCACCCTCGCCCGCGCCCTGGACACGACCCTGGACCAACTGGTCGAGACCGCGACGGACGACGTCATCTCCAGCCCGACGATCGACGCCGCCCGCCAGCAGATGCGCTGGCCGGTCCGGGCCGACCCCGGACTGAGTGTCGTACGCCAACGGCTGACGGACCCCCCGCCCGACAACCCCTCACGCATGCGCGCCCACCCCGGCCGCGAATGGCTCGTCGTCCTCTCCGGCACAGCAGTCCTGCTCCTGGGCAACCGGCGCTTCCGTGTGGAGACCAACCAGGCCGCCGAGTTCCCCACGATGCTGCCGCACGCGATCGGCGCCGAGGGCGGGCCCTGCGAGTTGCTGGGCATCTTCGACCGCGACGCCCGCCGGGGGCATCAGCGCGGCGACGACGGGCCGTCGGGCTGACGGCCACTTGCGCGACGAGCAGCCTGGCGCCCACCTTCTTGCCGTTCCGGACAGCGACCGGGCGCCACGCCCATGATCCTCATAGCGTTGCCGCCATGACACACGCCGCCCATGATCCGCACGCCCCGCACTCCTCCCACACCCCGCACTCGCACACCCCGCATGCCTCGCACGATGCCGACGCCCAGCACGATCAGGCGGACATGCTGGACCTCGACGCCGAGGTGCTCGCCGAACACATCGCCTCCATCACCACATGGCTGCCCGTCAAAGCCGACCCCCGCCGCATCGTGGACCTCGGCTGCGGCACCGGAGCCGGCACCCTCGCCCTGCTCACGCGCTTCCCCCAGGCCCGGGTGACCGCCGTCGACACCTCGACCAGCCATCTGGACCGGCTGCGGGAGAAGGCCGAGGCGGCCGGTCTCGCCGATCAGGTACGCACCGTCCAGGCCGACCTCGACGGTGACTGGCCGGACCTCGGCGCACCCGAACTCATCTGGGCGTCGGCCTCCATGCACCACATGGCCGACCCCGACCGCACCCTGCGCCAGGTCCACGACACACTCACCCCCGGCGGGCTGTTCGCCGTCGTCGAACTGGCGGGCTTCCCGCGCTTCCTGCCCGAGGACGCCCCGGCGGACCGCCCCGGACTCGAAGAACGCTGCCACGCCGTGATCGACCGCCACCACGCCGCGCAGGTGCCCCACCGGGGCGCCGACTGGGGCGGCAAGCTGACCGCCGCCGGCTTCACCGTCGAAGGTGAACGCACCGTCACCGTGAAGCTGGGCCCGCCCCACCCCGAAGCCGTCGGCCGCTACGCGCTCAGCAGCCTGACCCGGATGCGCGGCGCCATCGCCGAGGCGCTGTCCCCCGAAGACCTCACCGCGCTCGACCAGTTGCTGGACACCGGGAGCCCCCACAGCGTCCTGCGCCGCGCCGACCTGACGGTACGTACGGAACGCGCGGTCTGGGCGGCACGGCGTAACTGACCACTACGGGCATTCAGACGGACTGCTTCTCCCGCCCCTGCTGCTGCTCCTCTTCCCGCTGTCCCTGCTGCTCGTGCTGCTTCTCCTCCGCGACGCCCGACACCGCCTTCACGGCCTGCTCCGCCTCCGCGGGCGTGGCGCGCTCCAAGAACCGGAGCAGTTCGACGGGGAAGGGCAGCACGAGCGTGGAGTTCTTCTCGGCGGCGACTGCCACCACCGTCTGCAACAGCCGCAGTTGGAGCGCGGCGGGCTGGCCGGCCATCTGCCTGGCCGCCTCGGAGAGCTTCTTCGACGCCTGTAGCTCAGCGTCCGCGTTGATCACCCGCGCGCGGCGCTCACGGTCCGCCTCGGCCTGGCGTGCCATCGACCGCTTCATGGTCTCCGGCAGCGACACGTCCTTGATCTCGACCCGGTCGATCTGCACGCCCCAGCCGATGGCGGGGCTGTCGATCATCAGCTCCAGGCCCTCGTTCAGCTTCTCGCGGTTCGACAGCAGATCGTCCAGATCGCTCTTACCGATGATCGACCGCAGCGACGTCTGCGCCATCTGGGACACCGCGAAGCGGTAGTCCTCGACCCGGATCATCGCGTCCGCCGCGTCGACCACCTTGAAGTAGATGACCGCGTCCACGCGCACGGTGACGTTGTCGCGCGTGATGCCGTCCTGTGCCGGGACGGGCATCGTCACGATCTGCATGTTGACCTTGCTGAGCCTGTCCACGAACGGAAGGATCAGCTGGAATCCGGGCCCTCGAATGCCCTCGCGCAGCCGGCCGAGCCGGAAGACCACGCCTCGCTCGTACTGCTTGACGACGCGTGCCGCCGCCAGCGCGTAGATGCCGCATACGCATACGAGCGCTATGACCACTACAACCAGTGCCTCGCCCATGATCAACCCCTGACGCCGGACCGAGGTCTCACCTCCAACGATACGACTGCGGGGACCGTCCCTACCGGTCCGTGGCGGCGGCCGGTTTCCGCGCGACGAATCCCCACTGGTCGACGGGTTCGGGAGCCGCCTCGGGAGCCGATTCGGGGGTCTGTACGGAGGTCTGCTCGGGGGGCGGTCCGGCCGGGTGCCAGAGGTTGATGGGGCCGACCGGGGCGAGGAATTCGAGGCCGGCGCCGGCGGGCTCCAGCTGGGCGGCCGTACGGAGGTAGATCGGCGGACCGCCGCCCGCCGCGTACGCCGCTGCCGCCGCCCGCATGTCCGGGGAGTCCACCGAGTCGCATGTGGCGAGGTAGCTGCCGGGCGCCACGGCGCTCATATAGCGCTGAGCGACGGCGGCTGCCTCGGCCGGGTCCTCGATGTGTCCGAGCATGGACAGCATCAGGACCGCGACCGGCCGGTCCAGGTCGAGGATCTCGCCGGCCGCGTCCAGTACGTGCCGTACGTCGCGGACATCGGCGTCCAGGTACTCGACGGCGCCCTCGGGGGATCCGAGGGGCGTCAGCGCACGGCCGTGTTCGAGGACGGTCGGGTCGTTGTCGACGTACACGATCCGCGCGCTCCGGTCGATGGCCTGCGCCACCTGGTGGGTGTTCGGATCGACCGGCAGGCCGGTGCCCAGATCGAGGAACTGTGTGATGCCGGCCCGCGCGGTGTGGTCCACGACGCGCTCCAGGAAGGCCCGTGAGGCGCGGGCCGCCGCCGGGACGACGGGGAAGCTGAGCGCGATGGCCTCGGCCAGTTCCTTGTCCGCCTCCGTGTAGATCCGGCCCCCGCCCAGGCAGCACCAGGTGCCCGCCGACGACGGGCCTTTCGGCTGAAGGTCGCGCTCACTCATATAAGACACTCTCTCCGCTCTTCGGTCGGGGCATGCGTCGGGCCGTCGCGCCATCGGCAGCTCGGCCGGGGCTCTCGGACAGGATGGGCCGCCGCGCTCGCGCACGCCGTCACGGCGCGTCGAGCACCGCCACCTCCACCCGGTCCAGCCGCTCCGGTTCCGCGATGATGTCGATCTCGGTGACCTTGCCGTCCACGATCGTGAACGCGAGAACCAGGAACAGCCTGCCGCCCGGGGCCATCACCAGTCCGGGCGACCCGTTCAGCAGCGCGGACCGGGTGAACCTGACCCGTTCCGCCGCCATGGACGCGCCCTTCGCGACGTTCCGCGCGCCGCGGAGTGTGATCGGCTCGCGGGTGGGGCCCGCCGCGCGGTCGGCGCGCAGGATCACGTCCGAGTCGAGCAGCGCGACCAGCGCCTCGAAGTCCCCGCCCCGGGATGCCGCGAGGAATGCCTCGACGACCTGGCGCCGGCGCGTCAGGTCCGCCTCGGGAACGGGCGAGGCCCCCTTGACCCGGCGGCGGGCACGGCTCGCGAGTTGTCTCGCCGCCGCCGGGGAGCGCTCCAGCATCGGGGCGATCTCGTCGAAGGGCACGGCGAACATGTCGTGCAGGACGAAGGCCAGCCGCTCGGCGGGGGCCAGTGTGTCGAGTACGACCAGCAGGGCCAGCCCGACGGAGTCGGCGAGTACCGCCTCCTCCTCGGGGTCGACCCGCGCGCCCGCCTCGCCGTGCGCGCCGGTGTCGAGCGGGTCCTCGCGCCGCGAGGCGCGCGTACGCAGCATGTTCAGGCACACCCGCGCCACCACCGTGGTCAGCCAGCCGCGCAGATTCTCGACCCCGCCGGTGTCGGCACGGTCGAGGCGCAGCCAGGTCTCCTGAACGGCGTCGTCGGCCTCGCTCGCCGAGCCGAGCATCCGGTAGGCGACCGCGCGCAGACGAGGCCGGTCTTCCTCAAAACGCTCCAGCAGCCAACTGGTCTCGTCCATCGGTCACATTCCTCGCTCGCCGGGTGTCAGTGAAGTAGACCCTCTCAACCCCGTCGATGTGACCGGGAAACACCCGGTCCACGAGAGCCGAGAGAGCTTGGAGAAGCCATGACGTCATCAATTCTGGTCACGGGCGGCACGGGCACGCTCGGACGTTTCGTCACTCCCCTGCTGCGCGACGCCGGCCATGACGTACGCGTGCTCAGCAGACACGGCCGCGCGCCTCAGGAGGGCGTCGAGTACGTCGCCGCCGACCTGCTCAAGGGGGACGGCGCCGAGGCGGAGAAGGCGATCGAGTCCGCGGTGGACGGCGCCGGGACCGTCCTGCATCTCGCGGGCGGTCCCAAGGGTGACGACGAGGCGACGCGGAATCTGGTGCGGGCCGCGTCACGTGTCGGCGTACGGCACTTCGTCTACATCTCGGTCATCGGCGCCGACCGGATGCCGATCGGCTACTTCAGGGCCAAGGCAGGCGCGGAGCGGGCGGTCGAGGAGTCGGAGCTGCCGTGGACGACGCTGCGGGCGGCGCAGTTCCACGACCTGGTCCTGACCATGACGCGGCCGATGGCGAAGCTGCCGGTGCTTCTGGCACCGGGTGGCATCCGGATGCAGCCGGTCGACGCCCGCGACGTGGCGGCCCGGCTGGTGGAGCTGGCCCTCGGCGAACCGGCCGGCCGGGTGGCCGACCTCGCCGGGCCGAAGCTGTACCGGCTGGACGAACTGACCCGCGGCTATCTCCAGGCGCGCGCCACCGGCCGCCAGACGCACCGCCCGACGCGCCGCCAGACGCACCGCCCGCCCCGCCGCCCAACGGTGCCGCTGCGCGTCCCGGGCAAGGTCGGCCGCGCGTACCGGGCCGGGGACAATCTGGCCCTCGACGGGGCCGACGTCGGGCGGCGGACCTGGGAGGACTTCCTGGCGGAGCGGGCAGCCGGAGCGCGCGGGTAATGCGTGGCGGCCGTCCCGCCCCGTCCTCCAGAGTTGGCCCGTGAACACCGACGCCAGCCCAGGCCCCGACACCGACCCCGCGTTCCTCCCCGGTCTCGAACTCTCCCGGATCCTGTACGAGGAAGCGGTACGGCCCGTCCTCGACAGCGCCTACCCCGGCCTGCGGTACACCGCCGCCCGCGTCGGCTCCGGCTCCGAGGTGCTCGGCTTCGACTCGGCCCGCTCCGCCGACCACGAGTGGGGACCGCGCCTGAATCTCTTCCTCGCACCGGACGACACCGCCCGGCACGGGGCCGATCTGCACCGGCTGTTCGCGGAACGGCTGCCGAAGCAGGTACGCGGCTGGCCCACCCACTTCCACCACCACGACCCCGAAGTCCCCATTGGATCGATGGAGTTGACGGACGGGACGGTCAACCACCGGGTGTCGGTCGACGAGGTCGGCGGCTGGCTGCGGACCAGACTCGGCACGCCCGTGACGGCGGAGCCGTCCGTACGCGACTGGCTGGCCATGCCCCAGCAGCGGCTCACGGAGGTCACCGGCGGCGCGGTGTTCCATGACGGACTCGGCACGCTCGGCGCGGCGCGCGCCCGGCTGGCGTGGTACCCGGATCAGGTGTGGCGCTATCTGCTGGCCTGTCAGTGGCAGCGGATCTCGCAGGAGGAGGCGTTCGTCGGCCGGTGTGCCGAGGCCGGGGACCCGCTCGGGTCGGCGGTCGTCGCGGGGCGGCTGGTGCGCGATCTGATGCGGCTGTGCCTGCTGCTGGGGCGGGCGTACGCCCCGTACAGCAAGTGGCTCGGCAGCGCCTTCGGGCGGCTCGCGGTCGCCGGCGAGCTGTTGCCGTCGCTGACGGGCGCGCTGGCGGCGACGGAGTATCCGGCGCGGGAGCGGCATCTGTGCGACGCGTACGAGTTCGTGGCCGCGCTCCAGAACGCGACGGGGCTCGCGGAGCCGCAGGACCCGGCGCGCCGGCCGTACCACGACCGGCCGTTCCAGGTGCTGCACGCCGAACGCTTCGCCCAGGCCCTGGCGGCGACTGTCACCGATCCCGAACTGCGCGGGCTGCCGCTGACCGGCGGGGTGGACCAGTGGGCGGACAGCACGGACTTCCTCGGCCTGAACGCCCCTCGGCGGTCGGCGGTGGACGCCCTCACCGGGCCCACCCTCGCCGGGCCCCTCGCCGGGTCCCCCGTCACGGGGTCTGACTGACGACCGCCCTCATCCGCGCCGCGTCACTCGCCGACGGTGCGGAAGAACTCCCGTACGTCCGCCACCAGCAGCTCCGGCACCTCCAGCGCCGCGAAATGGCCGCCCCGGTCGTACGAGGTCCAGCGCGTGATGTTGTTCGTCAGGTCCGCGATGTGGCGCAGCGGGATGAAGTTGTCGTGCGCGAAGTCGGCCAGCGCGGTCGGCACCGTGGACGGGTCGGGCGGTGCGCCCCAGTACGGGGCGTGCGCCCGCTCGTAGTAGATACGGGCCGATGAGCCGATGGTGCCGGTCAGCCAGTACAGCATCACGTTCGTGAGCAGCCGGTCCCGGTCGATCGCGCCGTACGGGCGGCCGTCCGTCGTGTCGGCCCACTCGTGGAACTTCTCGGCGATCCAGGCCAGTTGGCCGACGGGTGAGTCCGTCAGGCCGTACGCCAGTGTCTGCGGGCGCGTCGACTGGATGTCGGCGTACCCCTGGCGTTCACGGGCGAACTCCCGCCCCCGCTCCCAGGACGCCCGCGTGCGCCGGCGCTCCTGTGGGCTCAGCGGAGCCAGTTCCGCCCCGGTCGGCTCCTGCGTCTGGCCGCCGCCCGGCAGCAGATTGAGGTGTACGCCGACGACCTGGCCGGGCCGGAGGCGGCCCAGCTCGCGGGAGATCGCCGCTCCCCAGTCGCCGCCCTGGGTGCCGTACCGCTCGTAGCCCAGCCGCTCCATCAGCACGCCGAACGCCCCGGCGACCCGCCGGAACTCCCAGCCCTTCTCCCGGGTGGGCCCGGAGAATCCGAAGCCGGGGATGCTCGGCAGCACCAGATGGAACGCGTCGGCCGGGTCGCCGCCGTGCGCGCGGGGGTCGGTGAGCGGGCCCGCCACGTCCAGGAATTCGACGATCGAGCCCGGCCAGCCGTGCGTCATGATCAGCGGCGTCGCGTCCGGTTCCGGCGAACGGACATGGGCGAAGTGGATGTGCGCCCCGTCGATGGTGGTGGTGAACTGCGGCCACCGGTTCAACTCGGCCTCGGCGGCCCGCCAGTCGTACCCGTGCCGCCAGTGGTGCGCCAGCTCGCGGAGCTGACCGAGCGGGATGCCGTACGCCCAGCCCGCGCCCGGCAGCTCGTCGGGCCAGCGGGTGCGGTCGAGACGGTCGTGGAGATCGTCCAGATCACCTTGCGGGATGTCGATACGGAACGGGGTGATGCTCATAGCGGCGCATGGTATTTGAGTCCGCGCCTTGACCTTCACACCGGTGTCAACGTCCGACGCTCTGTCCGACAGCCCGTACAGCTCGGACAGCCCGTACCGCCCGGACAGCCCTGACGGATCCGTCAGATCCGTGAGATCCGTGGGATCCGTCAGCGAGCACGACACACACGAGGTGAGCCCTCATGGACAACCAGCTCTTCGACTACAGCCCCATCGTCGAACGCCCGCCCCTCCGATGGCCGAACGGCGCCCGCATCGCCTTCTACGTGGGGCTCAACGTCGAGCACTACCAGGTCGACCGCCCCTCCACGAGCATCTTCCCGGGCACCGCCGGCCTCGCGCCCGACCCGCTGAACTACGGCTGGCGCGACTACGGCCCCCGGGTCGGCATCTGGCGGCTGATCGACAGCCTCGACCGGCACGGCGTACGGGCGAGCGTGATGCTCAACTCCGATGTCGGCACCCGCTATCCACAGATCGTGCGGGCCGGCCGCGACCGCGACTGGGCGTGGATCGCGCACGGCAGGAACAACTCCCTCTTCCAGGCCGACATGACACGTGACGAGGAGCGCGCCTTTCTCACCGACGTGGTCGACACCATCGAACGCGACACCGGCCGACGCCCGCGTGGCTGGCTGGGACCGGCGCTCACCGAGACGTACAACACGCCTTCCCTGCTTGCCGAGTTGGGCCTGAGCTATCTGCTGGACTGGTCGAACGACGACCAGCCGTACGCGCTGAACGTGCCCGGCATGCTCAGCGTCCCGTACTCCATCGAGGTCAACGACATCAGCCTGTTCGTCGGCAAGAGCCTCAGCGGCCCGGACTTCGTGCGGATCGTGCGGGACCAGCTGGAGCAGTTGTACGAGGACGCGGCGGACAGCGGCCGGGTGATGTCGCTGGTGCTGCACCCCTTCGTCATCAACCAGCCGTTCCGGCACAAGTATCTGGACCAGGCGCTCGAGCACATCGCGAACCATCCGGGGGTCTGGCTCACGACGAGCGACGAGATCGCCGAGCACTACGCGCACCACCACCTGGAGTGAAGTCGGTCGCGCGGCGCCGGTGTTCCGTCCTACCGTCGCCGTATGGACCTGGAGACCCGCGCCGGCCCGACGGTGACCCACGCGCGCGCCCTGTGGACCGAACTCGCCGGTGTCCCGGCCGAGTTCGCCTCCCCCGCCGATGTCGTGATGGCGCCCGGCTCACTGCTCTGCCCGCCGGGCTGGGCCGGGATCGTACGGATCGGTGACGCCACCCTCGTCACCGCGCCGGACGCGCGGAGCGCCGAGGCGCTGGGCGCGGCGGCACGGACGCTGTCGTACGAGGAACTGACCGACCCCGTCCAGCTCGGCACGGCCCTGAGCGGTACGGCTCCGGTGCTCGACGTGCTGGGGCCCGCCACGCTCTGCTATCTGGACGGCGGCCGGGACGCGTTCGTGCCCGCGCCGGCCGGGGGCGCGGGCGGCACGGTCGAGCGGGTGGCGGGCGACGCGGATGCGGTGGCGGCGCTGCTGGCCGCCGTCGGGCACGACGACGCGGGCGAGAGCGGTCTGGACGAGATCACGTCGCCGGCGTTCCTGCTGGTGGACGGCGGTGAGGTGGTCGCGGCGGCCGGTTATCTGTCCTGGCCCCGGTCGGTCGCCCACCTCTGCGTTCTCGTCGCCCCGCGCCATCGGGGCCGGGGTCTGGCCAGGACCGTGGCGTCGGCGGCGGTGGCGCACGCGCTGGACGCGGGGCTGCTGCCGCAGTGGCGGGCCCGGCCGTACGCCTCGCGGCGGGTGGCGGCGACGCTCGGGTTCCGGGATCTGGGCGCTCAGCTCAGCGTGCGGATGTAGGTCGTTCCCGGGACGCCGTTGAGGTCGATCGCGCCGGTGGGCACGAATCCCGTACGGGTCAGCACGGCGTGCGATGCGGCGTTGTCGTCGGTGGTCTTCGCGCGCAGCGCGGTCAGCCCGTACGTCCCCGCGGCCAGCACACAGATCCGCCGGACGGCGTCCGTCGCCAGCCCCTGGCCGGCCGCCTTCTCGGCGATCCGGTACCCCAGCTCGGCCACCCCGTCCGCCACGTCGACGAGGTTGACACGCCCGACCACCTCGCCGCCCGTCGGGCCTTCGCCGTCCGTCGGGTCTTCGTCGCCCGTCACCAGCACATGGAAGTAGCAGAGCCCGGTGGCCTGCTCGGCGAGCAGGTCCGCGTGGCGCTGGGCGAAATCGGTGAAGTACGCGTCGCCCCGGTCGGGGATCGAGGCGGCGAAGTAGGCCCGGTTCGCGCGCTCGAAGGCGAGGATCGCCGGAGCGTGGTCAGGACGGAGCAGCTGAAGTGCGGGCATCCCGGCACGGTACCGGGGCGCTGATCGGTCCGGGAATCGGTTTTCTTTCCTTGGAGCGCACGTCATGTGGGGTGCGGCGGACGGGCGGCGCACGGCGGTGTACCGGCTGCGGACGGCGGTGGCCGGGCGCGAGTAGCGTTCCGTCGCATGACAGCGGACCTCGATCATGAGCTTGTCGACGCGGCGACGCGCCTCGCCGCGACCCACGCCAAGGGCGACGACCACACCATGGCGTGCGCCGCCCGGGACCGGGACGGCCGGATCTTCACGGGCCTGAACGTCTACCACTTCACCGGCGGCCCCTGCGCCGAGCTGGTGACGATCGGCGCGGCGGCGGCCGTCGGCGCGTACGACCTCGTCACCGTCGTGGCCGTCGGGAACGAGGGACGGGGCGTGCAGTCGCCCTGCGGGCGCTGCCGGCAGGTGCTGCTGGACTACTTCCCGGGGATCGAGGTCGTGGTGCGGACGGAGAACGGCCTACGGGCCGTGCTGGTACGGGAGTTGCTGCCGTACGCCTACGAACCACCCACCGAGAACGGCGGCTAGAACCGGCGACCGAAGGCAGCAAGAACCGCAGCCAGAACGGCGGCTAGAACGGCAACTCCGCGCTGTGCAGCACGTGCAGACGCGAGACCGCCCGCGTCAGCACCACGTACAGCCGGTACGCGCCACGGCTCTCCGCCGTCGCGATCGTGGCCGGTTCGACCGCGACGACATGGTCGTATTCGAGGCCCTTGGCGAGCGAGGCGGGCAACAGTGTGACGCGGGCGCCCAGTTCGCCGGGGGCGGGGGTTGCGGGCGCCAGGCCCGCCCCGGTCAGCGCCTCGCGCAGGGGCGCGATGTCGGTGTCGGCGGCGATGACGGCGATCGACCCGTCGTACGCGAGAGCCGTACGGACCGCGTCGACCACGGCCGCACCCATCCCCGCCGCCTCCGGCACCTTCTCGACGCGCAGTTCGCCGTCCGCGCGCAGCGACGTGGCGGGAGGCAGGTCCACGTCCAACGTGCCGAGCAGCCGGTTCGTCAGCGTGACGATCGCGCCCGGTACCCGGAATCCGACGGTCAGTTGAGCGATCGAGGCATCCGGCGCGCCCAGCTGCGCGAGGTGTTCCGGCCAACTGCGGGCCGCCCACGGGGTGGTGCCCTGCGCCAGGTCGCCGAGCACGGTCAGCGAGCCGAACCCAGCGCGGCGCGCGATGGCGCGGCACTGCATCGGGGAGAGGTCCTGGGCCTCGTCCACCACGATGTGGCCGTAGCTGTCCTGGCGTTCGAGCAGCCCGGCCACCTCGTCCAGAAGCAGCAGATCGGCCGCCGACCAGGCTGCCGTACGCGCGGAACGCGGCCGGGCCCACATCAGCGCGCGCCGCTCCGCCGCGTCGAGAATGCCGTCGGTGGCGTCCGCCGCGCCGGCCGGATCCGACAGCAGCTGCGCCACGACCTCCTCCGGGGTCATCTTCGGCCAGACCTCCTCCACGAACGCGGACACCGGCCGCGCGCGGGAGATCTTCTGGAGCCAGGCGTTGTTCCTGACGCCCGAACGGCGTTCGGCCTGCCGCTGGATCAGCAGTACGGCGCGGGTGCGGACCCGCTCGCGACCGATCGCGTACGGCGGAGCTTCCCGCGTCACGTCGGCCACGATCCGCTCCAGCTCCGCGACCGGCACCCGCCAGCGGTACGAACCGTCCGGCACCTCAAGGGAGTTGACGGGCACCCGCACCCGCCCGTACAGCGCGCGGCGCAGTACGGCCGCCATCCGCACATCGTGCTTGACGAGCGCGGTGGCCGGGTCGTCCTCGGCCCGGACGG
The DNA here is from genome assembly GCF_042870175.1 of Streptomyces sp. NPDC006643. Lineage (NCBI taxonomy): Bacteria > Bacillati > Actinomycetota > Actinomycetes > Kitasatosporales > Streptomycetaceae > Streptomyces > Streptomyces sp. NPDC006643. The sequence continues at coordinate 99,310 of NZ_JBIAHA010000007.1, read as the reverse complement.
GGTGGCGCGCGACCTCGTCCTCGACCGTCGACTGACGGACGCCCGTCTCGCCGAGGGCGGGCAGCACCTCGGCGATGTAGGAGAGGAAGGTGCGGTTCGGCCCGAGGATGAGCAGTCCGCCGCGCTTGATCCGGTCGGGGTGGGTGTAGAGAAGATACGCGGCGCGGTGCAGGCCGACGGCGGTCTTGCCGGTGCCGGGGGCGCCCTGGACGCAGACGGACACGGTGAGTTCGTCCCGTACGAGATCGTCCTGCTCGGGCTGGATGGTGGCGACGATGTCGCGCATCGGGCCGACGCGGGGGCGCTCGATCTCACCGGCGAGGATCGTGCCGGGGGCGGAACTCACCGTGCTCGCGGCGGCAGGTTCGGAACTCACGCCGGCGGGGGCGGGCTCTGTCCGTTGGAGGACTTCGTCCTCCAGGCCTGTCAGCTCCTCCGACAGCCCTTCGCTCCAGGGCGCCCAGCCGAACCGGCGGCGCACGGCGACACCACGCGGGTCGGTGGCGCGCGCCTGGTAGAACGCCCGCGAGACCGGGGCGCGCCAGTCGATCACGAGGGGCGGGGACGCGGGGTGTTCACTGATGCGGATGCGGCCGATGTGGTAGCTCTGCCCGGCGTGCTCGCCGCCGCTCCCACCAAGATCCGGCCCGAAGTCCAGCCGCCCGAAGAACAGCGGGCCGGCCGGCAGCTCGGCCAACTCCTTTGCCTGGCTGCGGAATTGGTAGCCGAGGACTTCCGCGTCCGCCCCGGAGGCGGAGACGTCGGCGCCGGTGGCGACCCGTTCCTCGGCGCCGTCGATCATGCCCTTCAGGGCCGTACGGCACAGGTCGTGGTAGGTCCGCTCTTCACCGAGCGCTTGGGAAGGGTCGGGAAACGTCATTCCACCGAGAATAACGCAACCGAGTTAAATTCGTTACCGTGAATCAGTTTCCGAAGGGGAGTCCGCTCCGCAGCTGCCCGAACCCCAGCTCCGCCGCCGCCACCGCGTCCGGATACACCCCGTCGGCACTCTCACCGGCCGCGATCCGCCGCCAGTTCTCCTCGGCGAGCACGCGCTGCACCGCGACGATCTGGCCGGCCGCGAGCCGTGCCACCACCGGCTCCGCCGAGGGAGCCGCCCGCACCAGCGCTTCCGCCAGCACGGCCTCGGACCGGCCCTGATACGCGTACGCCCGCGCGACCAGCGACGGAGTCCCGTACAGCAGACCGTGGAAGGCCAGCACCCGCGGATCGTCGTTGAGGCCGGTCACCGGGTCCCGGCGGGCGAGCCCGTCCGCGAAGTTCCGGTGCAGCGCCTCCAGCGGCGACCCGGCGCCCGCGCCGCCGCCCGCACCCGCGACCACCCGCGCGGCCTCGTCCTCGTGATCGGCGAACCGGTGCAGCACCAGGTCCTCCTTGGCGGGGAAGTAGCGGAAGAGCGTCGGCTTCGAGACCTCGGCGGCGGCTGCGATCTCGGCCACCGACACCTTCTCGAAGCCCTTCTCCAGGAAGAGCGCGATCGCCGTCTCGGACAGCCGCTCGTACGTCTGCCGCTTCTTGCGCTCACGCAGCCCGTCCGCGCCGTGCGCACCGTCCGCGCCGACCGCGCCGTCCGCACCGTCCGGCGTACCGTCCGCACCGCTCGCGCTTTCCGCTGCCGCCGCCGTCTCGCTCATGGGCATGAAGCGTACGCAGCGCCTACTTCTCGCGCTGGCGCGCCCGCCGCGCCACCCCAGGCGTCTCGGACGGCGCCGCCAACTCCCCTTCCGCCAGGCCGTTCATCAGCCGCAGGAAGGTCTCGCGGTCCGCGTCGGAGAGCCCCGCCAGCGCCTGCCGGTGCACACCGTCGACGATCTCCTGGCTCCGTACGGCGAGCCGCGCGCCGCCGTCCGTGACCGCGATGATCCGCGCGCGCCGGTCCGTACTGGACGGCTTGCGCTCGGCGAGCCCGGCCTTCTCCAGGGCGTCCACGGTGACAACCATCGTGGTCTTGTCCATGTCGCCGATCTCGGCGAGCTGGATCTGGGTGCGCTCCGCCTCCATGGCATGCACGAGGACGCAGTGCATACGCGCGGTGAGCCCGATCTCGGCGAGCGCGGCCGACATACGGGTGCGCAGGACATGGCTGGTGTGGTCGAGGAGGTAGGAGAGGTCCGGTGCCGAGCGGGTGGGCGTCATGGCGGTCATGCCCGCCATCGTAACAATTCGGTCCGTGACGGATTATCCGGAAGACCCCAATCCGAATCCGAAAGAGATAGTCCGCAACGGGACTATCCATTACAGTCGCACCTGTCGGCCCGTTGGGGCGATCCATCGACAGGAGACAGCCATGTCCGAATCCGCCGCAGTCACAGCCGCAACCGCGGCCACGGCCGCACCACGCGCCGTCCCACCCCGCACCCGCGCGCTCGCCCTCGGCGTCCTCGCCACCGGCATGCTGATGATCATTCTCGACGGTTCCATCGTCACCGTCGCGATGCCCGCCATCCAGGACGACCTCGGCTTCTCCCCCGCCGGACTGACCTGGGTCGTGAACGCCTACCTCATCGCGTTCGGCAGCCTGCTGCTCCTGGCGGGCCGGCTCGGCGACCTGCTCGGGCGCAGACGCATGTTCCTCGCGGGTACCGGCGTCTTCACCGCCGCCTCGCTCCTCGCGGGCGTCGCGACCTCGCCCGCCGTACTGATCGCGGCCCGCTTCCTGCAAGGCGTCGGCAGCGCGATGGCGGCGGCGGTCAGCCTCGGCATCCTCGTCACGCTCTTCACCGAGCCGGGGGAACGGGCCAGGGCCATCGCCGTCTTCAGCTTCACCGGCGCGGCCGGGGCGTCCATCGGCCAGGTGGCGGGCGGGCTCCTCACCGACGCCCTGAGCTGGCACTGGATCTTCTTCATCAACCTGCCGATCGGGCTCGCCGCCCTCGCGCTCGCGGTCCGTGTCCTGCCCCGTGACAGAAGCACGGACGGTACGGGCAGGGGCACAGGCGCGGGCAAGGGCAAGGTCACGGCCCGCGAACTCGTCGCCCGCGCCGACGTCATCGGCGCGCTGCTCATCACCAGTGGGCTGATGCTCGGGATCTACACCGTCGTCAAGGTCGAGCGGTACGGCTGGGTCTCCGCCCACACCCTGGGTCTCGGCGCCGTCGCCGCCGCCCTGATCGGCGCGTTCGTCGCCCGCCAGGCCACCGCCGCCAGCCCGCTCATGCCGCTGCGGATCTTCCGTTCACGCAGCGTCGTCGGCGCGAACGTCGTGCAGATGCTGATGGTCGCCGCGCTGTTCTCGTTCCAGATCGTCCTCGCGCTGCACCTCCAGCGGGTGCTCGGATACGGCGCCGCCGAGACCGGCCTCGCGATGCTCCCGGCCGCACTCGTCATCGGCGCCGTCTCGCTCGGTGTCTCCGCCCGGCTGATCACCCGGTTCGGCGAGCGGAACGTCCTGCTGACCGGCCTCCTGCTGCTGATCACCCTTCTCGTCCTGCTCGCCCGGATACCGGTCGACGCGAACTACCCGACCGACGTGCTGCCCCTGATGTTTCTCTCCGCCGGATTCGGTCTCGCCCTCCCGGCCCTGACGTCGCTCGGGATGTCCGGCGCGGGCGAGGAGGACGCGGGGCTGGCGTCGGGGCTGTTCAACACGGCCCAGCAGATCGGGATGGCGGTGGGCATCGCCGTCCTGTCGACACTGGCGGCCTCGCGGAGCGAGAGTCTGCTGGCGGGCGGCGCGAGCACGGCCGAGGCGCTGACCGGCGGCTACCATCTGGCCTTCGGCGTCGGCGCCGGGCTCCTCGGGACCGCGTTCGTGGTGGCGTACGTGGTGCTCAGGCCTCGTACTCGGTGAGGTCGATGGAGTAGATGTTCAGCGCGAAGCCGTATTCCGGGTGCTTCGTCTCGCGGTCGAGGACCATGTCCAGCTTGCGCAGCACGTTCTCGGACTCGTCGTTGCCCATCCGGTTGACGGCCACCACCCGCTCCAGACCCCGGTCCTGAAGGGCGAACTCCAGCACCGCGTGGGCCGCCTCGGAGGCGTAACCCTGTCCCCAGAACTGGGCGCCGAGCCGCCAGCTGATCTCGATGTCGGGCAGCACCTCGGGCAGCTGGTCCGATACGGAGAGGCCGGCGAAGCCGATCATCTCCCCGGAGGCGAGCAGTTCGATCGCGAAGAGCCCGAAGCCCTCCTCGTCCCACTCCTCCTCCCAGCGCTCGATGGACTCGGCCGTCTCGTCGAGGTCGCGGACCGAGCCGTCACCGATCCAGCGCATGACCTGCGGGTCCGAGTTGATCTCGGCCATCGCGGCGAGGTCGTCGTCGGTCCAGCGGCGGAGGAGGAGGCGGGGCGTGCGGATCTCGGTCATGCGCCCATCCTGTCAGTCCGCCGTCAGGGGTGGACGTCCGCGTAGTCGACCGTCCGCCACGCGGCACGGAAGCCGTCGTACGCGCCCACCCCGCCGTCCGCCTGGCCCCCGCCGTCCCCCGTCTCCCCCTCGCCGTCCGCGCGCCAGATCCGTACGGTGTCCGTCCCCCAGCCCGGCTCCCCCGTCGCGGCGAAGTCCGCCCACGCCCGCACCATGCGGCGCGACAGTTCGTGGTCCTCGGCCGTCGGCGGGCCGCCGATGAGGAACGCCAGCTCGGGCACGTCCAGTACGCCGAAGACGAAGGGGACGTCGGCGCAGTGCCAGGGGCGTACGACTCCGCCTTCCGAGACCCGCTTCCTGGCGAAACGGGAGAGATGTGTCGTGCGGCCCGCCCGTGCGTGCCGGTCGGCGAATCGGCTGCTGTACTCGGCGAAGGACATGTCGCCGAAGATCGCGAGGTACAGGTCGAGCACCGGCGCGTCCGGCCGCAGCGCCCGGTAGGCCGGCACGAGATCGCCGGGCAGCCCGAAGTCCCGTGCGAAGGCGTCCAGTTCTCCGTCCGTCGAGATCTTCTTGCTGCTGCCGACCGCGTCCAGCAGCCAGTACTCCTCCGTCGTGTGACAGACCAGCAGCTCGACGTCGGCCCGGTCCGCCGGATCGGCGTCGAGGGGGTCGGCGGGCAGGACGTCCCCGTCGGCGACCGGGCCGTACAGCACCGGGTCGTAGTGGCGCGCCCCCGCCGACGGGTCGTCACGGAGGCGGACGACGACCTGATCGGAGGCGCTGACCAGGTCGTACGGCGACGCCGCCGTCAACCCCTCGGCGGTGGCCGGGACTCCGGCGGCCTCCGCCACCAGGCGCGCGGTGTCGGCGGCGAGTTGGGGCGAGTAGACCGGGCCGACCAGGCTGTGCGCGACGGCGCGGTGGAACAGCCCGCGCGCCCGCTCCATCACCGTCAGACAGGCGACGGACGTCGCACCCGCGGACTGCCCGGCCAGGGTGACATTGCCGGGATCGCCGCCGAAGGCCGCGATGTTGTCGCGCACCCACTCAAGCGCGGCGATCTGGTCGAGCAGGCCGCGGTTCGCCGGGAAGCCATCGCCCGGCACATGGCCGAAGCCCTCGAAACCGAGCCGGTAGTTGAGGGTGACGACGACCAGTCCGGCGCGGACGAGCGCCGTACCGTCGAAGTCGGGCTGGGCGGAGGAGCCGAAGGTGTACGAGCCGCCGTGGATCCAGACGAGCACAGGCCGCGCGCCCGTGACCTCACCCGCACCCTCCCCCGTGTCCCTACCCGCGCCCGTGTCCCTCCCCGTACCCGTCCACACGTTCAGGCTCAGCACGTCCTCGTCGCCCGGTGACCAGGACGGCGCTCCCGGCAGCTCCGCGGACTGCGGCGAGACGGGCCCGAAGGCGGCGCAGTCCCGTACGCCCCGCCAGGCCGGCGCGGGCCGGGGCGCCCTGAAGCGGTCGGGGCCGAACGGCGGCGCCGCGTACGGGATTCCGCGCACCGCGACGACGCCGGGGGCGGTCCGACGGCCCCTCACCTGCCCGTTCACCGTCAGAAAGAGATCCACTCGCCGACCCTATGCGAGGGCCCTCAGCCGCGCCCGCCTTTATTCGCCTTCGCCTTCGCCTTCGTCTTCGTCTTCGCCGCAGCCTCGCGCGCCCTTGTCCGCCGCGCCCACGCCACGGTCCCCGCCCCGCTCCCGCACCAGCACGTCGATCCCGTCCAGCATGCGCGCGAGCCCGAACGCGAACTCGTGGTCGGGGCCCTCCGGTTCGTCCGGCACGTCCATCACCCCGGCCGCCAGCATCTCCGCGACGGACGGGAAGCGCTCGGGGTCGGCCAGCTTCTGTATCGTGCGCCCGTATCCGGCGAGCACCTCCTCCGCCGGCCGGCCGCTCGCCGCCACGGCGGCGGCCAGATCGGCCATCAGCGTCGCCTCGTGCCGCACATAGCCGTTGACCATCAAGATCACCGACAGCTTCTCGCCCCAGTCGAGCCGGGTCCCCTCCAGCGCCACCAGCCCCCACTCCCACCAGGCCACCATCCGGGGCGTGGCGGGCGGGCTGGAGACGGGGATACGCAGCGCCCACAGGTTCTCGTAACAGATCCGGCGCATCGCCCACGCCCACTCCGCCATCGCCGTACGCCAGTCGGTGCCCGGCGCGGGCGGCGCCGGCGGGACGCCGACGATCGCCTCCTGCATCAGCACGTACAGCTCGTCCTTGGCCCCCACGTACCGGTAGAGCGACATCGGCGAGACACCGAGCTTCTTGGCGACGCGGCCCATCGAGACGGCGGGCAGCCCCTCCGTCGCGGCGACGGTGACGGCCGTGTCGACGATCCGCTGGAGGCTGAGGCCGGGCTTGCGGCCCTTGGTGGGGCGTGCGCGCAGGCCCCAGGCGGCTTCGATGCTGGGCGGCAGCCCCGTACCGCCGCCGCCGCTCCCGTTGTCCTCTGCCACTCTCCGCCTCCGTCTTCCCCCGCCCGCGCTTGACGCCATCCTAGTAATGCGTAACCCTTACACATCAAGCGTAAGGGTTACGCATAAGCGCCCGGCACGCCCGGCGGCGCATGTCACGCCCGGCATTCCCGGCACGCACGACGGAGGAGCGGCGGTCCATGATCAGAGCCACCGGCCTGGAGAAGTCCTACGGACGCGGGGACGAGCGGGTGAAGGTGCTCGACGGCATCGACCTGTCCGTCGAGCGCGGCACGGTCTTCTCCCTGCTCGGCCCGAACGGCGCGGGCAAGACGACCGCCGTACGGATCCTCGCCACACTCGCCGACGCCGACGGCGGCACGGCCACGGTGGCGGGTTACGACGTACGGACCCAGCGGCGCCAGGTGCGCCGGGCCGTCAGCCTCACCGGCCAGTTCGCCTCGGTGGACGAGAAGCAGACCGGCGAGGAGAACCTGCGCATGATGGCGCGCCTCGGCGGCCTGTCACGCGCGGCGGCGCACCGCCGGGCCGCGGAGCTGCTGGAGCGGTTCGGCCTCACGGCCGCCGGGCGGCGGCTCGCGGGCACCTACTCCGGCGGTATGCGGCGCCGGCTCGACCTGGCCGCCGGGCTGGTCGGCGAACCGCGGGTCATCTTCCTGGACGAGCCGACGACCGGTCTCGACCCGCACAGCCGCCAGGAGCTGTGGCAGGTGGTGCGCGGTCTGTCGGCGGGCGGCTCCACGGTCTTCCTCACCACCCAGTATCTGGAGGAGGCCGACCAGTTGTCGGACCGTATCGCCGTACTCGACGGCGGTCGGCTGGTCGCCGAGGGCACCGCGGCGGAGCTGAAGCGCCGGGTCTCCGGGCACCGTCTCGATCTGGTGGCGGCCGACGCGGCGGCGTACGAGCGCCTCGCGCCGCTCGCCGTACATCTGTCGCCCGAGACGCTGACGCTCGGCCTGCCGACGGACGGCACGGCGGCGCGGGTACGGGCGCTGCTGGACGAGATCGACCCGCGACGCCAGGACATCGCGAGCTTCACCGTGCACAGCGCCACGCTCGACGACGTGTTCCTGGCCCTGACCGGCCGGGGACGGACCACCGGGGAGCCGACCCATGTCTGACACCACGACGATGTCCCCGGCCGGCCGGGCGCTGAACAACTCCCTTGTCATGACGGGCCGTTCGATCCGGCTCAGCACCCGCAACGTCGACGCGATCCTCACCTCGCTGATGCTGCCGATCATGCTGATGCTGATCTTCGTCTATCTCTTCGGCGGCGCGATCAGCACCGGTACGGGCGATCCGTACGTCTCCTACGTCGTGCCCGGCGTCCTGCTGCTCTGCGCCGGTTTCGGCTCGTCCGGCACGGCGGTGAGCGTCAACGAGGACATGAAGGGCGGCATCATCGACCGGCTGCGCTCACTCGACGTCGGCGGCGCGTCGATCCTCGCGGGCCATGTCGCCTCCAGCACCGTCCGCAACACCGTCTCGACGGTCCTGGTCCTCGCCGTGGCCCTGCTGATCGGCTTCCGCCCCTCCCCGACCCTCCCGGGCGCCCTCACGGCGGCGGGCCTGCTGCTCGCCTTCATCGTGGCGATCTCCTGGCTGGCGGCGGCTGTCGGTCTGCTCACCAAGTCCCCGGAGGCGGCCGGGGCGTTCTCGTTCTTCATGATGTTCCTGACCTACCCCAGCAGCACGTTCGCCCCGATCGACACGATGCCGAGCTGGATCCACGCCTTCGCCCACCACCAGCCGGTCACCCCGGTCATCGAATCCCTGCGCGGCCTCCTGCTGGACCGCCCGGTGGGCGCGGACCCCTGGATCGCACTGGCCTGGTGCGCGGGAATCCTGCTGACGGCGATGACACTGTCGGGCCGCCTGTTCAGAACCCGCACGGCCTGAACCCCACGCCCCTCACCCACCGGCCCCGATCAGATCCCCGCCCGGCAGCGCCCGCGCGAGATACGGATGGGCGAGATGCCGGGCGCGCAGCCCCAGTGAGGCGGTGGCACCGGAGAGCGTCAGGGAGTACGAGTCGACCGCCCTGCGGACGTTGGGCGCGTCGAGGCTCACACCGGTGAGGAGCCGGTCCAGGTCGATGTAGGCGGAGCGGACGATCTCCATCCAGCGGTAGAACCGCCAGTCCTCCTCCCAGCCTTTGGTGTAAGGGGAGTTCAGCTTTCTGCACCACCGACGGAACATCCGCTCCCGGATCTGCGGGGTGTGCGGGGTCAGATGGAGATGCCGGACGAGGTCGTAGAGGGGGTCGCCGATCATCGCCATCTCCCAGTCGATGATCGTCAGGCTGTCGTGTGTCTCGTTCCTGATGAGATTCCAGGGGTTGAGATCACCGTGCAGCAGCGCGGGGGTGCGATGGAGGACGCACTTGCGCCCCAGAAGAAGCTCCCGCAGCCGGTCGGAGTTGGGCAGCCCGAGCACGGCCGCGAGACGGAGCGACTCCTTGGGCAGTTCGGCGACCATCTCGATGAGCCGGCCGCTGAGCCACTGGTAGAAGTCGTCGTACACGGCGGTGGGATCGACAGTCTCCGTCGGCACCCCGGTCAGTGCGCACAACTGGTCGACCAGATCGTCCGCCTCGCGCAGCGTGAGCCCGTCGACGGGATGCTCGGGCGGTTGCGTGCCGCCCGCCGGCCCGACGTAGGAGTGAATGACGAACTGGTCGTCCAGATTGCTGATGCCCCGCGCCAGGACCTCCGGGGCGCGCACCTCGTCCCGTACGGGTTCGAGCGCGTGGAGCACATGGTGCTCGTCGAGGAACCTGCGCTCCCTGCGGCTGCTGCCGTCGAGCCTGCGCCGTACGACCACCGTCTCGCCGTCCCGGCCCGCCCGGACAACGGTGTTGAGGTGTCCGGTGCCCTTGAAGACCTGGTCGGCCCCCGCCGCGCCCTCCGCCGACAGCGCCTGCGAGACGGCCTCCAGCGGATACCCGCTCCACCGGTGGACCTCCTCGTCGGCCACCCAGGGCACCGCACCGACGGGATACCGCACCTGGGCCTCGCGGCCCGGCTGCGCCGCGTGCCACCGGTACAGGGCCTTGCTGATCTCCGCCGCCCCGACGACACCACCGAGCCGCAGCGGCTCGCGCGCCAGTTCGAGCGCCGCCTGAACCGCCTCGGTGGCCTTCTCCAGCCCGAAGGGCTCGGCGGCGCGGCCCAGCGACTGGGCCGCGCGCATCACATCCGGATAGACGGACTGGGCGCGCTCGAAATCCAGATAGTGCTGAAGGTCCGTCTCCAGCCCGTTCACGGCCTCCGGCCGGACGTCCCGCATCGCCCGCGACCACGCCTCCTTGACGTAATCCCATTGGTGCACGGGATAACGCATGCGTACGAGGTGGGTGGCGAGGTCGTGCAGCGGGTCGCCGTACGAAGCCAGCTCCCAGTCGACGCAGATCAACGGCGCCTTGGGCTTGAAATAGGAGAGAATCACATTGTCCCGGTGCAGATCCGTGTGCAGCAGGCTGAATGGCCTGGTGCACATCGGCGGGACTCGCCCGGCGAACTCGCTCATGGCCCCTTCGGGCACACCGAGAGCAGCGAACAGCCCGCCGAAGACGGCCCGGTTGGGGCGCCGGACCTGCTGGTCCGTCAGCACCGCGAGCGTACGGAGAAAGGAGCGGGTCGCGCCGTCCCTCGGCCAGGAGGCGGGCAGCTCGGGCAGATGCGCCCGGCGGACGGCGGTCATCTCGGCGAACATGCCCGCCAGCGCCTGGAGCAGTTCGGGGTCGAGTGGTCTGCCGTCGGAGCAGATCGTGGAGAGCGGAACCCCCTCCACATAGCTGTGGACGGCGAACTCGTCCATCCTGACCAGGCATTCGGGGACGTTCTTCAGCCTGCCCTTGATGGCCTTGAGGATCTCGGACTCGTCCAGCCAGGTCCGGAGCACCACCGGCAGTACATCGGGATGCCTTCGCCGCAGCATGACCTGCGTACCGGGCTCCAGCCCGAGTGGAGCGGCCAGTTTCTCGGGCGGCGCGACCAGATAGTTCTCGTTGTGATGGCCTCGCTGTCGAGCGCCCTTGTCCAAGGCGTACCGCACGAAGTTGTCGTACGGACTCGACCACGCGTTTTCGGACACCTGTGCTCTGCACCTCACGGGGGACTGCCCACAGAGACGGTGCTTGGCGAATGACCGACAGCCGGTGGGGTGCACATCCTAACCACCAACCCGCTGGTCCCATGCGTCACTTGGATCAGACTCTGCCAACCGGGGGGCCGATTACTCCAGGCGTGTCGACGGTGACTGCGCAGACGAATCCGCGCCAAGTATTGCCCAGTGCTTGTCAAACCATGTTTGCGCGGAATCAACAAAGAGTGATCCCTGGGATTCCAAGTCCTGATCTTTCATGTAATGGAAGAGCGTCGCACCGAGTCCCAGTACGTCGAGTGCCTCGACCTCCACGCCGTCGTCCAGCCGCATCGCCCGCTCCGTCAGCACATACAGACCGTGCAGCGCCTGGGCCTCGTTGAGCAAATAGAGCTTGAAGGTGGGGGTGAAGGGCGCGGTCCTGACCTGGACGTCCACCGCGTTCACCAGCTTCTCCGTCTGAAGGTCCTCCAGGGCGGCCCGCAGGGACTCCGTGTGCCGCCGGGTGATCCGCCGCAGCCGGTCGAGGGGTCTGGCGTCCTCGGTGTTGTCCTTGTCCTTCAGCCGGGGGTACGCGAGGGTGCTGCCCTGCGCCGGCAGGAGCAGCCGCACCGAGATGCTCGCCGGGCGGATCTCCTCGTTCCGCACCCGCAGCGCCTGGAGCCGGATGTGGGTGTCCAGGGATTCGGAGGTGAGCGTGGCCACGTCCAGGGTGACGTCCTGCGCCTCGAATGCCTCCGCGATGAAGGGCCCGAGCGCCGGACGGCCGCTGTGCGTCGGCAGGGCCGAGCTGGTGTGGATGTGCTGCCGCTCCTCGGTCTGCGCGCTGAGCACCCGCGATCCGATGCCCTGTCTCGACTCGATCACACCGTCCTCGACCAGGACGCGCAGCGCCCGCTGGACGGTGTCACGTGAGACACCGAACTGCACCACCAGTTGACGCTGGGGCGGCAGGTACTGGCCCACGGGATGGATCCCGTCGCCGATCTCCGCCCGCAGCGCGTCGGCGATGCGCTGGAACTCCCAGCCCTCACTGCCTTCGAACCGGTCACCTGCCATGACCCGACCGTACAACTCCGGACCGGTTGACACCCCCTCTTTCAGCCAACCCACCACTGGAGAGCCCCGACCCGTTAACCGATCAGTCAACAAGGGCACCAATAAGGCAACTTGACTGACTGGATCGCTCAGTTGACTGGTCAGTGGCTCGGGGTGAGGGAGGAGCCGACCATGTCACCGACACCCATGGCACCGTCACTGCTCCGCCCGTGCCCCCGGCAGCCCCTGCTGGCGGCGGACCGCGTCCAGGACCGGTCGCATCGACGGGACGATGGTGGTCGCGCCCACGCCCAGCAGGAGCTTGCGCTTCCGCTCGTTACGCGCGTAGCCGACGAAGGCGACGCCCGCCTTGCGAGCCGCTACGCAGTCCGCGGGGGTGTCACCGATCATCAGTGCCCGCCCCGCGGCGACGCCCGTGGAGTCCAGGGCCCGCAGCAGGCAGTCCGGATCCGGCTTGAGCCGGAGCAGATCCCGCGTACGGCCATGGAGATGAGGCCCGAAGCAGTCAACCAGTCCACGGGCGGTCAGGTAACGCTCCACGATGGCGGCCGAGTTGTTGGTCGTGATGGCCAGTCCGTAGCCGCGCCGTCGGAGTGCCTCGATCAACGCGTCCGCGTCCGGTGTGGGCTCCGCCGTTTCCGTGGCACGCAGTTCGTGCCCGGTGAGCTGGGATTCCAGTTCCGCGAGGAACTCACTGCCCGGAGCGGTGAGTGCGACGGCGCGCAGCACGGCGTGCGGGTCGCCCGAGCGGGCGTCGTCCTCGGACAGCAGGTCCGCCTGCCCTCGCCGACGGAGCCAGTCCACCAGGTCGGCGGCCACGCCGGCCGCGGGATATCCGGCGAACAGGCGGCAGACGGGGCCGTCGAAGTCGAAGAGCACGCACGTGGTCGCATCGAAGAGTTCGCGGAGGTCAGCCACATCGTTCCGTCCGTCGACAACAGGTCAGCAACTACGCGGGGGTTGGATCCGTTCCGGCACCTGCCCCGTGTCGCGGGAAACGCCGGACTCCCGGCGCGGAGAGTCCTGGGTGGGCAGCGGACTCCCGACCACGCAAGAACGCTACCTCGTGACCCCCGAGTACGGCCCCCAACAGCCCCATACCCCTCACTGTGCCGACAACCACCGCCAACTCGGCGGCGGCTTGCGGCTGTTGATCACCCGGCGCTGCCGTCAGCCCAGATTGAGATCCGTCGCGATGGTCGTCCACAGCGCGTCGAACCAGGCCTGCGACTGCACCACGAAGGCGTGGTCCCGATGAGGCTGCCCGGGCCCGGCGTCCGCCCCGAACGAGAAGAGCGGCGACTCGCCCCCCAGGGCGTCGTACATCGCCACCGGCCGCCGGTTGATCTGCTCCTCGCGCTCCGTGACCCGGTAGTACGCGAACAGCGCCTCCGTGCCGTTGAGGAGATACAGCTTCACCGGCGGGGTGAAGGGCAGCGCCTTGAACTGCACGTCCACGTCGATGCCGTGCGCCGCGCCCAGACCCCGCAGATGGTCGCTGAGGACGGTGCCGTGCGCGTTGCGCATCGTGAGCCAGCGGCGGTGGACGGGATCGGCCTCCTCGGGGCTGCTGATCATCCGGGGAAAGGCCAGATCGATGTCCCGGTTGGGCATCAGCACCCGCACCGTGACGGTGGCCGGCATGGACTCACGGGTGTGGACGAGTCTGCGCTGCTCGCCGAGGGCCGCGCTCAGCGACTCCGCCGTCAGACACAGGGCGTCTATCCGGACGTCGGACGCGCCGAAGGCCGCGGTGATCCGGGGGCCCAGCGCGACCATCGTCTCCCGGGGAGTGCCGTCAGCCGCCTCCGTACGGGCGGAGCGATCGGCGACTCGGGCCGGGGAACCCCGGGTGACCTCGGTGAGCAGCCCCTCCTGCTGGAGGAACTTCAGGGCCTGGCGGACCACACTGCGCTGTACCCCGAACTCCTCGACCAGGACGGCCTGTGTCGGCATGGCGTCGCCCACGGCGAGGTCACCGGACTCGATCCGCCCACGGAGAGCCTTCGCCACGTCCTGCGACGTGGGCTTCCCCGTGCCGTTCAGTGCGCTGCTTTCAGGGTTCACACAAGAACGTTACAACTTACGGCCATCTCGCGTCAGGTGCCTGGAGTTGGTTACGTCATCCAACTACTGGGAACAACTTCAGTAGTTGGCAACCAAGTCGCAAGACTTGGCGGAACTACTCGCTCCACTCAGCAGCACCCGCCGACTCACATCCGCACCCGCAACCGCACTCGCACCCGTCCACTGCCGTACGGGCTCGCACCACGCGCTTCCAGTCGCGTCCCTCACGCTTCGTGCCACGCACCGCGCAGCTCTGAGTTCTCCACTCTGTCCGGAGGGGCCGTCATGCCTGTCTTCACTCTGATACTCGAACAAGCCGTCCAACTGAAATACGGCGTCTTAGGGGCTGGGGCGTTCCTCATGCTCACCGGCGGCATCAGGTTCAGGAATTCGACCTGCGCCGGTATCGGCGCCGTGGTGCTGGCCCTGCTGTTCATGCAGCCGGGGATGGGCTGACCGCTCGCCGGTCCGCCCGCCCCGCCCGTCGCCCCGTCCCCGTCAGAACATGTCCGGGCACCAGGGCCGGCGGGGGGTGCGGAACAGGGTGTCCGTGCGGGATGCCGCGCCCGGGGTGTTCTCCGTCAGGGTGCCCAGTGCCGACAGGCGTACCGCCGACTCGTCGCCCAGGTAGAGCGCGCCCAACTCCCGCACGTCCAGCGTCAGATCGGGCGACGCGGTGGTCGGTGCGCAGGTCGTGCCGGACGGGGTGGTGTCCAGGCGGTAGCGGCCCGAGGCCAGGGACGCCCGGTCGTGGACGTCCAAAACCAGGGTGCCGGACGCCGCGTACGTACGGGACTCCAGCGCGCGTACGGTGTCCAGGATCCGCACCCACAGGAAGTCCGCCTGCGTGACGACCCTCGCCGCGCGCGGGTCCGGCAGGAAGAACGGCAGCAGGTCGTCGGGGGCCCGGCGGCCGGTGCGGACCGTGGTGATCCAGTCGATCGAGCAGACGAAACCCCACAGCGCCCGCTCCGCCGCCGTCGTCACGGCGATCGCGTCGAGCACCGTCGCCGTGTTCAGCGGCTGCTTGGCGTCGCCCCACACCTCGTCCACCCGGTAGGTCAGCACCCCCTCGACCTCGCCCGACGCGGCGCGGTACACCGCGTGGAACGGCTCGGTCCACGGCGTGCCGTGCGAGGGGGCCGTGCCCGTGAGGACCTGCCACCAGCGCTCGTTGCGGCTGACCACGCCGTGGCCGACGGCGCTCAGCCGGTCGTGCAGTGCGGGGCCCAGCTTCCGTACCTCCGCGCCGTCGGCCAGATCGACCCGCCCGCCGTCGTCCGGCTGTCCCGACCGGCGCCGGTCCAGGCCGGCGCGCGGCACGTCGATCGACCAGTCGGTGAACCAGGTGGCGGGGCCGAAGCCGTACCGCCCGTAGATCGGATACTCCGCGGCGATCAGCGTCGACACGACGTCGCCGCGCTCCTTCGCCTCCGCCAGGTCGTCGTCGACCATGCGGCTGAGCAGCCCGCGGCGGCGGTGCGTGGCCGAGACCGTGACGTTGGAGATCGCGCCGGCCGGCAGCCGGGCGCCGCCGACGGCGGTCAGCTCCTGCGGGAAGGTGCGGTACGTCGCCACGCACCGGCCCTCGTCGAACGCGCCCCGCATCCGGCTCACGTCCATGTACGCCCGGCGGCCGGCGACATCCTCCTCGCTCACCCCGGGCGCCCGGAGAAAGCCGGTGTTCAGGGCGCGGAGCCAGTCGGGGAATTCGGAATCGCTGATCACTCGGACGTCGATGGCCATGCTCCGTACGCTAAACACAGACGGGCCGCGATGTCCCCCGGATTTTCCCCCCCACGACCGGGTCAGAACACCGCGCGTACCTCGCCGACCTCCGCCTCGCCGCCCAGCAGCGGCGCGCGGCCGATCCGGGTCACCACCGGTTCCTCGACCCCCAGCAGCCCCAGCGCCCGCGCCAGCACCGGCCCCAGCGCCCGCTGGCCGCCGTCGTCCACCTTGAACGCCAGCGCCCGGCCGTCCGCCAGCGCCACCGCCTGCACGGCCTCCGCGCCCATCTTCGACAGCGCCCCCGGCACCTCGCGCATCAGCCAGGTGTCGTGCCTGCGCGTACCGGCCACATAGCGCGGGTGGGCGCGCATCGCGTCCGCGACCCGGCGCTCGGCCGTGCCCGGCTCGGCGAGTACGAAGTGGCGGAAGGCGCGGGCGAGTCCGGTGAGGCTGATGGCCATCAGCGGGGCGCCACAGCCGTCCGTACCGACCGCAGCGACCGGCTCCCCCGACGCCTCCTCGACCACCTCGGCGACGAGCCGCTGAAGCGGATGGGACGGCTCCAGATACGTGGCGAGCGGCCAGTCGTTGCGTACGCAGGCCGCCAGCATCGCCGCGTGCTTGCCCGAGCAGTTCATGGTGACCCGGTCCCTGACCCGCCCCGCCGCCAGATACGCCTCGGCCTCCACCGGGTCCAGCGGCAGATCGGCCGGGTTCAGCAGATCGTCCGCCGTCAGCCCCGACTCGGACAGCATCCGCTGGACGAGATCGAGGTGGAAGTCCTCGCCGGAATGGCTGGCCGCCGCCAACGCCAGCCGCTCACCGGACAGTTCGGCCCCGGCGCGCAGGACGGCCGCCGCCTGGAGGGGCTTGTTGCTGGAGCGCGGGAAGACCGGGGCGGCCACATCGCCGAGCGCGAACTCCACACCGCCGTCGGCCGCGAGCAGCACCAGCGAGCCGCGGTGCCCGCCCTCCACGAAACCGGACCGCACGACCTCCGCGAGGACCGGGGACACGACAGCGGCGCTGTCACCGGACGTGGTTCTGCGAGTCGTCATCATCGGCCTTCCGGGCGGGGACCGCTCCGAAAAGGCAGTCACGGCATTACGTGAGCAGGTCGTCTACTTGGGCTTCTCCCTCACGGTACCTGCGGGCGATCTCCGCGCTGCACTCGTCCGCCGTCCGCTGAAGCAGATGCCGGCGCTGCGAAACCTGCTGCTCATGACGGACAAGACGGCCCATCGCGGCCCGCAACTCCTCATCCGTACGGGCTTCCAGGTCCGACAGCTCCACCTCGGCGAGCGCCTCGGCGGCCAGCAGCCGGAACTCCTCGCTGCGCGGTGTGGAAAGAGTCACATGCCGCGCGGAGGACCGGTGCAGGGACGGGGTGTCCGCCAGGATCTCGGACAGCCGGTCCACGACGGGCGTCTCGGGCGCCGCCCGGCGGGCCAGTTCGGCCCGCAGGATGTCGATACGGCCCTGGAGCAGCCGGCGCAGATAGCTCAGGTCGGCCTCGTCGCGCGTCGCGTCCCGCCGCAGGGCACGCAACTCCGGCAGCCGCAGGGCGTGCTCACCGCCCGGTGCCCGCTGCGCGGGGGGCCGGACCGTCGCCGCACCGGCACCGGCACCGGCGCCCCTGCCGGACGTCGTACCGCCGATGATCGGTACAGGACCGGGCGACTGCCCGGCACCAGATGTGCTCATGCGCGCCTACTTCCCCTCGCTCCGCCTGCGTGCATCGTGCCACTCCTGCACGTGCACATGCAGGCGATCTGCACCCGTTCGGCCCTGGATGGGCGTAGGTCCGTCCCTGGATAGGTTGGTCCTCATGCGAGCTGTGGTGCAGAGAGTCGACGGCGCGAGCGTCGCCGTGGCGACGGAGTCGGGGACCGAGACGGTCGGCGAGATCGTGGGCGAGGGGCTGTGTGTGCTGGTGGGAGTCACCCACGAGGACACCGCGGAGAAGGCGGCCCAACTGGCCCGCAAACTCTGGACACTACGGATCCTGACGGACGAGAAGTCCTGTTCGGACGCGAACGCCCCACTGCTGGTGATTTCGCAGTTCACTCTCTACGGGGACGCCCGGAAGGGCCGCCGCCCGACCTGGAACGCCGCAGCTCCGGGGGCGGTGGCCGAGCCGCTGGTCGACGAGGTGGTGGCGCGGCTGCGGGAACTCGGGGCGACCGTCGAGACGGGCCGGTTCGGAGCGGACATGCGCGTCTCGCTCACGAACCACGGCCCGTTCACGGTCCAGTTGGAGATGTGACGCCAAGACACGTCACGTCAGGACAGGACAAGTCACGGAGTGCGGAGGCTCAGACCTCCACGACCGCTTCCTGCGCCGCCGCCGTGTTCCCCGCCATCAACTGCGCGTCCAGCGGCACGTTGCGCTTGACCAGGGCCAGCGCGATCGGCCCCAGTTCGTGATGGCGGGCCGACGTCGTGATGAAGCCGATCTGCCGGCCGTCCTCGCCGTCGGCCGCCAGACGTACCGGCGTACCGTGCCCCGGCAGCAGCACCTCGCTGCCGTCCAGGTGCAGGAAGACCAGCCGGCGCGGCGGCTTCCCCAGGTTCTGCACGCGCGCCACCGTCTCCTGGCCCCGGTAGCAGCCCTTCTCCAGATGGACGGCGCTGCCGATCAGGCCCAGCTCGTGCGGGATGGTCCGGTGGTCGGTCTCGAAGCCCAGCCGCGGCCGGTGGCCCTCGATCCGCAGCGCCTCGTACGCGAGGATCCCGGCCGGCGGGCCGTTCTCACGGGCGTACGACTCCAGGTCGGCGCGGGGCAGGAAGATGTCCCGGCCGTACGGCGTCTCCCGTACGACGGCCCCGTCCGGCGCCTCGGCGATGGATCCGGCCGGGACATGGACAACGGCGATGTCGTCCGTACGGTCGGCGACCTCCACGCGGTAGAAGAACTTCATCGACTCCAGATAGCCGATCAGCGCCTCCTGCGTGCCGGGCTCGACATGCGCCCACACCGTCTCGCCGTCGTCCACGAGGGACAGAGCGTGCTCGATGTGGCCGTTCGCGGAGAGGATCAGCGCCTCGGTGGCCTGGCCGACGGGCAGCGCGCTGACGTGCTGGGTGAGCAGCAGATGGAGCCAGCTCAGCCGGTCGTCGCCGGTGACGGTGACGACACCGCGGTGCGAGAGGTCCACCAGGCCCTTGCCGTCGGCGAGCGCCCGTTGCTCGGGGAACAGATCGCCGTAGTGCGCGGCGACACCTTCGTCCTGGCCTTCGGCGGCCACGGCACCGGGCAGGGAGAGGAGCGGGCTGGTTGTCGACTGTCGCTGCATGACGACAAGCGTACGACCGGTCTACGATTCGCCGCTCGCCGCACGGGCGGTGCACTTCTCGCACCTGCCGAAGATCGCGAAATGCTTCATGTCCGTGGTGAAACCGAACGTGTCCCGCAGCTTGTCCGTGAAGTCCGTGGCGACCGAGACGTCCGCCTCGATGACGTTCGTGCAGTCGCGGCAGACCAGATGGATGTGGTGGTGCCGGTCCGCGAGGTGGTACGTCGGCGCACCGTGCCCCAGATGCGCGTGGGAGACGAGGCCCAGCTCCTCCAGCAGCTCCAGCGTCCGGTAGACGGTGGAGATGTTCACGCCGGACGCCGTCCTGCGTACTTCGACCAGGATGTCGTCCGGCGTCGCGTGTTCCAGGGTGTCGACGGCTTCGAGGACAAGCTGGCGCTGCGGGGTCAGGCGGTAGCCGCGCTGCCTCAGGTCACTCTTCCAGTCGGTGCTCACCACACGCCCAGTGTAGGCAGCGCGGGCCCGTCAGGTCGGCTACTCGTCGGCTACTCGTCGGCTACGGGCATTCGCCGGGTACTCGCCGGACGCTCGCCGAGTACTCGTCGGCTACTTGAAGAAGGCGATGCCGTCGTCCGGCAGATCGCCCAGGTCCTTCGCCCAGGCCGCGACCTGCTCCGGGGTGACGATCTTCTTCAGATGCGCCGACATGTACGCCCGCAGCGGGACCTCGGGGGTGGACTTCTCGCCGACCCACATCAGGTCGCTGTTGACATAGCCGTAGAGCCGCTTGCCACCGCTGTAGGGGTCGGCGGAGGCCGTCCGCGCGACCGCGTCCGTGACGAGGTCGATCTGCGGCTTCTGGTCGGCCAGCTCCCCGTACCAGATCTCCACGATGCCCTGGTCACGGACCATGACGACCTCGACCTTGCGGTTCTTGTCGATGCGCCAGTAGCCGGACTCGGACTCGATGGGGCGGAGCTTGTTGCCGTCGGCGTCGAGTGCCCAGGTGTGCGAGGCGTACTCGATGAAGTCCCGGCCGTCGTGGCTGAAGGAGACTTCCTGGCCGAAATTGGCCTTCTCCTCGCCGGGGAAGTCGAAGACACCCACGCCCTCCCAGTCACCGAGGAGGAAGGCGAGCGGGACAAGGTCCGGGTTGAGGTCGGACGGGATCTCGATCATGAGCGGCTCAGGCGATCTGTAGAGAGGCGAGATGCGGGAGGGGTGCGTTGCGGGAGGGGTGCGTTCGGGAGACGTGAGGGGCGGAACGGGGCGGGGATCAGTTCTGGCCCTGGTACAGCTTCTTCACGGTCAGCACCGCGAAGGCCGCGATCGCCACCGCGATCAGGGCGAGCAGGGCGGAGAAGAAGTTCTCAAGCACAGGGTGCTCCTCGGAGTGCGTCGGGGCGGTGCAGGGCCGGTCCCCAGCCTAATGGGTGGGAACCGGCCGCTCTCCGCGCCCCTCAGCCGAGGAGCTGGTTCTGGAGAACCACCGTCTGCTCGAACGGCACCGCCGGCGTGGAGCCCTTACGGGACTGGACGATCAGCGCGATGGTGTCCCCGGCGGTGATGTAGGCGTGCCGGACATGGACGGGGCCGCGCGGCGTGGTCTCGTCGTAGACGTACGTCTCGGTCCCGCTGACACCACCCTCCACCCCGGACCCGCTGTCGTCGGAGGAGGACAGCTTCTCGACGTCCGTCAGCCGCTGCGGGGCGTCCGTGGCGCCCTGGAGGTGGCTGCCGAAGAAGAACAGCTGGGACGCGCCGGTGTTGAACCGCAGCAGGTAGACACGGGTGGAGGTGCCGTCGTCCGCCATGGTCCAGCCGCGTGCCGCGATATGGCGCAGGCCGTTGTCGCGGAGGTCGGCGGCCATCGAGCCGCGGGTGTCCTCGGCGTACTCCTGGAGGAAGCGGCTGACCGGCACCCGGCTCTTCGTGCCCTTCTCGGCGGCGAGTGCCGGGTCCGGGCGGCTCCCTTCCGGCGCGGGCAGCAGGAGCTGCTCCAGGTCCGCGTAGTGGATCGCGCCCCGGACGGCGAGCGGACCCTGCGCGCCGGCGGGCAGGGTCGGCTTGACGAGCGTCGGGTACGTCCAGCGGCCGTCGCCCCGGGTGCCCAGGGTGGGGATGTCCGTGCGCTCACGGTCGGTGACGGTGTACGCGACGGTCGTGCCGAGCGCGCCGAAGACGGCCACGGCGGCGGTCCAGCGCAGGGCGGCGAACAGCGCGGCGGTACGGCGGCGGGGCGCGGGCTCCGGCGCGGACGCGGGGGCCGTGACCGGGGGCGCGGGGGCCGTGACCTCCTCGACGGGCGAGATGGCGGCGGTGGCCGTGCCGATGGTGCTGGTCGTGGTGGTGTCGGTCGTGGTGGTGGAGGTCGGGTCGCTCATGCGGATGCCTCCGGGGACACGACATGGTTGAGCTGGGCGGCGACCACGCGGGCGACCTCTTCCGTGTCCAGTTTCTCGGCGCCGTACGCGTACGCGGTGATCAGTACGTCGTGCACGTACGCGCCGCACAGCATGGCGTCCAGCTTCCGGCCCTCGGCGTCCGGCAGCAGATAGCAGTCGGCGTCGCCGTTCGCCTTGACCGGCGGGCCCTCGCGGAGACCGCCGAGGATGTTCCCGGTGTCCGACCGGAACCGGGAGAGCGCGCGGTCGGCCCCGGCCTCGGCGACCCGCGCGAGGTGCAGCTCCACGACGAACCGGCTGTCCGCCGCGGTGTAGCTGCGCCGGGCGCCGCCGGTGAACGTCAGCTTCTTCAGAGCCTTGGCGACGCGATCCCGCTCGCCCGCTTCGAGACCCCGTACGGCTTCCCCGGCGTGCTGGGCGGTACGCGCGGCGTCCAGCACGTCGTCGTTGCCGAGCGGGACGATGTCCGGGCCCGGCTGATAACCGTCCGGCACGGGCAGCAGCATGGCGCCGACACCCACGGGCACAAGGGGCTTCTCGTCGGTGGCGGGCTTCTTGTCCGATGCCGGCCAGGCGCGGGTGGGGGCGGTGCGATCGGCCTCGCCGGCCTTGCCGACGGCCCAGATCCCGCCGCCTACGGCGACGGCGAGCGCGAGCACGGCCGACACCCCGGCGACGACGCGCCTGGGGAGGCGCCGGGGCGGCGTGTCCGAGCCGATGACGTCGTCGCCGGGGGCGGCCGGCCGCTGGTCGTCGGTCACAGGAGCTCCAACTGCCGCTTGGCGAGGGCCTCGAACGCCTTCTTCGGCACCGGGCCCCGGTTGTTGTCGTAACGGATGTCCATGACGAGGTCACCGCGGAACGCGAGGGCGCGCGCCTGGTAGTACGGCTCGTAACCCGGCCGCCGGTCCGGCTCGTCGAACACCCACGTACGGCCGCTCCCGCTGCCCGGGATGGCCGAGCCCTTGTTGCCCGCCCAGTCGTCGTCGCCCATGTACCGCTGCTGGTTGGCCGCGAACGCCGACGCCTCCAAGCTCTGTTCGTCACGGAACTGGATGATCGTGACCGACACGTAGACCGAGCCGCCCTCCGACCAGCCGACCGTCGCGGCACGCCGGAAACGGCTCTGCACCAGGTCCTCGAAGATGGCGTCGGGCTGCTCGAACTCGGACGAGAAGTCCGGCAGATCGAGCCAGCCGGCCTTCTTCTCGGTCCGCGCGCCCGCCGGCTTCTTCACCAGCAGCTCGCGCAGATCACCGTCACTCGCGACCCACCGGTTCGCCGACAGCGACCGCGCGGTGGTCTTCCCGTCGGCCGGTACGGCCTTCGGCGCGCGCAACTCGGCCTGCGCCAGCGGCGGCAGCGGCGTGGGCTCGCGCTGGTACTGCACCGCGTACCCGGTGACGGCTCCGGCGAGTACGCCGAGCACGGCCGCCCCCGCGATGAGCGTGACGGTGCGCCGCCACCCGGGCGGGCGCGGTCTTTCGGGCGATTCCAAGAGGTCCCTCCACAGAACTGAGGCGCGGGTTCCGAATCCCGCACGTCCAGCAGACCTGTCGCGCGCCAACGGGGTTGTACAACCGCGCATTACAGTTCGGGACATGGCGAAGAAGCTCGTGATCAAGGTAACCGCCGGCGCCGACGCCCCCGAGCGCTGCTCGCAGGCCTTCACCGTGGCGGCGGTCGCCGTGGCGAGTGGGGTGGAGGTGTCCCTGTGGCTGACCGGTGAGTCGGCGTGGTTCGCCCTGCCGGGCCGGGCCGCCGCGTTCGAACTGCCGCACGCCGCACCGCTGCCCGACCTGATCGAGTCGATCCAGTCGGCGGGCCGGATCACCCTCTGCACGCAGTGCGCGGCGCGGCGGGACATCGCGGAGAAGGATGTGCTGGAGGGCGTACGGATCGCGGGCGCCCAGGTCTTCGTGAGCGAGGCGATGGCGGACGACGCGCAGGCGCTCGTCTACTGACGCCCCGGGGGTCCGGTGACCGTACGCGCGGGCCGAAATCCGTTCGCCGCCCGCGCGCCCCGCCTCCTACCGTCACCGCATGACGGCACTCGGCCCCTCCGCATCGCCCTCCCCCTTCGGACCGCCCCTCGGACCGCCCTTCGGACCGCTCCTCGACACCCGCGCCCTCTTCCCGCGCGAGCGGGACGCCCTGCTCGAACTGCTCCGGTCGCTGGACCCCGACGACTGGTCGGCGCCCACGGTCTGCCCCGGCTGGGACGTGCACGACATCGCCGGGCACCTCCTCAACGACTATCTGCGCCGTATCTCCGGCGGCCGTGACGGGCACCGGGGCGCCGTGTTCGAGAACGACGAGACGCTGCCGGCCTATCTGGCCCGGGTCAACGGCGTCTTCGCCGAGGCCACCCGCCAACTCAGCCCCCGTGTCCTGACCGACCTGCTGGCCCACCTCGGCCCCCAGCTCGACGCCCTGTGGGCGACGGTCACCCTGGACGACCCCGCCGGGGTCGACGTCTCCTGGGCGGGCACCGACGAGCCGAGCCCGGCCTGGCTGGACATCGCACGCGAGTACACCGAGTTCTGGGTCCACCAGCAACAGATCCGCGACGCGGTCGGCCGCCCCGGCGCCGACGGACCGGAGCTGCTCCACCCGGTGATCGACACGTTCATGCGCGCGCTGCCGCACACCCTGCGCGCCGAGGACCGCCCGGACGGCACGTCCGTACGCTTCGACGTCACCGGCCCGGCGGGCGGCAGATGGTCGGCGGTCCGCCGGGCCGGCCGCTGGCTCCCGTCACCGCCCACCCCGGACGCCAGGCCCGCCGCACACGTCACGACGGACCAGGACACCTTCTGGCGCCTGGCCACCCGCGGCATCACACCCGCCACCGCCCGCCACCGCACCGTCCTGACCGGCGACGAGGCACTGACCCGTACGCTGACGACACTGCTCGCGGTGGTGGCGTAAACACGAGACGCCGAACCGCCTAGGCGGACGGTGCGAGCCCCTGAGCGAACTCCCCCGCCGTCATTCCGGTGGCTTCGGTGTTCTGGGGGGCCGGGGCGGTGGGGGTGGGTTCGGGGGTTTCTTCTTGCCGTCCAGTTCGTCCCACCACTCGTCCGACTTCGGATCGCCCGACGGGTCGTCCCACCACCGGTCGTCCGGGCCGCGCGCGTTCGCCGTCATCGCCGCGATCGGCGGGATGACCATCGCGACCACGCACATGCCGATCGCCACCGGTACCGACCACAGGCGCACGAACGCCCACGCGGAGACGAACAGGGCGATGCACACGCCCATCAGCACGAAGTAGCGGCGACGACGTCGCGTATACATACATCGAGCTTACCGACGGCACGAAGGGCCGCACCCCGTCTCAGGAAGCGTCCAACCCCCTGGGGTGCGGCCCTCCGGCCGATCATGTCCTACTCAGCCATCGGATACGCGGCCATCAGTCACGCGGCCACCGACCACCCGGCTCAGACCGCGATGGCCACCTCGGCCAGACCACCGGTCTGTGCGACGACCGTGCGGTCCGCCGTGCCGCCCGGCACCAGCGCGCGTACGGTCCACGTGCCCTCGGCCGCGTAGAAACGGAACTGTCCGGTCGCCGAGGTCGGGACCTCCGCGGTGAATTCTCCGGTCGAGTCCAGCAGGCGTACGTAACCGGTGACGGGCTCGCCGTCACGGGTCACGGAACCCTGGATGGTGGTCTCACCGGGCTTGATCGTCGAGGCGTCCGGGCCGCCGGCCTTCGCTCCACACATATGGGATCTGTCCTCCGGGTCAGGTCATGCGGATGGTCGTGCGGATCGGACTACTTCGCCGCGCCCAGCTCGATCGGCACGCCGACGAGGGAGCCGTACTCGGTCCACGAACCGTCGTAGTTCTTGACGTTCTCCTGGCCGAGCAGCTCGTGCAGCACGAACCAGGTGAGCGCCGAGCGCTCACCGATGCGGCAGTAGGCGATGGTGTCCTTCGCCAGATCGACCTGCTCCTCCTCGTAGAGGGCCTTCAGCTCGTCGTCCGACTTGAACGTGCCGTCGTCGTTGGCGTTCTTCGACCACGGGATGTTGCGGGCGCTCGGCACGTGGCCGGGGCGCTGCGACTGCTCCTGCGGGAGGTGCGCCGGGGCGAGCAGCTTGCCGCTGAACTCGTCGGGCGACCGCACGTCGACCAGGTTGAGGCTGCCGATCGCGGCGACGACGTCGTCACGGAAGGCGCGGATGGAGGTGTCCTGGGCCTTGGCCTTGTACTGCGTGGCCGCGCGCTCGGGCACCGCTTCGACCAAGTCGCGCGAGTCCAGCTCCCACTTCTTGCGCCCGCCGTCGAGGAGCTTGACGCCCTCGTGGCCGTAGAGCTTGAAGTACCAGTACGCGTACGACGCGAACCAGTTGTTGTTGCCGCCGTAGAGGATCACGAGGTCGTCGTTGCCGATGCCCTTCGCGGACAGGAGCTTCTCGAAGCCCTCCTGGTCGACGAAGTCGCGGCGCACCGGGTCCTGGAGGTCCTGCTTCCAGTCGATGCGCACGGCGTTACGGATGTGGTTCTTCTCGTACGCCGAGGTGTCCTCGTCGACCTCGACGATGACGACCTTCGGGTCGTCGATGTGGGCCTCGACCCAGTCGGCGTCTACGAGGACGTCGCTGCGGCTCATGGTGTTCTCCTCCGGGGCAGTGTGCGGCGGGTGGTGCGGGCGGCGGCGCCTTCCGGGCACGGGGGCGCGGCGGGCTGCGTACGGCACGGGGTGGCCCTGATGCGTTCGAAGGGCCGGGGAGAGGTGGCGGGACGGACGTATCCCGCTCAGGCGGTGCGACAGAGCATGGCGGCGACGCGGCACAGGTCGACTGCCCGCCGCTTCGTGAGGTTCGCCTGTCCCCGCTGTTGGAGACCGCTGATGAAGCACTGCATGCGTCCGATCGTAGGGACGGATACGGTGCGATGTCACCGGTGTGTCGAATGGCGAGACGGGATCGTCCGAAATGTGGGACGCTCCGGCTCTCCCGATGGCCGGGACCCGCCTCCGGCGCCGATCCCGCGCCCGTTCCATCTACGGGATGGACATCCGCGTCTCACGATACGGCGCACCGGCGGGATTCCCCGCTGACGCGCGGACCTGCGGGCTCGCCGGCTCGCGGACCTGTGGACCCGCCGACCCGCGCCCGTGGGCCCGTCGGCCCGCGGGCCCTTCCGCCCGTCAGCTCGTCAGGTCGACGTCCGTGCCGGTGCCCGAGAACCTCAGACCGTCCTCCGTCGCCGTCACCTTGTCGAGCTTGATGGTCGACGGCATCCCGTCGATCGTCAGGTCGTAGTCCACGACCTCTTTCAGCTTGTCCTCGACACCCGGCACCGGCAGTTCGGGCAGGTCCTCGGCGCGCAGCCGGACCTTGTCGCCCTCCTCCAGCGAGACGGTGCTGTACGTCGTGAAGTCGTCCGTCAGCATCCCCTTGAGGGCCTCCGGCACCTCGATGCCCGCGCCCTCCACCAGATCGCCCAGCGGCCCCGACACCTTGACCTGGCCCTTGGCCGCCCGCTCCGCCCCCGCGTAGCCGACCGTCGCGCCCTTCGGCGCGGACTTGGTGAGATCCGCGTACGAGATCAGCGCCGAGCCGTCCGCGCTGCCCGCGATGGCCGACGAGAAGCTGCTGTTCACCTCCACGTCCCGGAGCGTGGCCTTGACCTCGGTGACCTCGACCTCGCGGCCCTCGGTGGTGGCGGTTATCCCGCCGACGCTGATCTCTATCTCGTCCAGCGAGGAGCCGGCGACCTGGGTGAGGAAGGGGAAGCCCTTGATGGAGACGCTGGGCTCGCTGCTGAGCCCCTGGCTGCTCCTGATCTTGCTCGCCGCCTCGCTCTCGGCGAAGTTCACCGCGGCCCGGTCGGCGGCGACGAACAGCCCGCCGAGGATCACGACGACGATCAGCAGAATTCGCAGTGCTCGCATTGCTCGGTGTCCCCCACCCTGGTCGTACCAGCCCCCATGACGACCGTGAGCCTAATGGCAGCGTTGTCGCTCTGGTCCTGCGGATCGAACTCGTGCGGGCCGTCCGGTGCCCCGCACTGGGTCTCGACGTCCGGGGCGCCGGATCGGTTCCCGGGCTTACGCCAGGGCCCGGCCCAGCAGGTAGATCGCGGGCACGGCGACCGTGAGCGGCAACGCGACCCCGGCGGTCATGTGGACGAAGCGCGAGGGGTAGTCGTAACTGGCCACCCGCAGCCCGATCAGCGCGCACACACCGGCCCCGAGGCCCAGCAGCGCGCCCTGGCCGCCGATGTCGGTGAGCCCGCCCGCCACGATCCCGGCGCCCGCGCCGGCCGCGAGAGCGACCACGACGGAGACGGGGCCCGGCAGGGGGAGCGCGCGGGCGACGGTCGCCGCGGCGACGGCGAGCGCGCCGACGATCACGGCGTCCGGCGCGGCGGCGAGGTTGCCGGTGGCGATGATGGCCAGCGCGGCGGAGGCGACGGTGGCCATCAGGCCCTGCATGCGTTCGTCGGCGCCCGCGTAGCTGCGCAGTTGCAGCACGACCGTGAGCAGGACCCACGCGCCGAGCGTGCCGAGGATCGCCGGGAGCGCGTACTCGTCGTCGACGGCGAGCACCGCGACATCGGCGACGAGCGCCCCGGCGAAGGCGAGCGCGATGCCCTGACGGGCGGGCCACATGCCGTTCAGCCGGAACCAGCCGGCGGCGGTGACGGCCTGGAGGATCACGAGCGGGACGAGGAGCGCGTACGGCCCCACGGCCGCGCCGCCCGCGAGCAACAGGCCCAGCACGGCGGTCAGCCCGGCGGGCTGGGCGCCGGGCGGAATGATCGGCGACCGCCCCTCGGCGCGGGCGCGCTGGGCGTCGGTGATGCGGGCGTTGCCCATGGTGGTGGGCGGGCTGTAGCTGTCGGGGGCCGCGGCGGGGGTGGCGGCCGGGGCCTGGGCCGGCGCGGGGGCCGGGGTCTCGGGCGGCAGCGGGTGCGCGCCGGACTGCTGCGGCAGGTAGGCGGTCTCGGCGGCGACCTGGTGCGGGTGCGGCTGAGGTCGGTGCTGGGGCTGGTGCTGCTGAGGTTGGTGCTGGACCTGCGGCTGGTACTGGGTGTCCCAGGTCTGGCCCTGCCAGGTCTGCGCGTCCTGGGTGTTGG
The DNA here is from genome assembly GCF_042870175.1 of Streptomyces sp. NPDC006643. Lineage (NCBI taxonomy): Bacteria > Bacillati > Actinomycetota > Actinomycetes > Kitasatosporales > Streptomycetaceae > Streptomyces > Streptomyces sp. NPDC006643. The sequence continues at coordinate 70,811 of NZ_JBIAHA010000007.1, read as the reverse complement.
CGGGTTCCTGGTACGGCTGCTGCGCGTGCTGCTGCCCGTACTGCTGCGGGTCCCCCTGCTGCCCGTACTGCTGCTGGCCGTACTGCTGTTGCCCGTACTGCTGCTGGGGGTACTGCTGCTGCGGGTGGGGCTCGGAGCCGTAACTCTGTCCGTAGCCCTGCTGGCCCTGCCCGTAGCCCTGCTGACCTTGCCCGTAGCCCTGCTGCGGATCACGCGGACGCTGGTAGTACTGGTCGTCGCTCATGCTCTGCTGTTCACCCTCCTGCGAACGGCGGGAGCACTTCGACCGTGCCGCCCTCGGCAAGCCGTACGGTCTCATGCCCGCGGGTCCCCACGGGGTCACCGTCGACCAGGAACGAACACCTCTGGAGTACGCGGACCAGCTCACCCGGGTGCTTCTGGCGCACGGCGTCGAGCGCCTGAGCCAGATTGTCCGCCGCGTAGGGCTCCTCGGCGAGCCCCGCCGCCGCCTTGGCCGCAGCCCAGTAGCGGATGGTTCCCGCTGCCATGGCGACTCCTTCCGCTAATTTCTCGGCAATATTCCCGTTGAAATCCGGCGCGTTCCGTCGGCCCTCCATGATGGCCGATCCCCAGACCCGCCACGGCATCGGAGCCCTCGGCCGCGGGGTGCGCCGGCGGATGACCCAGTGTCCGCACCCTCTGACACTGAGCACATGTGGGTTATTCTGCTGCGGAAGAGGATCCGGGCAATGTAGCCCCCGGGTCCTTTTGCGCTTTCCGCCCCCAGGGCGCGGGACGGTCAGCGGTGCCGCATACGCCCCCACTCCCTTCCGGGTGTGGGAGGTGCCCCCTTGCAGGGACCGAGGAGGAACCGACGTAATGGGCGACGTAATGGGCGAGCCAACGACGCAGACGCATGAAGATTGTCCGACCCGGGCAGGTGGGCGGCGATGAGTTCTCTGCTGCTGCTCACCAACGCCCTCCAGCCGTCGACGGAGGTGCTGCCCGCTCTCGGACTCCTTCTGCACCACGTGCGGGTGGCTCCGGCCGAGGGTCCGGCTCTCGTGGACACACCGGGTGCCGACGTCATACTGATCGACGGCCGACGCGACCTGCCCCAGGCGCGGTCGCTGTGCCAGCTGCTGCGGTCCACCGGACCCGGCTGCCCGCTGGTCCTGGTGGTGACCGAGGGCGGCCTCGCCGCCGTCACCGCCGACTGGGGCATCGACGACGTCCTGCTCGACAGCGCGGGCCCGGCCGAGGTCGAGGCGCGGCTGCGGCTGGCCACCGGACGCCAGCAGATCTCGACCGACGACTCCCCGATGGAGATCCGCAACGGTGATCTCTCGGTGGACGAGGCGACCTACAGCGCGAAGCTGAAGGGACGGGTCCTGGACCTGACCTTCAAGGAGTTCGAGCTGATCAAGTATCTGGCCCAGCACCCCGGCCGGGTCTTCACGCGGGCGCAGCTGCTCCAGGAGGTGTGGGGTTACGACTACTTCGGCGGTACGCGGACGGTCGACGTGCACGTACGACGGCTGCGCGCGAAGCTCGGTCCGGAGCACGAGTCGCTGATCGGGACGGTCCGCAACGTCGGTTACCGCTTCGTCACTCCGGAGAAGGTCGAGCGCGCGGCGGAGGAGGCGAAGGCGAAAGCCATCGCCGAAGCGGCCGCGAAGGCGCAGGCGTCGAGGCCCGCGGAACGGCCGGATGACGACACCACGCATTCGGCCGACACGTCCGAGGTACGCGAAGGGGCCGTACGGCCTGCCGGGAGGTAGGTCACCCCGCGTAGACTGCCGCGCGTGGCCAAGGTGACGCGGGACGACGTGGCACGACTGGCGGGGACTTCGACCGCGGTCGTCAGTTACGTCATCAACAACGGACCGAGGCCGGTCGCCCCGGCCACGCGCGAGCGTGTACTCGCCGCGATCAAGGAGCTGGGCTACCGGCCCGACCGGGTCGCGCAGGCGATGGCGTCGCGGCGCACCGACCTCATAGGGGTCGTCGTGCCCGACGCGCGCCAGCCGTTCTTCGCGGAGATGGCGCACGCGGTCGAACAGGCCGCCGCCGAGCGCGGAAAGATGGTGCTCGTCGGCAACTCCGACTACCGCAACGAGCGCGAGGTCCACTATCTGCGGGCCTTCCTCGGCATGCGGGTGTCCGGCCTGATCCTGGTCAGCCAGGGTCCGAGCGAACGCGCCGCCGCCGAGATAGAGGCGTGGGACGCCCGTGTCGTACTGCTCCACGAACGCCCCGAGGGCATCGACGACGTCGCGGTCGTCACCGACGACATCGGCGGCGCCCAGCTCGCCACCCGGCATCTGCTGGAGCACGGCTATCCGTACGTGGCGTGCCTGGGCGGCGTCGAGTCGACCCCGGTCGTCGGCGACCCGGTGACCGACCACGTCGAGGGCTGGCGCCGCGCGATGCGGGAGGCCGGTCTGTCGACGGAGGGCCGCCTCTTCAAGGCGCTGTACAACCGCTACGACGCGTACGACGTGGCCCTGAAGCTGCTGGCGGGCCCCGACCGCCCGCCGGCGATCTTCTGCTCCACCGACGACCAGGCGATCGGCGTCCTGCGCGCGGCCCGCGAGCTGCGGATCGACGTGCCCGGCGAGCTGGCGGTGGCGGGCTTCGACAACGTCAAGGAGGCGGCCCTCACGGACCCGCCCCTGACGACGGTCTCCTCGGACCGCCCGGCGATGGCGCGGGCCGCGGTGGATCTGGTGCTGGACGACGGTCTGCGGGTGGCCGGGTCGCGCCGGGAACGGGTGAAGCAGTTCCCGTCGGCCCTGATCGTGCGGCGGTCCTGCGGCTGCGCCTGAGCGGGCGGGACGCCTCGGACCCCACGGGGCTTGGCGGGGTTCACGCCGGGCGCAGCAGTCGGGCGAGCCAGCGGGTGCGGGTGCGGCGGGCCGTCGCCGAGATCCGCGCCTGCGGGTACAGGGCGTCGAATCCGTGGAATCCCCCTGCCCAGACATGGAGTTCGGCCTGGCCGCCGGCTGCCCAGATACGGGAGGCGTAGTCGGTGTCCTCGTCCCGGAACACTTCGGCGGACCCGGTGTCGATGTAGGTGGTCGGCAGGCCCGAAAGATCCTCGGCCAGCGCGGGTGAGACGTACGCGGGCACCTCGTCGCCGGTGAGACCGCCAAGGACGGAGCGCCACCCGAACTCGTTCATCTCGCGCGTCCAGACCCCGGGGTCACCGGAGAACTGGCGGCTGGAGACCGTGCTGTTGCGGTGGTCGAGCATCGGGCAGATCAGCAACTGCCCGGCGATCGCCGGGGTACCCAGGTCGCGGGCGAGCAGAGAGACACCGGCGGCGAGGCCGCCGCCCGCGCTGGCGCCGGCGACGACGATCCGGGCGGGGTCGACGCCCAGTTCGGCGGCGTGCTCGACGACTCCGAGCAGTCCCTGGTAGCAGTCGTCTACGAGGGTGGTGCCGGTGGCCTCCGGGGCGAGCCGGTAGTCCACGGAGACCACGACCGCGCCGAACTCGTCCAGCCACTCCAGCGGGATGTCGATCTGCGAGAACCGGTCGCCCATGACCATGCCACCGCCGTGCATCCAGTAGACGCAAGGGGCCGGGGTGGTGGGGTCGTGGTGGGTGGGGGTGAAGACGGACAGACGGATCACTGTGCCGTCCTCGGCCGGCACGGTGATGTCGCGCAGGCCGGCGTTCCGGTGGGCGAGGAGGGAGTCGACGGGGGGCGAGGGGTACTGGCGCAGTTGCGCGAGTACGTGAGGGTCGAGCCGGGACATCAGCGGCATGTCGGCGAGCAGGGCGCGGAGTTCGGGGTCGAGGGCGGGGCGGGCTGTGGTGGTCATGGCTGTCGGCCTTCCAGCGGACGGGGTTCGGACGGGGCTAGTGGGGTTCGGACGGGGCGGGTCGTGGGAACGTCCGGCCGTCAGAAGGTCAGAGGTCAGAAGGTCAGAAGGCCGCCTTGCCGCGGACCGGTACGTAGTCGGTGTACTCGGACTCCGCTGCCAGCAGTCCGTCGATCTGCGCCACGATGAGCTGGGCGGCCTCACCGGCGAAGACCCGGTGGTGGTCCTCCTCGCTGCTCCAGCCCTCGGTGACGTGGACGACGTCGGGATCCGAGGCGGACCGCGAGACGAGGTAGACGAGACAGTGTTCGCTCGCGCCCGGACTGCCCTCGTCCAGACCGGTGAGCAGCAGCTCGACCAGGCGGTCGCCCATCCCGGTGCGGGCGGTCAGGGTGGCGTTGAATCCGTAGGTGGCGATCATGGGAACCTCTCCTCGGTGGTGGAGTGAACTGATTCCATTGAACCGCTCTGACCTGCGACGATGTTAGAGCTATCCTGCCTTGCGCTTGCACAATCCTCGCATCCTTGAGGATCGCTTCGGGAAATGGTGCTGCAATGGAGACATGTCCCTCGAAGAGTTCCGCAGCCTGCTGACCCGGCACGCCCGCCGCGACTGGACCACCGCCGTCGACGGCGTACTCATCTCGAAGATCGACCGGGCGGATCCGCCCGCGCCCTCCATGTCCGGCACGGTGCTCGCCGTCATCGCCCAGGGGGCGAAACGGCTCGCGCTGGGCGACCGGGTGTACGAGTACGGCCCCGGGCAGTTCCTGGTGGCCTCCGTCGACCTGCCCGTGACCGGTCAGTTCCTGCGGGTCGAGCCCGAGCAGCCGGCCCTCGGCTTCGGGCTCCTGCTGGAACCGTCCGCCGTCGCCGAACTCCTCCTCCAGGCGGGGCCCGGTGACACCCCGCGAACCGGGCCGGGCACACCGTCGGGCATCGCCGTCGGCGACGCCCCGCCCGCGCTGCTCGACGCGGTGGTCCGGCTGCTGCGCCTGCTCGACGAACCCCGCGACCGGGCGGTGCTGGCCCCGCTGGTCAAGCGCGAGATCCTGTGGCGCCTGATCACCGGCGAGCAGGGCGCGGCGGTGCGCCAGCTCGGCCTCGCCGACAGCGGCCTCAGCCATGTCTCCCGGGCCGTGCGCTGGATTCGCGAGCACTACGCCGAGCCCTTCCGGGTCGAGGACGTGGCACGCCTGGCCGGTATGAGCGCCTCCGCGTTCTACCGCAACTTCCAGGCGGTGACGGCGATGAGCCCCATCCAGTTCCAGAAACAGATCCGGCTCCAGGAGGCCCGGCTGCTGCTCGCCACCCACCCCGGGGATGTGACAGGCGTCGGCCTCCGCGTGGGCTACGACAACCCGTCGCAGTTCAGCCGCGAGTACCGCCGCCAGTTCGGCTCACCGCCGAGTCAGGACGCGGCGCGCCTGCGCGGCGCCGTACGCACTCCTGCGGGTGCCGTGACCTGAGCGCGCTCACTGCGAGAGGATCGTGCTAGGGGCGGCGAGGATAGCTCTATCATCACCGCAGCCCAGGGCGTTCCAATGGGATCACCAGCTTCTCCCGAGAAGCAGGAATGTATCTGCCGAGCACAGATCCCAGAGGGGCACACCATGAAGACAGTCCTGATCACCGGCACCTCGTCCGGATACGGCCGGGCGACCGCGCTCCACTTCCACTCGCGGGGATGGAACGTCGTCGCGACGATGCGCAAGCGGCGTCCGGACGTCCTGCCGGAGTCGGACCGGCTGCGCATCGTCGAACTCGACGTCACCGATCCCGAGAGCGTCACCGCGGCGTTCGAGACCGCCGGCCCCGTCGACGCCCTGGTCAACAACGCGGGCATCCCCTCGATCAGCGTGTTCGAAGGGACCCCGATGAGCCGGGTGCGTGAGGTCTTCGACACCAACACGTTCGGCGTCATGGCGACGACACAGGCGGTGCTCCCCCAGTTCCGGGAGCGCGGATCCGGCGTGGTGGTCAATGTGACCTCCAGCGTGGTGCTGGGCCACATGCCGCTCTCGGCGATCTACAAGGCGAGCAAGATGGCAGTCGAGGGATTCACCTCGTCCCTCGCCCTTGAACTGGCGCCCTTCGGCGTCCGGGCGAAGACGGTCGAGCCGGGCGCCTGCCTGACGACGAACTTCGCGGCCAAGGCAACGGCCGGCGGCGCCCTGACCGAACTGGTCCCGCCGCCGTACGCACCGTTCGTGGAACGGACCATGGCCGAGTTCACCGCCCAGGACGTGTTCACCGAGGAGAGCGACGTCGCCGAAACGATCTGGCACGCGGTCCACGACACCACGGGCCAACTCCGCTTCCCGTCCGGCCCGGACGCCCTCCGCCTCGCCGAGGCGAGGTGAGGTGAGGTGAGCCGATCTGAGCTGAGCTGACCGGCGCCGCCTCTCTGACGGGGTCACTGCGGTGTGAACTCGTACCGCAACTCGTAGAGATGGCCCGCCTTGGCCATCACGGTGACCTCGACGGGCCGCTCGTCGGCGCCGTACACCACGCGCAGTGTGCGCAACACGGGCAGAGCGCCGGGCAGTTGCAGTGCTTCGTACTGCTCCTGCGTCGGTATGCGCGCGGAGACATGGTCGACGCTGAGCCGGGGCGCGTGGCCGAGTGCCGTCAGCAGGGTGGGAGTTCCGCCCTTGATCCGGCGCTGTTCCGCCAGCGGGGTGCCCCGCGCGATGTCCGGCGGGTAGTAGGCGTGCACCAACTCCACCGGGTCGCCGTCGAGGGTGATCACCTGGCGTCGGAGAACCGCTGTGCCGTCGGCCGGTAGGCGCAGGGCCGCCGCGACATCCGCCGGCGGCGTCACCTCCGAGACAGCGAGGAGTGTGCTCCGGGCCTCGCCGCCGCGCTTCGCGGTCTCGGCGAGCCAGGGGTAGGGGTCGTCGCCGGTCGCGGCCGTAGCCATAGAGGAGGCGGGGCGTACGGTCAACTGCCGGTGCTCGCGCACGGTCACGGAAGCGCCCGCTCGGCCGACCACCAGACGCTCGCTCTTCAGGAGTTGGAGCGCCTTCTGCACCGTGGCGTTCGAGGCGCCGAATCTCTCCTTGAGCCGCGCGGTGGACGGCAGGCTGGCGCCGGGAGCGAGATCCCCGGTCATGATCTCGTCACGCAGATCGGCGGCGATCCGCTCGTGGAGCGAGCGCCGGTCGTACCCGTTCTCGTCGGTGCGCGGCACGGTTGTCATCCGATCCCGATCTCGTAGCGCAGCCGCTGCCGGTGCGCGGGCATGGTCATCACATCGGCCTGGATGGGCCGGTCGGCGGCGTCGAAGGTGACCCGGACCAGCCGGAGCACCGGCTCACCCGGCTCGGTACGGAGCGCTTCGCGCTCCTCTTCGCCAGGCATGCGGGCGGTTACGTCTTCCTGGACGCGTACGCCGCTGTGTCCCAGTTCGGCCAGGAGGGTCACCGCGCCCCCAGGGATCTTCGCCGGGCCGGCGAGACGTGTGCCGCGCGCGATGGACACGGGGTAGTAGGTGTCCGTCAGCTCGCAGGGCACGTCCTCCAGGACCATCACCCGCCGTCGCACGACGACGGCCTCGCCCGGGGCGATCCCCAGCAGCCCGGCCACCTCACGGGACGCGGCGACCTCACCCGCACTCACGATCCGCTGCCCGCCCCGCCGCCCCCGGGCCGCCAACTCGGCCCCCCACGCGTCAGGTTGGCCGTCGCGGCGCGGCGTCAGATACGGCATCGAGGAGCTGATCCAGGCGTCGGCGCTCATGACGTCCTCCTGTGTCGCTGACGGGGATCCGACCTTGCCGCTTTACACAGTAAGCGACTCAACCGGCCCTCCCCCTGGGCGTAATCTTGCTGCTTTTCGTGAATAGCAGTACGGTTCTGCCGATCGTACATCTCAGCCCAGGCGGAGGTACGTCGCACCTCGGCGCGCACGGACACCGCATCAGAGGGGAGTGATCAATGAGTGAGGTCGTCGCTCGACACTTCGAGCGGTTGTCGCGTCGCCTGATCGGGGAGGTCGACTGATGGGGCATGTCGACGACGGGGCCGTGGTACTCCGGTGGCGGCGGCATCCGAGTGCCGTGGGGTTGGCGCGCCTTGAGTTGCGCAAGGCGCTCACCGGTTGGGGGCTGTCGACGCTGGAGGACTCGGCGGCGCTCGTACTGTCGGAGTTGGTCACGAACGCGGTGCGGCATGCGCGCGTGCCGTCCGGCCGAGAGATCGAGACCCGGTTTCTGCCGATGGGCCGTCCCGCCCCCGACGGCCTGCGGATCGAGGTACACGACGCGTCCGCCCGGCGACCGCGCCGCCGGGCGGCGGAGCTGGACGCGTGCGACGGGCGCGGCCTCCTCATCGTGGACGCGCTGGCCGACGCGTGGGGTGTCTCCGACCGGGTCGGCGTGGGGAAGCTGGTGTGGGCGGTGTGGTGGCCCACCGACGCCGAGCCGAGCTGAGGCACGGTGACTGACGCCCCGCCCCAGTAGTGCCCCGGGGTTCTTTATATGGGGCATACGGGATTTTGCCGTGGTTCTCAGCGGGCACTCAGACAGCTCTCATCTGGCGGGCGGATTGTCGAAGACATGACCGACAACTACCGCCGCAGCGGCGACGAAGACGCGAATCAGCAGCAGGACTCCGGCATCGGTGGCGGGCAGGCGTACCCGCCGCCGCCTTCGTACGACCCGCAGGCCGCGGGGCAGCACGCGCAGCCGGGGCACCCCGCGTGGGGGTGGGGTGCCGGCGCTCCCGCGCAGAGTGGGGCGCATGCGCGGCGGGCCAGGCGGCCCGTCGCGTTGCTCGCCGCCGCCGCGTTCGTCGCGGCCGTCGTCGGGGGCGGGACCGCCGCGCTGACCGCGACGCTGACCGACAACGGCTCCAGTACTACCGCGGGCACCGTCGCCACCGGGACCACCGTCTCGCAGAGCAGCAAGGGCACCGTCGCGGGTGTAGCGGCGGCCGTCTCCCCCGCCATCGTGGAGATCCAGGCGGCGTCCAACTCCGGGCAGTCCACCGGCTCCGGTGTGGTCATCACGAGCGACGGCGAGATCATCACCAACAACCACGTCATCGCGGGCGCGCAGACGGTGAAGGTGCAGCTCAGCACCGGTAAGACGTACACCGCCGACGTCGTGGGCACCAGCCCCGACAAGGACCTCGCCCTCATCAGGCTCCAGGGCGCGAGCGGCCTCAAGACGGCCGCCCTCGGCAACTCCGACAGCGTGAAGGTCGGCGACGAGGTCGTGGCCATCGGCTCCCCCGAGGGGCTGACCGGCACCGTGACCAGCGGTATCGTCTCCGCGCTCGACCGGGATGTCACCGTGTCGAAGGAGCAGGACCAGGGTCAGCGGCAACAGCAGCAGGGCGGCGGGGGCGGCGGCCAGTGGCCGTTCGAGTTCGGGGGTCAGCAGTTCAACGGCGACACGGGCTCGTCCACGACCACGTACAAGGCGATCCAGACCGACGCCTCGCTCAACCCGGGCAATTCCGGCGGCGCGCTGATCAACATGAACGGCGAGATCATCGGCATCAACTCGGCCATGTTCTCGGCGAGCGGCTCCAGCGGCGACAGTTCGTCGGCCGGGAGCGTCGGTCTCGGCTTCTCCATTCCGGTCAACACCGTCAAGGCCGACCTGAGCGCGCTGCGGGCCGGGAACAGCGACTAGGGCCCGTCCGACGTGCGAGGCTGAAGTGCCAGAGACAGAAGCCGTGCAGAGGAAGAGCGACGACATGAGCCCCGCCGAAGGCGATCCGCAGCGCGTCCTGATCGTCGACGACGAACCGGCCGTCCGTGAGGCGCTGCAACGCAGCCTCGCCTTCGACGGATACGGGACCGAGGTCGCCGTCGACGGTGTCGACGCGCTCACCAAGGCCGCCGCCTACCAGCCGGACCTGATCGTGCTCGACATCCAGATGCCGCGCATGGACGGGCTGACGGCGGCCCGCCGGCTGCGCGCCACCGGCTCCACCGTGCCGATCCTGATGCTCACGGCCCGCGACACGGTCGGCGACCGGGTCACCGGGCTCGACGCGGGCGCCGACGACTATCTGGTGAAGCCGTTCGAGCTGGACGAGCTGTTCGCCCGGATCCGCGCGCTGCTGCGGCGCAGCTCGTACGCGGGCACGGCGGGCGGCGAGCTGCCGCAGGACGACGTCCTCGCCTTCGCCGATCTGCGGATGGACCTCGCGACGCGCGAGGTCACGCGCGGCACGCGCCGGGTCGAGCTGACCCGTACCGAATTCACCCTCCTTGAGATGTTCCTCGCCCACCCGCGCCAGGTGCTGACGCGTGAGCAGATCCTGAAGGCCGTCTGGGGCTTCGACTTCGAGCCCAGCTCCAACTCGCTGGACGTGTACGTGATGTATCTGCGGCGCAAGACGGAGAGCGGCGGCGAGCCGCGCCTCGTACACACGGTGCGCGGGGTGGGTTACGCGCTGCGCGCCGAAGGCTCCGGCTCCCCCGCCGCCGGACACCCCGGCGGACACCCCGGCGGACACGGCGGCGGACAACACGGCGGCGCCGAGTGACCTCGCTCGCCCGGCGCCTGCGTACGCTGCCGCTCCGCTCCCGCCTCGCGATGCTCGTCGCCACCGCCGTCGCCGTGGCCGTCGCGGCGGCGGCCGTCGCGTGCTGGCTGCTGACCCGCGCCCAGCTGGAGTCGGAGCTGGACAACTCGCTCCGCAACACCACGGCGCCCCCGAACGTCGTGCAGAACATGGCCAACCGGTGCGGTACGGGCGCGACTCCCCCGGACACGATCACGCCGGGGTTCGCCTACATCCAGATCGTCGGCGGCGAAGGCAACCGGTGCGTGGAAGCCTCCTCGAAGCCGGTGAAGGTCCAGCCCTCCGACATCGCCGTCGCGCGCGGGTCGGAGCCCAGCTCCCTGCACAGCTCCACCACCGACGACGGCGCCCCGGTGCGTGTCCACACCACGCCCGGTCGCATCGCGCTGACCGGCGAGCCGATCGCCGTCTCCATCTCCCGCCCCCTCGGCGAGATCGACGCCTCCCTGAACCGGCTCGCCCTGCTGCTCACCGCCGTCGCCGGCGCCGGTGTCATCGGCGCGGGCGCCGCCGGTCTCTGGGTCGCCAGGACCGGTCTGCGGCCGGTCGACGGGCTGACCCGTGCGGTCGAGCACGTCGCGCGGACCGAGGACCTGAGCCTGCGCATCCCGGCCGAGGGCGAGGACGAGATCGCCCGCCTCTCCCGCTCCTTCAACTCCATGACGGCCGCGCTCGCCTCCTCGCGCGACCGCCAGGCGCAGCTCATCGCCGACGCGGGGCACGAGTTGCGTACGCCGCTGACCTCCCTGCGTACGAATGTCGAACTGCTCGCCCGCAGCGACGAGACCGGCCGCGCGATCCCCCCGGAGGACCGTACGGCGCTGATGGCATCGGTGAAGGCGCAGATGACGGAGCTGGCCGCGCTGATCGGCGACCTCCAGGAGCTGTCCCGCCCCGACGCCCCCGACCCGCGCCCGCTCCAGGTCGTCGCCCTGCACACGATCGTGGAGAGCGCCCTGGAGCGCGCCCGTCTGCGCGGACCGGATCTGACGATAGAGGTGGCGCTGCGCCCCTGGTACGTACGGGCCGAACCCTCCGCGCTGGAAAGGGCGTTGGTCAACGTCCTCGACAACGCGGTCAAGTTCAGCCCGCCGGGCGCGGCCATCGAGGTCGCGCTCAGCGCCCAGGGCGAGTTGACGGTACGGGACCACGGCCCCGGCATCCCGCCCGACGAACTCCCGCACGTCTTCGAACGCTTCTGGCGCTCCCCGTCGGCTCGCGCGCTGCCGGGCTCGGGCCTCGGCCTGTCGATCGTCGCGCGCACGGTGCAGCAGACGGGCGGCGAGATCGCCCTGCGCCGCGCGGCGGGCGGCGGCACGGTGGCCGCGATCCGCATCCCGGGAGCCTCCACCCCGCCACCGGACCTGAACGCGCAGTAGGTCGGATCCGGAAAGTCCCACACACACGACCCCGGTCTCGGTACGGCGCGGAACGGTAACTCCCTTGCCGCTCAAGGCGACACGGTCCATCGTCGTCACGGGAGGCACGCGTGAGCCTTGGTGCGGAGTACCGGCGGATCTGGGCCGGGAGCGGTGCCTCGAACCTCGGCGACGGCATCACCTTCGTCGCGCTGCCGCTCCTCGCGGCGCGGCTGACCGACTCTCCGGCGGCGATCGCCGGTCTGCCCCTCGCGTACTCCGTCCCGAGAATCCTCGCCGTCCTCGGTCTCGGCGTCCTCATCGACCGCCGGGACCGGCGCGTGCTGCTGTACGCGTCCAACTTCTCCCGTGCCGTGCTCTTCGGCGTCCTCACGGTCCTGGTGGCCACGGACACGGTCACACTCGCCGCGCTCTACGGCGTCTTCGTGATCATGGGTGTCATCGAGACCCTGTCGGACAACACGGTCTTCGCCGTGCTCCCGCAGGCCGTTCCGGACGGTGCCGGTGGGCTGGACCGCGCCAACTCGCGGCTCACCGGTACGCAACTCGTCGTCGACGAGTTCGTCGGACCGCCGCTCGGCGGGGTGCTGTTCGGCGTGGCCGCCTTCTGGGCGCCGGGGGTCAGCGCCCTCGCCTTTCTGGCGGCGGGCGTCGGCTTCTTCCTTCTCAAGGGTGACTACCGGGCCACGAAAACCGGCGTCCCCACCGGCGCCGCCCCCACGGGCGTCCGGGCGGAGATCCGGCAGGGCATGTCGTGGACCTGGCACCACAAGGTCGTACGGACGACGGTACTCATCGGCACGCTCGCCAGTGTCGGCTACATGATCCCCTTCTCGTACCTCGTGCTGTACGCGAAGGACGTGCTGGGCCTGGACCCCGTCGCGTACGGTCTGCTGCTGTCGGCGTCCGCCCTCGGCGGTCTCGTCGGGGCCGCGTGCGCGCGACCGCTCCGGCGGCGGCTCGGGTACGGCGGGGCGATCGCGGTGGCGCTCGGCGTCGGGGCCGCCTCGTTCGCCGTGGTCCCGATGACCGGGAACGTCGTCGTGGTCGCCGTCGCCCTCGCCGCGTACATCGGGCATGCCGCCCTGTGGAACGTCCTCGCCGCCTCCGTACGGCAGAAGGCCACCCCCGATCCGCTGAGGGGACGCGTGATCTCCGTGACCCGGCTGATGTCCTTCGCCGGGCTGGCCCTCGGGGCGTTGCTGGGCGGCCTGCTCGCCGACGCGCTCGGTCTGCGGACGCCGTTCCTCGTGGCCGGCGCCCTCTTCGCCGCCGCCACGGTGGTCGCCCTGCTGGCCCTCCCCCACTTCCGAGCCTGGGAGAACAGCCGGAACTGACGGAGCCTGCGGGGCTGTTCAGCGCGCGCGGGACTGCTATTCCGCGCCCGTACCCGTACCCGTACCCGCACCCGCACTCGCACCCGCGCCGTAACGCAGCCCGTCCACCAGCAGAGCCACCATGCGCTGCGTGTGGTCGTCGTTCTCGTCACCCGCCGGCAGCGCCAGGTTGCCGACCGCGCGCAGCAGGTCCATCGGATCGGCGTCGGAGCGGATCTCGCCGGCCCGCGCCGCCGTGCCGAGCAGTCCGCCGAGCACCGGCACGAAACGGTCCTGGAAGTACGAGGGCAGGCTGCCGTACGCCGGGTCCCCCGAGTGCAGCGCGGCGCTGAGGCCGCGCTTGGTGGCGATGAAGCCCGCGAAGCGCCGGAGCCAGCGGGCCAGTGCCTCGGCCGGGCCGTACTCCGCCGCGAGGGCGGGCGCCGCGTCGGCGCAGGCGTCGACCTCGTGGCGGAAGACCGCCGCGATGAGGTCGGAGCGCTGCGGGAAGTGCCGGTAGAGGGTGCCGGCGCCGACGCCCGCCTTGGCGGTGATCTGCCGTACGGGGGCGTCCACGCCGGATGCGGAGAACACCTCGGCGGCGGCGGTGAGCAGGGCGTCGATGCTGCGCCGCGCGTCGGCGCGTACAGCCTGCCGGGGCGGCCGGGGCTGCCCCACACTCGTCGGGACGTCGTTCACGGCCACCCCTTCCTTGCTAAGCGGAACAATGTTCCGTATCGTCGATCTCAACGGAACACCGTTCCGCTTACTTCAGCGTATCGCGCCACGGAGGAGCACCATGCACTACCGCACACTCGGCCGCACCGGCATCAAGGTCAGCCCCTACTGCCTGGGCGCGATGATGTTCGGCGCCATCGGCAACCCCGACCACGACGACTCCGTCCGCATCATCCACAAGGCCCTCGACGCGGGCATCAACTTCATCGACACCGCCGACGCCTACTCACGCGGCGAGTCCGAGGAGATCGTCGGCAAGGCGCTCAAGGGCGGGCGCCGGGACGACGTCGTACTCGCCACCAAGGCCCGCCTCCCCATGGGCGACGACCCCAACCAGCAGGGCGGCTCCCGCCGTTGGCTGACCCGCGCGCTGGACGACTCGCTGCGCCGGCTCGGCACCGACCATGTCGACCTGTTCCAGATCCACCGGCCCGCGCCGGACACCGACGTGGAGGAGACCCTCTCCGCCCTCACCGATCTGATGCGCGCGGGCAAGGTCCGGGCCATCGGGGCGTCCTCCTTCCCCGCCTCCGACATCGTGGAGGCGCAGTGGGTCGCCGAGCGGCGCGGACTGGCGCGGTTCCGCACCGAGCAGCCGACGTACTCGATCCTCAACCGCGCCATCGAGCGCGAGGTGCTGCCGGTCTGCGAGCGTTACGGGATGGGCGCCCTCGTCTGGAGCCCCCTCGCGGGCGGCCTGCTCACCGGCCGCTACCGCAAGGGCCAGGAGGCCACCACCCACCGGGCGGGCTTCGGTTTCAAGCATCTGAGCGACGAGCGCCGGCTCGACGCCGTCGAACAGCTCATCCCTCTCGCCGAGGAGGCCGGTATGCCGCTGACGCATCTGGCGACGGCCTTCGTGATCGCCCACCCCGGCGTCACCTCGGCGATCATCGGGCCGCGCACCATGGCCCACCTGGACGACCTCCTCGCGGGCGCCGGGACCACGCTCGACGACGGTCTTCTCGACCGGATCGACGGCATCGTGGCCCCGGGCACGGACGTCGGGACGCTGGACACGGCGTACGTCCCGCCGGCCGTCGACCCGGCCGCCACCGGTCTGCGCCGCCGCCCGGCGTCCGAGCGCGCGGCGTCCGAGCGCGGGGCGTCCGAGCGCGCGGCCGGGAAGTCGTAAGCGGCTACCAGCGGCTTGTCAGCGCCTCTCGGCGACCCAGTCCCGGTAGCGCGTCGTCGCCAGGCGCGCGTCCGGACCGGCGAGGAGTACGTCTCCGTCGACGGCCGCGAACATCCCGGCCTGATCGTCCGTCACGACCGTCCGCGCGTCCCCCTTCGCGGCAAGGGTGATCCGGCCCAGCTCCTCAAGGGGGAAGACGTCAGGACCGGCGACGTTCCGGATTCCTCCGAGCGGCGCGCCGGTCGCGACCTCCACCACCGCGGCCACGACGTCGGCGGCGGCGATCGGCTGGATACGCGTGGCGGGCAGCCGTACGGTCCGCTCGTCGGAACTCCAGGACAGCACCGCGTCCATGAACTCGAAGAACTGCGTCACGCGCACGATCGAGTACGGCGTCGGCCCCTGCCGCAGCAGCTGCTCCTGGAGGGCCTTGGCCCGGTAGTAGTCCAACCGCGGCACCTGGTCCACGCCGACGATGGACAGGACGACCTGGTGCCGGACACCGGCCTTCGCCCCCGCGGCGAGCAGGTTGTCCATCGAGGTCCGGAAGAAGTCCAGGGACGCCTCGTCGAACGTCGGCGAGTTCGCCAGGTTGATCACGGTCTCGGCGCCCTCCAGCGCCGCGTCCAGCCCCTTCCCGCTGACCAGGTCGACGCCGGTGGACAGCGCCGCGGGCACGGCCTCGTGCCCCGCCTCGGTCAGCTTGTCGACCACCTGCGAACCGATCAGCCCGGTACCGCCGATCACCGTGAGCTTCATCTCTGCCGCCTTTCACGCGGACCCATAACTCGGATATTTCTTGTCCGAGATATTAGTCGGATAGTCTTTGTCCGAGTCAAGCGGCATGCGGCTTGACCGCTTGCGGCGCGGCGCGCGGCTTGCGGCAAGCGGCCGGACGAGGGCGGGAGGTACGATCGATGAAGTTGTCAGGTGGCGTCGAATGGGCGCTGCACTGCTGCGTCGTACTGACCACGGGGACCGACCCGGTGCCGGCCGCCCGGCTCGCCGAGGCCCATGACGTCTCCGGCAGTTATCTCGCCAAGCAGTTGCAGGCGCTGTCCCGCGCCGGTCTCGTGACCTCCGTCCAGGGCAAGGCGGGCGGATACGTCCTCACCCGCGCCCCGGAGCTGATCACGGTCCTCGATGTCGTCACCGCCGTCGACGGCGACCGCCCCGCGTTCGTATGCACCGAGATCCGTCAGCGGGGCCCGCTGGCCACACCGCCGGAGGCCTGTACGCGGCCGTGCGCGATCTCGCGCGCGATGGCCGGGGCGGACGCCGCCTGGCGCGCGGCCCTGCGGGAGATATCCATCGCCGACCTCGCCCGGAGCGTCGACGAGGACTACGGGCCCGCCGCGCTCGCGGGCTTCCGGACCTGGCTGGCCGGGCCGGAGCCCACCGGCGCCGACGCGTCGCCTCCCCCGCACTGATCGCGCCGGACGCGAGTCGGACGTGCGCCGGACGCGAGTCGGACGTGCGTCGGCCGGGGCCGCCGTACAGCCGGCCCCGGCCGAATCGTGCTGTCTCCTGTCGTGGTCCGCGCGACCTCAGCCGTTGTGCCGGATCAAGGAGTCCACCAGCCCGCCCCTGGTCTCCGGGAAGTCCAGCGGCACGATGCCCAGCCCGCGCCACCCGGCGCCCTCGGACCCGTCGAGCAGCGTGTGCACCTGCGGGTTCAGCCGGTCGGAGTTCCAGCGCGGCGGCAGCAGCGCGGCCGTGCTGACGAAGTTGATGTACTGCTTGCCCGGCTGGCTCGCGGCCTTGCGGAAGTGGTCGGCGATCTTGGGGTACTTGGCGCCCGGCTCGGCCATGTAGTCGTCCTGGATGTCGAAGAGGCCGCCGTCCCCGTACCGCACGCCCGGCATCCCGCCGCTGTCCGCGAGCAGCACGACCTTGCCGCGCGCCTCGCCGAGCGTCGGCAGATCGCTGTCGAGCCGGAAGAGGGACCGCCAGCCCTTCCCGTCCAGGTAGGTGTCGAAGATCCGCCGGAACTCGGCGTCGCTCTCCGTCGAGTACTCCTGCTTGACGCGCATCAGAACGGTCTCGGAGGGGTGCGCCTGGAGGAAGTTGCGGCAGGCGGTGAGGACGTCGTCGAAGTTGAGGTTCTGGTAGTACGCGGCGTGGTGGATCGGGAACGCGTTCTCGAACGCCCGGCAGCGTACGTCCAGGAACCGCACACCGGTGTTCAACTGCTCGGCGATGGTGGTCCCTTGGCACGCGACGTACAGACCGCCGCTGCGCGCGCCGGAGTTGTGGGTACCGGGGAGGGTCAGGCTCCGTACGGGGGTGGAGTCGCCGATCCCGGAGAGCCAGTCGGCGGGGGCGAGAGCACGCCGGGCCTTCGCGGACGCGGTGACCGACGCGGTGGCCGAGGGCGACGCCGCCCTCGCCGTCGCGGAGGCCGTACCGACGAGGGCGGTGGCGGAGACGGCGAGCGCGCCGGCGAGGATCCCTCGACGGCCAAGTCCAGCACTGGTGGGGGGAGTTGTGCCTGTGTCTGTAACCATGAGCCGAGTATGACGTGCACGCATCAGGCACCGACAGGGCCTCGTGCGGCGGCGTATTCCGGTCACATTCCCCTCGACGGACCTTTGCCTCGCCGCTGCTGACTCGACCGGTTC
The DNA here is from genome assembly GCF_042870175.1 of Streptomyces sp. NPDC006643. NCBI lineage: Bacteria > Bacillati > Actinomycetota > Actinomycetes > Kitasatosporales > Streptomycetaceae > Streptomyces > Streptomyces sp. NPDC006643. Next base: position 53,288 of record NZ_JBIAHA010000007.1, on the reverse strand, counting down.
CGGGAAGGTCCGGGGGCGTTCGAGTCGCTGTTGTAGTCGCCGTACGAATCGCTGGAGGAGCCACCGGAGGAGCTGCTGGAAATACTGCCCCCGCTCCTCCGGCGCGACAACGACTCCCCCGTCAGCGGCATCGGGATTCTCACGCCTCCGTGCCGCGTCGCCCCGGCGGTCGGTCGCACCAGCGGTGTCGGGCGGTCCCAGGCCGGGCGGCTCTGGCTCTCCCGGGCCTCCCGGGCCTCGCGGACCTCCCGGACGTCCTGGACCTGGTCGGCAGGGGCCGCCGCCTGCCGCTGCCTCTGCTGCTCGTTCGCGGCAAGCGCCTGGACGACATGTGCGAGCGCCTCGGTGGCACGGGCCAGATGCGCGGTCACGTCCAAGTTCATGTCGGCCGCCGGAGCGGCGGTCTGCCCCGCGGTCCGGCCCGGGGTCCGGCCCTCGGTCTGAGCCTGATTCGGTGGGTCACCGAGATCGCGCTGCGTGGACGGAGGCGACTGCTGCATCATTTCCTGGGGCTGTCGCCGGTACGCAGCCTCCTCCTCCACCGCCGCCCGCCCCTGCGCGATCTGGTGCGACCGCCGAAGCGCGGTCGATCCCATGGCGACAGCCGCCCCCGCGAGGATCAACGGCCCTCCGGCGACGGCCCCGACACCGGTGAGGCTCATCATCGCGCCCGCAGCCATCATGGCCAGTCCGGCGTACGTCGCCAGGTGCGACCGCGCGGCCCCCTTGGTCAGCGCCCACGTGGTCCTGAGGGCGCCGCGCGCCAGTCCGCCCAGCCGCTCACGCCACCCTTTCCCGCGCTCCTCCTGATCACGATCCTCAGTGCTGTGCATGCTGCTCGCATCGGACATGCGCTGCCACCCCTTCGCCCGGCCCGCCTGCCGGCCGGCCTGCTGAGCAAGAACGGTCAGGGGTGGTGGTCGGTTCAACCGCTCCCGGTACGTCTCGGTACGTACGTCACTAACGGGCCGGGCCCCGCGCGCTGTTGGGGCGGGAGGGAGTCACCACGTGCCCGTCGGGCGGCGCCGAGTTGATGACCGGCAGCGAACGGGACCGGCCGCGCCGCGGTGCGCCGACGACGGCAGCCGCAGCCGACGCCACCGCAGAGTTCACGGTCTCGGCGGCGGGCGCCGGCCGTACCGTGCCGCTCTCCAGCTCACCGGCCCGCAGCCAGCGATCGTCCGGACCCGGTGTCACCGGGGTCAACGCCCTTGCGTGGCGGGCGACATCGCCCCGATGCAGCGGGAGGAGCGGGCGCGGGTCGGCCGGGCGGTACATCTCCTCCGCCGGCAGGAAGTGCTGCTTGAGCACGTTGGAGGCGGTGACGAGCAACAGGCCGCCCCCGGTGCCGTACCGGCCGAGGCCCCCACCGGCACCGGCGCCGTAGAGCCCGTAACCCGTCACGTTGAGAACCCCGAAAGCGAGCCGCGTGAGACTCGGTTTGACGTGCTCCTGGTCGGGTCGCGTCCAGACCGCATGGGCGGCGCGGACCTCGTACACGATCTGGTTCAGCCCTTCGAGGCCGGCGATGCCCGTGCCCACCCCGTAGACGGCCAGGCTGTCCTGGAACTTCCCGAGCCCCTTCACGAAGGGCGCCGCGTCCGTCGCGACGGAGGGAAGCAGGTCGGCCCACCGCACATTGCTGACCACGCTCGGTACCTCCGCTCACGACCGGGAACGCGCCCCGGTGCCCTGCACGATCCTGATCACTCCGACCTTCGCGCCGGGAGCTGAATCCAGGACCAACGGCAAGTGACACCACGGCCATCGTTGGACCGTACGAGCCGATCAACAGGTCGTGTTCTACGACGAGTTCCCTGAGGTCCGCGCGCTGCGGACCCCAGGGCGCTCACCGAGCGGCGGGGCTACTTGCCGCTTCCACCACTCGGAGCGGGATCACGCGGGGCCTCGGGAGGCATGGGACCTCCGTCGTGCTTGCCGCCGTCGTCCTCGGCGGCGACGGCCACGTCCCACGGGTGCCGGAACGGAACGCCCCGCCACCCGGCGGCGTCCGGCGGTCGCGTCTCGTACGTGTCCACGGTCTGTGCGCTCACGGCGCCGACCTCCTCTTTCGCGAAAGGCCGCGCCGCCGTACCGTCGACGGCGTGACCGGTGAACCGTGAAGCGCACGCCTCACGGGTTGGTCATCCGCCCCGGCCACTCGACCTGTCCAGGGTTCTCACCGGCCGGGGCGGACGTTCAGATGGGACTTCGGCCTCGTCAGTGCCGTATCGACGCGCGGGGCAAAAGCGGCAGTCCGCTCACGTCGAAGGCCAGATACGGGCGTACGGTCCACTCGATCCACCGCCCCTCGCTGCTGAGCGAGAACCCGCACGGCTCCCCCCGGTACAGCGCGGCGACGGCCCCGAGGGAGCCCCCGGGCCCGGTCCACCGCAGGGCCCGCTCGCGCTCGACGGGTGCCAGGGTGTCCTTGATCGCGCGCACGTCGACGCGGATGGCCCGGATGGCCTCGGCCGGGTTGGACCGCGAACAGCGCGAGACATGGGCCTCGCTGTCGGGCTCGAACGTCTCGTAGACGATTCGCTCGCACCAGAAGGCGGTGAGGGTCTGGCCGGGTTGACGCATGCGGTTCCCTCCCGCGTACGGCACGGTGGCCGCCCCCTGCCTGCGGCCGGCGTGACGAGCGGCGAGCAGGGGGCAGCCCTTCGAACCGCTCCCCAACTGGCGCAGAAGTGGGGGGCGATGAAGAAACGCTAGCGTTTGATACTGAGCCGTATCAAGAGTTTTACGTCTAACGAGTGATACGGGATCCTGCCGACCCTTCGGCGCCTACCAGTAGGTGGCCGGCCCGGCGAGGACCCAGCAGCTCGGTCCAGATCCTCATCGCGGAAGGGTACGAGAACCACCAACGGGCGGCCCCACCTGCGCCGGTGGGACCGCCCGTCGTGAACACACCTCGGATCAGGCGAAGTTGTCGAACTCGCCTTCCTTGGCACCCTCAAGGAAGGCGCGGAGCTTGACGCGGGTGGTGTGGATGACCACACCGGGGTGGTCGCTCTCGCGCATCAGGATCTCGCCGTCGTGCTCCGCCAACTCCAGGCAGGAGTCGCCCTCGTCGTCTGCGGACTTCGAGGACTTACGCCATTGGATTTCCATCTTCCTCACGCCTTCATAGTTGCTTTGCGATTGTGCGGATGAACTCTCTCGACTTGTCCGGGTCGAGCGAGCACTCCTCTGTGCGGTCGAGCACTGCGCGCCAGTTCGCGAGCGGGGTTTCCGCGTCCAGGAACGCCGAGCCGCTTGGGGTGTCCGTCTGGACAGTGTCGAGTTGCGGCACTACGCCATACAGGTACTGGCTCGAACTACCGGCGTTCGGGAAACCGCCTGCCGCGAAAGGGATCGCGCGAATCGTGACATTGTCCCGATGGGACTCACTCAGCAGGTAGTCGAGCTGGTTGCGAGCAACCTTGACGCCGCCGTACACCATCCGCAGCGCCGCCTCGTGGATCAGGAAGGTGCACGCCGGTGGATTGTCGCGGTCGAGTACATCCCGGCGCTTCAGCCGATGCGACAGCCGTCGCCGCAGACGCGCGGGACTGATCGCCGGCACGGATCCCTCGTAGACCGCACGCATGTAGTCCTCGGTCTGAAGCACACCGGGCACATGCATGATCTGCACGGATCGGATACCGGCGGCATGGTGCTCCAACTCCGCCAAGTCCAGGGCAATGTTGACCAGTTCGTTGCGGTACTCCTCCCACCAGCCCTGTCCGCGCTCGGCAGCCATGTTGGCCAGTGCGTCAACGTACGCCGGGTCGGGACACTGATAGCCGTTGGCCCACGTACGCACCCGATCAGCGCTCACACCGAACCGTCCAGACTCGGTGTTGCTGATGGTGGTCCGGTCGGTGCCGAGTATGTCGGCGGCCTCGGCGATCGTGTGACCCGCGCGCTCGCGCATTCTGCGCAGCTCGGTACCCAATCGGCGCTGACGCGCTGTAGGCGCTTTCCTCGGTGGCATCGACCTCTCCGTCTGTCGGGTCTCAGTGTGTCCCTCTCCATAACGGTAGTTCAACCGTCGCTGGGATGCTCCTCTTGTGTATCACTAATGAGACTATGCGTTACGGTACTCACACCACGCGGCAACCGAACGCAACCGATCGCGGAGAGAAGGCGCCATGCCCACCGCCACCCCAACTCCCGTACCACCGAACCCTCCTCAGGGCGGTGAGACCTACCGACTCGCCGTACCCAACACCGCCGCCGCCCCCAAGATCGCGCGGGAATTCCTCGGCACGCTCCTTCGTGTCAGCCGGCACGACGCCCTCGCCGACGACGCCCAGCTCTGCGTAACCGAGCTGGTCACGAACGCGCACCGGCATACCCGGACCCACCGGATCGGCGTGACGGTCGCCGTCAACCGGAGGCGGATCACGGTGTACGTGACGGACGACGCGCCCTGGTCCCTGCCCGTACCCAGCACCGTCCCCACGGAGCGCGAACTCGGCTGCGGGCAGGGCATGTTCCTGCTGGACAGCGTCGCCGAGACGTGGGGGTCGACCATCTACGGGGGCCTGACCCCCAGCCACAAGGCCGTCTGGTTCACCCTCGCGCGGGCGGCGACGGCCGCGTAATGGTCGCCGAACTCGCCGGTCCGTACGGGGACTTCATCCTCGTCGGCATCATCCTCGGCGCGATCGCCGCAGGACTCTCGATTAATCAAGTTTGACTAGCCACCATAAGGGGCATACGCTGCGAGCGAGCAGGCTAGTCAAGCTTGACCAATGAACCACGGGAGTCCGCATGCCCCTTCTGCCCGACACCGGATACACCCCGACCGCCGCCGAACTCGCCTCCGTGGACGCGTGGTTCGCCGCGTACGACGGCCACAGCGCCAAGCGGGAGATCGAGCGGATGGCGGATCTCGCCGTCTTTCCGCTCAACCTCGTCAGCGACGACTCGGCCGGTGACGGCGCGTCGGCGCAGTGGAACAGGGAGCAGTTCGTCGCGACGATGACGCAGGTGATGGGCGACGGCGGCGACGGAGACATCACCTTCGACTCCGTCCGTACGCCCGTCTTCCTCTCCGCCGCGATGGTCGTCGTGTTCACCGACTCGACGATGACGACGGCGAACGGCGAGACCCAACAGCTGCGCTACGCCGACGTCTTGATCAAGCGGGGCGGGGAGTGGGCGTTCCAGACGATGATCCAGGGCGGCTGGGGCGACAACCTGCGCTGAGGCGCGCGGAGGCCGTTCAGCTCGGCGGGGGCGTGACGAGGCAGAACGGATGGCCGACGGGGTCGGCGTACACCCGGTAGCCGACCGGCTTGTCCGACCCGTCGAGCAGGGTCGCGCCCAGGGCGAGCACCTGCGGCTCGGCCACGTCGAGATCCGCGACCTTCACGTCGATGTGCGTCTGCGCGGGGTGGCCGGGGTCGGGCCATCGCGGCGGCCGGTAGTCGTGGACCTGCTGGAACGCGACGACTTCGGCGCCCGCCCCCGTACCGAGGACGACGAACTCCGGCTCGTCCGTCAGCCGTTGGAGGGACAGCAGCTTCTCGTAGAAGCCCGCCAGCTCCGACGGGTCGGGGCAGTCGATGACGATGGAGTACAGCTGTCCGATCACCCGTAGACGATACGCGCCGGCGCCCCGGCAGCCCGCTCGGTGAGGAACCGGTCCGGCGAGCCACGACGTCTTCTCCGGCGACAGATCACCGACTTCACGGGGAAGCCATGATGCAGCGAAAGAAGATCGCCACCACTGTCGCCGCCTTAGCCGTCATCACCGCGCTGGGCACGGCCACCGCAGGCACCGCCACCGCGAGCACCGCCACCGCAGGCACCGCCACCGCGGGCACCGCCACCGCAGGCACCGCCACCGCGGGCACCGCCACCGCGGGCACCGCCGGAGCGAGTGACAACCAGAGCGCCCGCGCGCTCGCGCCGGCCGCCGTCGGCCCCGTCAAATCGTGGGGTCCCTACATCAGCGGCCCGGCCCTCAAGAAGGCCCACGTCGCCTGCATCGACTTCGGGCGGGCCGGCGTCAAGGCGAAGAAGTGGAGGTCCTACGTCTGCCTGGTCGAAAGCGGCAAGGTCAAAGGCGACTACGTGAACCTGTACGTCAAGAAGATCTGAGCCCGCGGGCTCGGCGGCTTCGGTACGCGCACGGCGATGGGCGGGGCGGACGGCCTGGCGAACGCCGGGATCCTCGCGACGCGTCGTGCGCTGCCGAGCCGCACGCGGGCGAGGCCGACCGGGACTGTCAGACCCCGGCCGTACCGTCGTACGGAACCGATCCCTTCCCCGCGCGGAGCCTCCATGAGTGACACGTACTCGCCCATCCCCGAGCTGAATCTGCTCAAGGAGTTCTACGACCGGCGGCCGGCCCTCTCCGACGGCTTCGAGATGTACGGGTACGGGCAGCCGGACTTCGTCCTCGTCCACTGGCTGGACATGGCCGGGTCGTCGGACCCGGAGCTGCCCGGCCATCTCGCGCGGCTCGTTCCCTTCGCCCAGGCCAGCGGTTCCGGCTCGTTCTACGCGCTGTGGCGGTGCGACGACCGGGCCGATCTCGCCACCCTGCCCGTCATCCGTTTCGGCGACGAGGGGGACCTCGATGTGATCGCGTCGGGGCTGCGGGATCTGTTCCGGCTGCTCGCGGTGGACGACGAGTGGTACGCCGTCGACGACGAGGAGCGCGGCGAGGAGCGCAGCACCGACCACGCCGAGTATCTGGTCTGGCTGCGGCGTACGTTCGGGCTCACGCCGCCCGACGACCCGCAGGTGATCATCGACGCGGCCACGGCGGAGTACGGGCACCGATTCGCCGACTGGCTGCGGCAGTTCGCGGCGCCCGAGATAGCCGACTCGGTGTTCGAGCCCTCCGTTATGCACCCCTGACGGCTCACATCACTCCCTATTTTCCCCTCTCAGCGTCGAACAGGGAAGGTTGAGGTAACATTCGTACGCATGGAGAGCGGTGAACGTGAGCTGTACTCGGTCGGCGAGGTCGCCGAGAGGCTGGGGCTTCATGTGCGGACGGTGCGGAACTATGTCCGTGACGGGCGGCTGAAAGCCGTCCGGATCGGCAAGCAGTACCGCATCAGCCGCGCGGACTTCGAGGCGCTGACCGGCACCCCGGACAGCGCCGAACCGGCCGCCGCCGCCCTTCCGCGCGTACGGCACGTCGAGGTGTCGAGCATCGTGCAGATCGACTCCGTCGGCCCGGAGTCGGCGAGCCGGCTGAGCACCCTGATCACGGCCAGCGTGCAGGCCGTACGGGACTCACCGGACTCGCTGCGGATCCAGCTCGTCTACGACAAGGAACGGGCCCGGCTGAAGATCGTGATCCTCGGCGGGGCCGCCGACACCGCCGCCGTACTGACTCTGCTCGACGACGTGCTGGGGCCGGGCAACGACCTGCTCCCCACCGAAGGATGGGAGACGGACCGTGCCTGATCTGCTCATGGAGCACCACGGCGTGCAGGTGCTCGTGTGCGACGCCGACGGCGCGCCGATCGCCGGTGTCCAGGACGCGCTCGACCATCTGGTGGGCGCGGCCTTCGAGGGCGCGGAGCTGGTCGCCGTCCCGGCCGGACGGTTCGACGACAGCTTCTACGACCTCAGCAGCGGCGTGGCCGGCGAGATACTCCAGAAGTTCTCCACCTACCGGCTCCGGCTGGCCGTGGTCGGGGACATCTCGCGCCATCTGTCGGCCAGCGCCGCCCTGCCCGATCTCGTACGGGAGGCGAACCGGGGCCGGGACATCTGGTTCGTGGCCGACCTGGACGAACTCGTGGCGCGGCTCGCCCGCCAGGGCGTGTCCGGAAAGTAGCGCCGTCCGGCCGCGGGGCGGGGTCGGCGGCCACCCGCTCCCGTCACTCGCAGAACACCGACACCTTGGAGCCGGGGTCGTCCATGTCGACGATGACCTCGTCGAGCTGATCGATCAGCTCCTCGATGTGCTGGGGCTTCAGCTCGGCGAGGTCGATCGGCACCCCGGACCTGGCCATCGCCTCGTTGGCCCGGGTGAGCGCCTGCGGAGGGATGAGGGTCGCGACACGGACCCCGGCGCGCAGCAGTTGCAGCGGCACCTGGATGTTGATCCGGCTCGGGCCGTCGCCGCTGCCGTCGTCCTCCGAACTCACCAGCACGCGAAGGTACTTGGGCCGGGACTTCGGGCGGAAGGCGGCTCCCGTCGGCGACTCGGGCACCTCCCGTTCGAGGGCGCTGATCAGCCGATCGGCCTCGTCCGCGGTGATCTTGCCCTCCTCCAGCATCTGCAAGACCTGGCGACGCTGCTCGTTCATCGTGCTGCTCCTTCTCTGACCGATCCGGATCACCGGAGTCATCTGACGCTTATCAGCAGGGCCGTCCGGCCCTGTTCCATCTCGAACCGGGTGCCTGGCAGCGCCCACAGCAGCCGCCCGGCACCGCGCAGCGCGGCCGGTACGAGCGCCGGGCTCACCCGGGTGGCGAGGCACGCGATCAGCCCGGCCGGCACGGCGAGCAGCAGCAGCGGTGCCAGCACCAGCAGCAGCGGCAGGACGGGGACGTACAGCCGCAGTCGGCGGCCGTCGGAACGGTGACCGCGTACCGTCACCAGTTGCGGCATCACCGGGACTTCTCCAGCTCGGCCAGCGCCTCCTCGACGCTGATCTCCCCGCGCCGCAGGCGCTCGACCACGTCGGCGCCGGTGGCGGGCGCGGGGTCGGTCGCGACGAAGTCGAGGCGCTCGGCGATCCGGTTCAGCCGGGACTTGACCGTCGGGTAGCTCACCCCGAAGATCCGCTCCATCTCCTTGATCGAGCCGTGCGACCGTACGAACGCGGCGACGAACACCTGGTCCTCGACAGCGAGTTGGGCCAGCTGCGGTGTCTCGAACTCCCCCTCGACGGCGATGCCGCTGCCGACGAGGCGGACCCGCTCGACCACGAACGGCTGCCCGTGTGTCAGATCCGTCAGCTCCTGCCAGTCCACGCGTGGCTCCCTCACTCTCAGCAACATGCTCGCGATTCATTTCTATGTTGAGTTTCTTAAGCTGTCAACTCATCTCGATTGACTTTCTTAATATCCACTTCAACGGCACCGCTTGGCGCCATCTGGCGCCACAATGGTGCTACTCTGACGTCATGGACCTCACGCCGTATGTCGACAACCTCCGCCACGAACTCGCGGTGGCCGCCGAGACCGGCGGCGACGAAGCCCGCGCGCTGGCCGAGCGGCTCACCGCTCCCCTGGAGTCGGCGGCCCGCCTGACGATGCTCAACGTGCTCTCGGCCGCGATGGACGAGATCACCCGTGAACTCGCCCCCGGCTCCGTCGACGTACGACTGCGCGGACTCGACCCGGACTTCGTCGTCACACGGCCGGCGCACGACGAGACGTACGAGCCCCATGAGGCGTACGAGACGGGCCGGCCCGCCGAACCGCTCAGGCCGCCCACCCCCGCGCCCGCCGACGGGGACGACGCCGGCGGCACCGCCCGGGTCAATCTGCGGCTGCCCGCCCACCTCAAGGCGCGCGCCGAGGAGGCCGCGAGCCGCGAGGGCCTGTCGGTCAACGCGTGGCTGGTGCGGGCCGTGTCGGCCGCGGTCGAAGGCGGCGGCGGCGCCCCCTCGCGTACGGCGGAGAAGCCCCGCACCACCCGCACCGCCGGACAGAGCTACACGGGCTGGGTGCGCTGACCCCGCTTCCGCGCCGACGCGGCCCGCCGCACTCATCACACACCGAGACCCATGAGGACGGGACAGCCATGCCTTCTTTCGACGCCCCGGTCGACACTCCCTTCGACACCCCCGAACCGATCACCGCCACCACCCACATCGAGGCCGGGAGCATCCAGTTCGTCGCCTCCGACCGGCTCGACACCGTCGTGGGGGTGCGGCCCGGCGACCCGGACAAGGCCCCGGACGTACGGGCCGCCGAGCAGACCGAAGTGCGCTACCTCAAAGGGCAGTTGACGATCAGAACACCCAAACAGCGCTATCTCGTCGGCCGCACCGGCGCCGTCGACGTGACGGTCGAACTGCCCACGGGCTCACGGGTGGAGGTGACCGGCTCCTGGGCCCAGGTGCACGGCGCGGGCCGGCTCGGGGAGGTCCGCGTGAAGACCTCGTCGGGCGACGTCCGGCTCGACACCACCGGGCCGCTGAATCTGATCGCCTCCCACGGCAGCATCACCGTGGACCACGTCCAGGGGCCGGCCGAGATCACCACCAGCTCCGGCAGCCTGCGCGTCGGCACCGTCGACGGCCTGGCCGTCCTGAAGAACTCGCACGGCACCACGACCGTCCGCGACGCCATGGCCGATCTGCGGGTGAGCGGCTCCAACGGCGACATCCTCGTCGAGCACGCCGAGGGCTCTGTCACCGCCACCACCGCCCACGGCGCCCTGCGCCTCGATGATGTCGCCCGTGGCGCCGTCCAGTTGGAGACCGCCTACGGCTCCATCGAGATCGGCATCCGGGAGGGCACGGCCGCCTGGCTCGACGCCAGTTCACGCCTCGGGCAGGTGCACAACACCCTCACCGCCGCCGACACCCCGGACGCCTCGGAGGACACCGTCGAGGTCAGGGCCCACACCCGCTACGGCAACATCGACATCCGCCGCGCCCGGTCCTGACGCGGTTCAGACGACCAGGACCCGGCGCCCCCGGGCGTGGCCCGCGCGGCTGTCGGCGTGCGCCGCAGCCGCCTCGGTGAGCGCGTACGACTTCTCGACGGGGATGTGGAGCCTGCCCCGGGAGATGAGGTCGACGGCCTCGGCGAGCGCGTCCGGCACGCTTCCGGCCGCGCCGGAGAACCGGACGCCCAGTCGCGGCGCGCCGAGGTCGGCGATGGAGACGACCCTGGCCGGGTCCCCCGTCAGCTCGACGAGTTCGCGGATCACGCCCGAGCCTGACAGGTCGAGGGCCGCGTCGACCCGGCCCAGATGCCGTACGCGTTCGGCCCAGCCCTCGTCGTAGGTCGTGGCGAGGGCACCCAGGCCGCGCAGATAGTCCTGGTTCGCGGCCCCGGCCGTGCCGATCACCGTGATGCCGCGCACGCGGGCGATCTGGAGCACCGCCGACCCGACACCACCGGACGCGCCGCTGACCAGCAGCGTCTGTCCGCGCCGTACGCCGACCTCACGGATCACGCGCAGCGCGGTCTCCACCACCGACGGATACCCGGCCGCCTCCTCGAAGGACAGGCCCTCGGGCATCCGGGCCCAGGCCGACAGCACGGCGAACTCGGCGTAGGTGTCGGCGCCTTCGCCGAACACGCGGTCGCCGACCTGGACGTCTTCGACGCCCTCGCCGACCTCGTCCACCACCCCGGCGGCGTCCAGCCCGACCCCGGCGGGCAGCTCGACGGGATGGGCTCCCAGGACCTGGCCCTCCCGGATCCTCCAGTCGACGGGGTTCACGCCCGCGGCCCGTACGGCGATGCGTATCCGACCGGGGCTCGCGTGGGGCTCCTCGGCCTCCACCAGTCGCAGGACCTCGGGACCACCGAACTCGGCGAAACTGATCTTTTTCATGCGGCGAGGATAGGCATAACCGTTAGGATTTCACAACGGTTAGGAATTCGTAGCTGGTAGTGTCCGGGCATGACCGAGCCGTCCGGACGCCGCGAACGCAAGAAGGCCGCGACCCGTCGGAAGATCGCCGACACCGCGTTGGGCCTCTTCCTGGAGCGCGGGTACGACGCCGTGGGCATCCGTGACGTGGCGGCCGAGGCGGACGTGGCCGTCACCACCGTCTTCGCCCACTTCGCCTCGAAGGAGGCCCTGGTCTTCGAGCGCGACGAGGACTTCGAGCAGCGCCTCACCCGGGCGGTGACCGACCGGGCTCCGGATGAACCGCTCATCCCGGCGCTGCGCCGCGAGGTCCAGGCCCTCGTGCGGCACTGCACGGCGGAGGGCAGCGGCCCCCTGCGGGACCTGATCGAGGGATCACCCGCCCTGCGGGAGTACGAGGAGTCGATGAGCCTGCGTCACGCGCAGGCACTGGCAACGGCACTGACCGCCGACCCCCACCTGTCCCGGAGCGCGACGGCCTGCCGTGCGACCGCGCGGTTCACCATCGACGCGTACGCGCTGGCCCGCCGGGCGGACGATCCCGGGGCCACGGTGGACGAGATCTTCCGGATGATCGACGCGGCCTGGGAGTCCACGGCACCCTGAGCCGTGGAGGCTTGCCTACTACGGCCGGCACGCTGCGGCCGGCCTACTGCGGCCGGACAGCTTCCTGGACGGCTGGCCCCCCGGCGTCCAGCGCCGGGGCGAGTACCGCGAACGCCCGGTCCGTCAGGGCCCCCGGGTCCTGTGTGCCGTCGCTCTCGCTCCACTGTCGCAGCACCGTGTCGAACGCGGTGAGTGCCATCCCCGCCGCCAGTCGCGGATAGAGATCCGTCGCGGGATCGAGCCCCGACCGGCGTCCCAGCTCGTCCGCCAGGTCGTCGCGCCACTGCGCCTGCCGCTCCAGGAAGCGTGCGCGCAGGGCGGGCGTACGCAGGATCAACTGCACCACGCGCAGCGTCCGGTCGGTGTGATCCGCGTGGTCACCGGCGCACGCGGCCATCGCGACCCAGACCGCGTGCCGCAGCGCGACGGACGGCGGCTCGTCGGCGGGGCGGCCCGCCAGCTCGGCGCGGATGCCGGCGCCGAGGTCGGCGAGGAACTGGACGACCACGTCCTCCTTGGACGCGAAATACCGGAAGAACGTCCGCTTGGACACCCCGGCGGTCGCCACGATCTCGTCCACGGTGACGGTGTCGAACCCCTTCAGCGCCAGCAACTGGAGGGCCGCTTCGGTCAGTTCGTTCGCGACCAGCCGGCGCTTGCGCTCGGCCAGGCTGCCGCTCTCGGATCCGGTACTCACCCGGCAATCGTAACGCGCCATGCCTCACATGGCACTCAGTATCATCTTGACACCCAATGCCACACACGGCAGCCTATGCCACATGTCAAAGGAACCGAGCTGGACCGCCCACCAGATCCCCGACCAGACCGGCCGGGTGTTCGTCGTCACCGGGGCCAACAGCGGCCTCGGCCTGGCGACCACCCGGGCCCTCGCGCGGCGCGGCGGGCGCGTGATCCTCGCCGTACGCGACACCGCGAAAGGCGACCGGGCGGTGACCGAGATCACCGCCGGCCAACCGGACGCCCGCCTTGAGGTACGCCGTCTCGACCTGGCCGACCTGGACTCGGTGCGGGACTTCGCCCATCAACTGCGCGGGGACCACCCGCGATTGGACGTACTCGTCAACAACGCGGGCCTGATGGCGCCGCCCCGTTCGCTGAGCCCGCAGGGCCACGAGTCGCAGTTCGCCTGCAACCACCTCGGCCACTTCGCGCTCACCGGGCTGCTGCTCGACCCGCTGACCGCTGGGCGCGACCCGCGCGTGGTCACGGTGAGTTCGGTCAACCACCGCAAGGCGAGGATCCAGTTCGACGACATCACCGGTGAACGCCGCTACTCGGCCATGGGGTTCTACAACCAGTCGAAGCTCGCCAACGCCGTCTTCGGGCACGCACTCCACCGGCGACTCACGGAGGCCGGCAGCCCGGTGCGCAGCGTGCTCGCACACCCCGGCTACACCGCGACCAACCTCCAGACGAGCGCGCCGATCGGCCCGTGGCGGGTGGTGTTCGGCCGTATCGGCAACCCGCTGCTGGCCCAGAGCGCGGACGCCGGAGCGCTGCCGCAGCTGTACGCCGCGACCCAACCGGGTGTGGCGGGCGGCGAGTTCATCGGGCCGGACGGCGCGGCGGAGCTACGAGGGGCACCGACGCGGGTGAAGCTGGCGCCCGGCGCGGCCGACGCGGCGACGGGCAACAGGCTGTGGGAGCTGTCGGAGCGGGCCACCGGGGTGCGCTTCTCTTTCCCGAGCAACGTCTAGACCGTGTCTTCGCAGTAGCGCCGACCGCCCTGACCACGGCTTCCGATTCTCGTACCGGTACAGTATGGACGGTATATTTATTGGTCGCAGCGGATGTGAGCCGCGGCAGACGTGAGAAGGGCGCCCCATGATCGAGATTCTGAACCCCACCCTGGTGGCCCGTGCGAAGGACACCGGCGCCCTTGTCGCCGACATCCTCCAGACGCTGAAGGGCCGCAGCACGACCGGCACCAATCTGCTGGAGATCGACCGGTGGGCGAAGGCCATGATCATCGAAGCGGGGGCGCAGTCCTGTTACGTGGACTACGAACCGTCCTTCGGGCGCGGCCCGTTCGCCCACTACATCTGCACCGCCGTCAACGACGCCGTACTGCACGGGCGCCCGTACGACTACGCGCTCGCCGACGGCGATCTGCTGACCCTCGACCTCGCCGTCTCCAGGGGAGGCGTCGCCGCGGATGCCGCCATCAGCTTCCTCGTGGGCGACACGAGGCCGCCCGCGAGCGTCGCGATGATCGACGCGACCGAGCGCGCGCTGGCCGCGGGGATCGCGGCGGCCGGGCCGGGGGCCCGTGTCGGCGACATCTCGCACGCCATCGGGACCGTCCTCGGCGAGGCGGGATATCCGATCAACACCGAGTTCGGGGGCCATGGCATCGGATCGACGATGCACCAGGACCCGCATGTGTCGAACACCGGCCGCCCCGGCCGGGGTTACAAACTGCGCCCCGGGCTGCTGCTGGCGCTGGAGCCGTGGGTCATGGAGGACACCGCCCGCCTCGTCACCGACGCCGACGGCTGGACACTGCGCAGTGCGACGGGCTGCCGCACGGCACACACCGAGCACACGATCGCCATCACCGAGGACGGGGCCGACATCCTCACCCTGCCGACGCAGGCGCGGGCGTAACACCGAAGGGCGGCGGGACGTGAACTCCGTCCCGCCGCCCTGGGCCGTACTCGTGCGTGCGACTACTTGACGACCGTGATCCGGTCCGTCGCCGGCGGCGCCAGCGGCGCGTCGGCCGTGGAGTTCGCCGCGAGGTAGGCGTTGAACAGGTCCAGGTCGGACGGGCCGACCAGCTTGTTCGTGCCCTGGCCCAGCGCCGCGAAGCCGTCGCCGCCGCCGCCGAGGAACTCGTTCATCGCGACGCGGTAGGTCTTCGCCGGGTCCAGCGCCTCACCGTTCAGCTTCACCGAGTCGGTGACGATCCGGGCGGCGCCCGTCTTGGTCAGGTCCAGGGTGTAGGTGAAGCCCTTCGAGACCTGGAGGATCTTGATGGACGCCTCGTTGGAGCCGCTGACCTGCTGCTGGAGCGCGGTGACGATCTGCGCGCCGGTGAGGTCCACGACGTTCATCATGTTGGTGAACGGCTGGACGGTGAAGGCCTCGCCGTACGTGACCACACCGTCGCCCTCGCCGCCGGACGCGGCGTACACGAGGTCGGCCCGGATACCGCCCGGGTTCATGAACGCCAGCTGCGCCCCGCCCTTGTCGGCCGCGGACGTGCCCGCGAGCTGCGCGTCGGCGATGACGTTGCCCAGCGGCTGCTCGGGCGTGGCCGCGCCGCGGCCGTTGATGTCGGCGGAGATGTAGCCCTGCGGGGCACCCGCGATCGGCGCCGCCGTCTTGTTCCAGCGGGCGATCAGGTCGGTCATGTCCTTGGCCTTGGCCTGGTCACGGCTGACGACGTGGTTGGCCGACTGCACCTTCGTACGGACGATGTCCTTGGTCCGCAGGTCGTAGGTGAGCGTGGTGTCCGTGTAGACCTTGCCGAAGGACGCCGCCGAGGTGACCATGCGGTCGTTGCCCGCCGGGTCGGGGACGGTGCACGCGTACGCCTGGTGCGTGTGGCCCGTGACCAGCGCGTCGACCTTCGGCGTGATGCCCTTGGCGATGTCCACGATCGGACCCGAGATGCCGTCACCGGGGCCGGGGCTGTCGCAGTCGTAGTTGTACGAGGTGGAGGCCGGGGCCCCGCCCTCGTGGATCAGCGCGACGATCGACTTGACGCCCTGGCGGTCCAGTTCCTTGGCGTACTTGTTGACGGTCTCGATCTCGTCGTGGAACTTCAGGCCCTTGACGCCCTCGGCGGTGACGATGTTCGGGGTGCCCTCCAGGGTCACACCGATGAAGCCGACCTTGACGCCGTTCTTCTTCCAGACGGTGTACGGCTTGAGGACCGGCTTGCCGGACTTCTCGTACGTGGCGTTGGCCGCCAGGTAGGGGAAGTCGGCGCCCTTGAACTTCTTGCCCTTCTCGTAGCAGCCGTCCGTCGGGTGGCAGCCGCCCTTCTGAAGGCGGGTCAGCTCGGCGGACCCCTCGTCGAACTCGTGGTTGCCCACGGCCGTGACATCGAGGTCGATCTTGTTGAGGGCCTCGACGGTGGGCTCGTCGTGGAACAGCCCGGACAGCAGCGGGCTCGCGCCGACCATGTCACCGGCCGCCGCGGTGATGGAGTACGGGTTGCCCTTGCGCGCGGTGCGCAGCGAGGAGGCCAGGTACTCGACACCACCGGCGGGCACGGCCTTGACCGTGCCGTCGGCCTGTATCTCGTTCACATTCCCCGAGGACCCGGCCGGCGGCTCCAGGTTCCCGTGCAGGTCGTTGAAGGACAGCAGCTGGACGTCCACGGTGCGGGGCTTGGGGTGCCCGTGCCCGTGCCCGTGCCCGTGACCATGGCCGTTCCCGCTGCCCTGCGCCCCGACGGCTGAGGGCGCCGCGACGGCGAGAGCGCCGAATGTGGCAAGCCCGGCCACGGCGGCGAGCACCCGCCTGGCCTTGCGGTTGTTCTGCGGTGTCGCTGACATCGGTCCCCTTGTTGCTTCCGCTGTTAAGTTCCGTGTGAGGGAGAAGAGCTGCGAGCGGCAGCCTAGAGTCCACGCGCGTAGAGCAACAGGGGTGTTCGGGTTACGACCTGGTTGCCAATACCCGTCGACGGGCGGTCGACGGGCGGTCGTCGCCGAACGCACGGGAAACCGGGGGAACGCGCGGGTGCGCCGTACCCTCGACGCATGACTGATACCGCAGCCCTCGATCCGGGTCGGCAGATCGAGACCCTTGACGAGATCACCCCCGAGCAGGCACGGACCGTCCTCGAACTGCTCGACGCCGCCGCCGCGTCCGACGGTGTGCAGGCCGTGTCCGAGCAGGGGCGGTTGCAGTTGCGCGGCGGGCCGAGGGCCGGGGTGCGGCATTTCCTGCTGACCGTCGGCGGGGAACTGATGGGCTACGCCCAGCTGGAGGACACCGACCCTGTGGAGGCGCCGGCCGCCGAGCTGGTCGTGCATCCCTCGCACCGGGGGCGCGGGCACGGCCGGGCGCTCGGGGCCGCGTTGCTCGCCGCGTCGGGGAAGCGGCTGCGGGTGTGGGCGCACGGCGGCAAGTCGGCCGCCCGGCATCTGGCACAGGTGCTGGGGCTGACCATGTTCCGTGAACTGCGGCAGCTGCGGCGGCCGTTGGAGCCGCTGGACATCGCCGAGCCGGTCCTGCCCGACGGTGTCACCGTCCGTACCTTCGTACCCGGTCAGGACGAGGCGGCCTGGCTCGCCGTCAACGCCGCCGCCTTCGCCCACCACCCCGAGCAGGGCGGGCTCACCGAGCGGGATCTGGCCGACCGCGAGGCCGAGCCGTGGTTCGACCCGAAGGGCTTCTTCCTCGCCGAGCGGGACGGCCGGCTCATCGGCTTCCACTGGACCAAGGTGCACGCCGCCGAACACCTCGGTGAGGTGTACGTCGTCGGCATCAGCCCCGACGCGCAGGGCGGCGGGCTCGGCAAGGCGCTGACCGCGATCGGGCTCCGGCATCTGGCGGCGCAGGGCCTGCCGACCGCGATGCTCTACGTCGACGCGGACAACACGGCGGCCGTGACGGTGTACGAGCGGCTGGGCTTCGCGACGCACGAGGTGGATCTGATGTACCGCACGGAGTCGTAGAAGAGCCTGGTCAAGTAGGGCGAGGGGCGGTGGAGTTGACACCGCCCCTTCTCCGTCCCATGCTTTCACTACTTCCCTAGCGAAAGGGTGCTTGCGGGTGATCGAATTCCGCATCGACCGGCGCAGCGGGGTCGCCACCTATCTCCAGATCGTCCAGCAGACCAAACAGGCCCTGCGGCTCGGCCTGCTGGAGCCCGGCGACCAACTGCCCACGGCCCGCGAGGTCGTGGAGGCCACCGCCATCAACCCCAACACCGTGCTCAAGGCCTACCGCGAACTGGAGCGCGAAGGGCTCGCCGAGGGCCGCCGCGGGCTGGGGACCTTCGTACGCGGCACGCTCGGCGGCGGCGCCGCCGACAGCCCGCTGCGGGCCGAACTCCGCGCCGAACTCGCCACGTTGACCGAACGGGCCCGGGACGGCGGGCTGGAGAGGGACGACCTGACCGCCCTCTTCGAATCCGTCCTCGCGGAGCACTTCACGACGAACACCGCGACCGGCACCACCTCCGGCACCACGACCGGCATCACCACGGGCACCACGACAGGCACCACGACCGGCACCACCAAGGGGGAACACTGATGACAGCGGCGGCGATCGAGGCCACCGGCCTCGGCAAGCGCTACCGGAAACGGCGCGGCTGGGCTCTGCGCGAGTGTTCCTTCCGGGTCCCGGAGGGCCGCGTCTGCGCCCTCGTCGGCCCCAACGGCGCCGGCAAGTCCACCCTGCTCGCCCAGGCGGCGGGAGTGCTCCCGGCCACCGAGGGCGCCATCCGGGTCCTCGGCGAACGCCCGGCCGACGCCCGCGAACGCCTCGCGTACGTCGCCCAGGACAAGCCCCTGTACCGGCAGTTCACGATCCGCGACACCCTGCGGATGGGGCGCGAGCTGAACCCCGGCCGCTGGGACGCCGGGACCGCCGAGCGGATCGTCGCCGAGGGACGGCTCGACCCCGCCGTACGCGTCCGTACACTCTCCGGCGGCCAGCGCACCCGCGTCGCACTCGCCCTCGCGCTCGGCAAACGGCCCGAACTCATGCTGCTGGACGAGCCGATGGCCGACCTCGACCCGCTCGCCCGCCACCAGCTCATGGGCACGCTCATGGCCGAGGCCGCCGCGCACGGCACCACCGTCGTGATCTCGTCGCACATCCTCAGCGAGCTGGAAGGCACCTGCGACTACCTGCTGCTCGTCGACGACGGCCGGATCCGCCTCGGCGGCGAGACCGAGGACCTGCTGGGCGCGCACCGGCTGATCACCGGCCCCGTACGCGACCTGGCACCGCACACGGTCGTGGAGTCCCGCACCACCGGCCGCGGGCTCACCGCCCTGATCCGCCCCGACGGACCGGTCGCGCACGACTGGCAGACCGTGGAACCTTCCCTGGAGGAACTGTTGCTCGCCCACCTGCGCTCCCCCGGCGCGCCCGTCCTGCTCACACCGAGCGCGGAAGCACGGAGCACCGAGCGGCCAGTGGCGGTGACGGCATGAGCACCCTGACACCGCACGGCCCGGCCTGGGTCGCGATACGGCAGCACCGCCCCGCGCTGTGGACGGCCCTGCTCCTCATGGTGCTCGCCGTCGGCGGCTGGATCGCGGCCCGTGTCTGGGTCGGCTCGACGGGATTCATGGCGAGCTGCGGCAAGGGATGCGGCTTCTCCACGAACGCGGCCGGCTGGTTCCGCTGGGCGGAGAACTACGTCGCGGGCACGACCATCCTGCTGCCGCTCCTCGTCGCCGCCTTCACCGCCGGGCCGCTGATCGCCCGCGAACTGGCATCGGGCACCTACCGGCTCGCCTGGACCCAGTCGGTGTCACCCGCCCGCTGGCTCGCCGTCCGACTCGCCTGCGCCGCCGCGCTCGCCACCGCCGGCACCGTCCTGCTGGTCATCACCTTCCGCTGGAGCAGGTCCTACACCCAGACCGCGCCGGAGGCCTCCACACTCTCCCCGCTGTCCTGGGACGACCGCGAGGCCTTTCCCGCCATGGGGCCGACCGCCGTCGGCTACGTCCTGCTGGCGGTCGCCGTCGGCGCGCTCGCGGCCGTACTCGTGCGGCGCACCCTGCCGGCGATGGCCGCCGGCCTGGTCGCCACGGCGGGAGTCGGGCTGTTCTTCGCCTGGATGCGGCCCCACCTGTGGCCGACCCTCACCGTCGAGGGGAAGGGGATGGGCACGGCACTGACGGACGCGTCCCAGCCCTGGATCGTTCAGTACGGCGTCATCCTGGCCGACGGCAGCCGGATGAACAGCGAAGAGTGCTGGGACATGGGCTACGCCAAGTCGCCGTGCGGCTCAAGGTCCCCGGATCTCATCGGCTTCGCCGACTACCACCCCACCTCGCACTTCTGGCCCCTCCAGCTCGTCGAGACCGGCATCGTGCTGCTGCTCGCAGCGGCGTGCGTCTTCGCCGCTTTCAAGGTATTGCGCCGCCTTCACGGCTGATCCCGGCCGCGCGCAGGGGCCCGTCCGCCACCGGGGAGCGGACGGGCCCCCGCCCGTCCCGCCCCGCCCCGCTTCCCCTGCACGTCATGTCGCCGTTACCGGCCATTCAGACGCGCTTGCGACCCTCACGGAATGCAGCCCGCTGTGCCCCCCACTCCGAACGGCAGGTTCTACCTCGCCCCCGCCGGCTCCGACGCGCCTGTCGTGCCCTCCGCGCGGAACAATGGAGGTATGAGCCAGCAGCCTGCCGAGACCCCGGTCCACCCGCAGCCGTCCGTCGGGTCCATCGCCGCACACCGGCCGCACACGGTCAGCGCCGCCGTGTCCGATCTGGAGCCCGACCTCGACGCCGATCTCGACTCGTACGAGCAGGACGAGGACCCGGAGGGCGGCGTACTGCCCCAGGGCCGGTTCCTGGACCGTGAACGCAGCTGGCTCGCCTTCAACGAACGCGTGCTGGAACTGGCCGAGGACCCGGCCACCCCCCTACTCGAACGGGCGAACTTCCTCGCCATCTTCGCGTCCAACCTGGACGAGTTCTTCATGGTCCGCGTCGCCGGCCTGAAGCGCCGCATCGCGACCGGCGTCGCCACCCGATCGGCCTCAGGGCTCCAGCCCCGCGAAGTGCTCGACCTGATCTGGACCCGGTCGCGGGAGATCATGGCCCGGCACGCCGCCTGTTTCCAGCAGGACGTCTCCCCCGCGCTGGCCGACGAGGGCATCCATCTGATCCGCTGGGGCGATCTCACGGAGAAGGAGCAGGCCCGCCTGTTCACCCTCTTCCGGCAGCAGATCTTCCCCGTCCTGACGCCCCTGGCCGTGGACCC
The DNA here is from genome assembly GCF_042870175.1 of Streptomyces sp. NPDC006643. Classification (NCBI taxonomy): domain Bacteria; kingdom Bacillati; phylum Actinomycetota; class Actinomycetes; order Kitasatosporales; family Streptomycetaceae; genus Streptomyces; species Streptomyces sp. NPDC006643. Next base: position 32,233 of record NZ_JBIAHA010000007.1, on the reverse strand, counting down.
GGCGCACCCCTTCCCGTACATCTCGGGGCTCTCCCTCAACCTCGCCGTCGTCGTCCGCAACCCCGTCAGCGGCCACCGGCACTTCGCCCGGGTCAAGGTCCCGCCGCTGCTGACGCGCTTCCTGGAGGCGTCCCCCCAGCGGTACGTGCCGCTGGAGGACGTCATCGCGGCACACCTGGAGGAGCTGTTCCCCGGGATGGAGGTCCTGGCGCACCACATGTTCCGGGTCACCCGCAACGAGGACCTGGAGGTGGAGGAGGACGACGCGGAGAACCTCCTCAAGGCCCTGGAGAAGGAGCTGATGCGGCGCCGCTTCGGCCCGCCGGTGCGCCTGGAGGTCGAGGAGTCGATCGACCCGTACGTGCTCGACCTGCTCGTCCGCGAACTGAAGGTGTCCGACGCCGAGGTCTATCCGCTGCCGGGGCCGCTGGATCTGACCGGGCTGTTCGGCATAGCCGCGCTCGACCGGCCGGAGCTGAAATTCCCCAAGTTCATCGCGGGCACGCACCGCGACCTCGCGGAGGTGGAGTCCGCGTCCGCGCCGGACATCTTCGCGGCGCTGCGGGAGCGGGACGTCCTGCTGCACCACCCGTACGACTCGTTCTCCACCTCCGTCCAGGCGTTCCTGGAGCAGGCGGCGGGCGACCCGGACGTGCTGGCGATCAAGCAGACGCTCTACCGGACGTCCGGCGACTCCCCGATAGTCGACGCGCTGATCGACGCCGCCGAGTCCGGCAAGCAGGTCCTGGTCCTCGTGGAGATCAAGGCCCGCTTCGACGAGCAGGCCAACATCAAGTGGGCGCGCAAGCTCGAAGAGGCCGGCTGCCATGTCGTGTACGGGCTGGTCGGGCTGAAGACGCACTGCAAGCTGTCGCTCGTGGTCCGGCAGGAGGGCGAGACCCTGCGCCGCTACAGCCATGTCGGCACCGGCAACTACCACCCCAAGACGGCACGGCTCTACGAGGACCTGGGCCTGCTCACGGCGGACCCACACGTCGGGGCGGACCTCTCCGACCTCTTCAACCGGCTGTCGGGCTACTCGCGGCGCGAGACCTACCGCCGGCTGCTCGTCGCGCCCAAGTCGCTGCGCGACGGGCTGATCACCCGGATAAACAAGGAAGCGGCGCACCACCGTTCGGGCCGGCCCGCCTATGTACGCATCAAGGTCAACTCGATGGTCGACGAGGCCGTCATCGACGCGTGCTACCGGGCGGCGCAGGCAGGCGTGCCCGTCGACATCTGGGTGCGCGGCATCTGCGCCGTGCGCCCCGGCGTACACGGTCTGTCGGAGAACATCCGGGTGCGCTCCATCCTCGGCCGCTTCCTCGAACACTCCCGGATCTTCGCCTTCGGCAACGGCGGCGAGCCCGAAGTGTGGTTCGGCAGCGCCGACATGATGCACCGCAACCTCGACCGCCGTATCGAGGCACTGGTCCGGGTCACCGACCCGGCCCACCGCGCGGCCATCACCCGGCTTCTGGAGACCGGCATGGCGGACGACACCGCCTCCTGGCATCTGGGCGCCGACGGCGGCTGGACCCGGCACTCCGTCGACGCGGACGGACAGCCGCTCAGGCACGTACAGGAAATGCTCATTGACGCCCGGAGGCGCCGGCGTGCAGCACCATGAAGCAGACACCGTCGGCTCGGTCGGTACGGCTCAGCCCTCCCACCCCAACGACGCCTTCGAGGCGACCGCGGGGCAGGTGCTCGCCGGGTATCTGAACACCCGCTGCGGGGACTTCCTGCGCAGCCTGCGGCTGTACGGGGAGAGCGGCTCCGACACGGCCGCCGCCGAGGAGGCGGCGTCCGCGCTGCGCTGCTCCGCGCGGCGGATCGCGGGCAGCCTGCACACCTTCCGGGTGCTGCTCGACCCGGTATGGGCGGACCAGCTCCGCACGGAGCTGGGCTGGCTGTCCGGCACCCTCGCGCAGGAGTACGCGTGCACGGCCCGGCTGCACCGGCTGGTGTCGGCGCTGGCGCGGCTGTCGGGGACGGTCCCCAGCCCCCGTAACACCGAGAGCGCTCCGGCCGCGCCGGGGGCGCTGACCGTCGGGGCGTCGCGCGCCGGGGCGCTGCTGGAGCGGCAGTTGACACTCGCGCGTACGCGGTCGCACTCGGCCGCGCTCCAGGCGCTGGGCTCGTCCCGCTTCCACGCGGTGGCCGACGCCGTCGCCGTACTGGCCTCCGAGGTCCCGCTGGCGCCGGTCTCGGGCGCGCCCGCCGCCGAGATCCTGACCGCGCCGCAGAGCGCGGCGGAGCGAAGACTCCTCGACGCCGTGTCCACGCTGCCCCTGGCGCGCGCCGCCCACCCGTACAACGCGGAGGCCCTGGTCCACGGCCTCGCCACCCCCTCGGACGGCGAGGCCCAGGACGCGCCGTGGCACCAGGTGCGGCTGCTGCTCAGGCTGCACCGGTACGCCCAGGAGGTCCGCCACGCGGGCGGCGCCCCCGACCCGGTGCTCGCCGAAGCCGGCCGCGCGCTGGACCGCCACCGCGACGCGGCCGAGGCCGCAGCCGCCTCGGCGAACGCCGCCCGTACCCCCCGGATCGCCCCGGCGACGGCGTACGCCCTCGGCGTGCTGCACGCCGACCAGCGCCACGAGGTGGAGGCGGCACGCTACGACTTCCAGCAGATCTGGACCCGCCGAACGGTACCCACACCATGACCGACACCGACGGCCCCCACACCCGCACCATCCTCGCTGCGGGCTGCGTACTGTGGCGAAAGTCCCCGTACCGGGCCGACGGCACAGAGATCTGCCTGGTCCACCGGCCGAAGTACGACGACTGGTCCCACCCGAAAGGCAAGCTGAAGCACGCGGAGGACGCCCTGGCGGGGGCGCTGCGCGAGGTCCTGGAGGAGACGGGCCACCACTGCGCCCCCGGCGCCCGGCTCGGCACCGTCAGCTATCTCGCCAACGGCCGCCCCAAGCAGGTCGTCTACTGGGCGGCCGAGGCGACGGACGGCGAGTTCGCGGCGAACGACGAGGTGGACCGTATCCTCTGGCTCCCCCCGCCCACGGCCCGCGACCGGCTGACCCAGCCGCGCGACCGGCTGCTGATCGACGCGCTGCTGGAGTCACTGCCGGCGTGAGACCGGCCGCTCAGCCGCCGACCTGCTGCACGGAGGTCGGACCGAGCTGCTTGGCGCTCGCGTACTCCGGCATCGACATGGGCTTGTCGAACAGGAAGAACGACTGGTTCGTGCCGACCGTGAACTCGATGTAGGCGCCGGTCGTCGCGTCGAAGCCGTAGTACGCGTTGCACATCGAGCCCGCCGAGTAGACGCCGTCCATCCCCGGCAGCGACACGACCACGCTGCCCTGGCTGGAGCGGTCCACCTTCTCCGTCGGGGTGAGCATCTCGCAGCGCGCGACGGGCAGGCCCTTCATGATGAAGTACCCGTACTCGCCCTTGGCGTTCTGGATGTAGACGTAGCTCAGCTTGCCCCGCTTGCCCCACGTCTTCACCCACTTGTTGATGGCCTCACGCGTCGGCGAGTACTCCATCCTCCCGGCGGGCTGGTTCGCCACGAGGTGGTCGTAGTTCTCCTGCTTGGCCTTGGTCTCCTTGCTCTGGCTGGAGTCGTCGTCGCAGGCCGTCAGACCCGCCCCCAGGGTGAGCGCCGCCATGGACGCCACGACGGCGCGAATGATCGTCTTCATGCTGTGCTGCCCCTTTCCCGGGTCGCTGGTCGCTGATCGCTACCGCTCGGCGCAGACCGTGTGGTCGTCCTCGGCATCGAGGCGGTACGGCAGATCCTGGTCACGGAAGGGCGCGCGGTGCTCCTGGGCGGCCTTCGCGTTGTAGTCGTTGACCGACTCGACGCGCGCCGCCTTCAGCGCCGTGACGGACTGGTCGATCTGGGTCCGACGGGCGTCCGAAGCGGCCCCGCGCTCCTCCGCGAGCGCCTGGATCGCGCCCTCGGCGTTCTGCACGGCCTCGCACAGATCGAAGAACTCCTGATAGGTCGACTGCCGGAACGCCCCCGACCCGACGGTGTTCGCCCGCTCCTGCGCCTGACCCCGGAACGGCTCGGTGATCCACCCCGCGCCCCCGAGGACGAACGTGCCGATCACCCCCAGAACCGCCAGCGCGACGATCCCGCCCCCGATCCACGTACTGACCCGCACTCCCTCTCGTACGACCCCCATCGCCATCCCTCCTTCACTCGGCCGACGACCGTCCTCCGAGTGTGGTCGCCGTTGGACCGGCAGCCCATGGGAGGGAGTTGGGAGCTGGATGGAATGAGCGCGCGTACGGGTCACCCGGGCCGTCGTCGGCGTGGGCCGCCCCACCCACCCGGTAGCCGCGGGGCCGCGCCGGGAATCCGTTCCGCGAGCCGGTCGAACCACACCTCCGTACGCGGCACGCGCAGGACGAGATCCGGCCCCAGGAGCCAGGCCCGATTCGCCACCCCCGAGACCAGGGGGAGCACATTCTCGGCGTGCACGCCGTGTCGAGCCGCGATCAGGACCGAAGCCGCACCAGGCTGTCCGTCACGGTTCACCTTCCGTTCACTCCCATCCGTCAGCCACTTCACCTGATCTGCCTAATTTCGGCCTTACACGGTGACCGGCACACCGCCGGACCCACCAACTCGACGCACGCCGCCGTAGAAGTGCGAAAACCCGCACACAGGCGGCTTCTGGAAGGAACACCCGAAGTGAAGCTTCAGCGCAAGAACCGGCTGCGCGCCACCGCGCTCGGTGCCCTCGCCGTCTCCGGCGCCCTGGTTCTCACGGCGTGCGGCTCCGACGACAACACCAAGGACACCGGCACCGGTGACAGCACCGCCGCCGCCTCCTCCATCAAGTGTGACGACGCCAAGGGCCAGATCCTTGCCGCCGGATCGAGTGCCCAGAAGAACGCGATGGACCTCTGGGTCAAGAACTTCCAGCAGGCCTGCGCGGGCGTCGAGATCAACTACCAGCCGATCGGTTCCGGCGGCGGCATCACCAAGTTCACGCAGGGCCAGGTCGCCTTCGCGGGCTCCGACTCCGCCCTGAAGCCCGAGGAAGTCACCGCCTCCGAGGAAGTCTGCAAGGGCGGCAAGGGCATCAACCTCCCGATGGTCGGCGGCCCCGTCGCCATCGGCTTCAACGTGCCCGGCGTCGACAGCCTCGTGCTGGACGGCCCGACCCTCGCCAAGATCTTCGACTCGAAGATCACCAAGTGGAACGACGAGGCGATCGCCAAGCTCAACCCCGACGCCAAGCTGCCGGCCACCGCGATCCAGGCGTTCCACCGCTCGGACGAGTCGGGTACGACGCAGAACCTGAACAAGTACCTCAAGGCCGCGGCCCCGGCCGACTGGAAGTACGACGACAGCTCGAAGTCGTGGGAGGCCAAGGGCGGCCAGGCCGCCAGCGGTTCCTCCGGCGTCGCCTCCAGCGTCAAGGACACCGAGGGCGCCATCGGCTACTTCGAGCTCTCCTACGCGACCGCCAGCAACCTGACCACCGTCAAGGTGGACACGGGCGCCGGCACGCCGGTCGAGGCCACCACGGAGAACGCGTCCAAGGCCATCGCCGCCGCCAAGGTCAAGGGCACGGGCAACGACCTGGCCCTGGAGCTGGACTACGCCACCAAGGCCGAGGGTGCCTACCCGATCATCCTGGTGACGTACGAGATCGCCTGCGACAAGGGCAACAAGGCCGAGACCCTGCCCAGCGTCAAGGCGTTCCTCAACTACACCGTCAGCGAAGAGGGCCAGAAGGTCCTGAGCGACGCCGGTTACGCGCCGCTCCCGACCGAGATCGCGGCCAAGGTCCGCGAGATCGTTCCCACCCTGTCCTGACCCCCGGACGTGGCCGGCCCCCGAGCGGGGCCGGCCACGTCTTCCGGTGCACCGCCGCCAGGAGCCGTCACGCGGCTCCGCAGACCGGAGAAACGATGGATACAACTACCGCTCCCCCCACCGACGCACCACCACCGCCGCCGCCACCCCTCTTCGACAAGGGCACGCCCAAGGCGAAGAAGCAACTCGGTGACCGGATCTTCCTCGGCCTGTCCCGGGGTTCCGGCATCACCCTGCTCGTCATCATGGCCGCCATCGCCGCGTTCCTCACGTACCGCGCGATGCTCGCGATCTCCAAGGACGAGACGAACTTCCTCACGACCTTCGAGTGGAACCCGCAGGGCGAGCCGGTCTCGTTCGGTATCGCCGTCCTCGCCTACGGCACCGTGGTCAGCTCGATCATCGCCATGGTGATCGCCGTCCCGATCGCCATCGGCATCGCGCTGTTCATCTCACACTTCGCGCCCCGCAGGCTCGCCGCCCCGATCGCCTACCTGGTCGACCTGCTGGCAGCCGTACCGAGCATCATCTACGGCCTCTGGGGCGCCGTCTTCCTCGTCCCGTATCTCGACGGCCTGAACAAGTGGCTGGACGAGTACTTCGCCTGGACGTACATCTTCGACAAGACCAACGAAGGCGTCGCGCGCAACCTGTTCACCGTGGGCATCCTGCTGGCGATCATGATCCTCCCGATCATCACGAACGTCATACGCGAGGTCTTCCTCCAGTCGCCGAAGATGATCGAGGAGGCCGCACTGGCCCTCGGCGCCACGCGCTGGGAAGTGATCAGGATGGCGGTCATCCCCTTCGGCCGCTCCGGCATCATCAGCGCCTCGATGCTCGGTCTGGGCCGCGCCCTGGGCGAGACGATGGCCGTCGCCGTCGTCCTGTCGCCGAGCTTCCTGCTCTCCTTCCACATCCTCGACGCGGGCGGCGGCACCTTCGCGCAGAACATCGCCGCGAAGTTCAACGAGGCGAACGGCTTCGGCCGGGACGCCCTGATCGCCTCCGGCCTGGTCCTCTTCGTCATCACACTGCTGGTCAACGGCGCGGCCCGCGCGATCATCGCCCGCCGCAAGGAGTACTCGGGGGCCAACGCATGAGCCACACGCTTCAGGACAAGCGGCCCCCGCTGGCCGCCCCCCAGGGCCCGCTCTCCGGTGCGCGTATGCCGCGCTGGGCCCCCCTGGCCATCGCCGCCGGCTCCGCGGTTCTCGGCTGTCTGATCGGTCTGGTCGCCGGGCTGGACAGCAAGATCCAGTGGGCCCTGCTGGCCGCGCTGGTCTTCGTCGCCGCCACCTACCTGATCACCGCCAAGGTGGAAGGCAGCCGCCAGGGCAAGAACCAGGTCGCGACCAGCCTCGTCTGGGTCTGCTTCCTGCTGGCGGTCATCCCCCTGCTGTCGCTGGCCTGGACCACCATCAGCAAGGGCGCCGGGGTCGTGGACGGGTACTTCCTGTCCCACTCGATGAGCGGACTCCTCGACACGGACGAGGGCGGCGGCGTCTACCACGCGCTGCTCGGCACCATCGAGCAGGTCGCCATCGCCGCGGTGATCGCCACGCCGATCGGTCTGCTGACCGCCGTCTACCTGGTGGAGTACGGCACCGGGAAGCTCTCCCGCGCCGTCACCTTCTTCGTGGACGTGATGACGGGTATCCCGTCGATCGTCGCCGGTCTGTTCATCCTCTCGACGTGGAACCTGATGCTGGGCTTCGGAGTCTCCGGCTTCGCCGGCGCCCTGGCGCTCTCGATCCTGATGATGCCCGTGGTCGTACGCTCCACCGAGGAGATGCTCAAGCTCGTCCCGAACGAGCTGCGCGAAGCCTCCCTCGCCCTGGGCGTACCCCAGTGGCGCACGATCCTGAAGGTGGTCCTGCCGACCGCGATCGGCGGTATCACCACCGGTGTGATGCTCGCCATCGCGCGTATCACCGGCGAGACCGCGCCCGTGCTGCTGCTCGTCTTCGGTACGAAGCTGATCAACCCGAATCCGTTCGAAGGCGCCCAGTCGTCCCTGCCGCTCTATGTGTTCGAGCAGTACTCGGTCGGCACCGACGCCTCGCACGCCCGCGCCTGGGGCGCGGCCCTCGTGCTGATCGCCTTCGTCATGATCCTGAACCTGGTGGCTCGCGGCATCGCCCGCTGGAAGGCCCCGAAGACCGGCCGCTGAGGCCCCGAAATCCGGCTCCGCCGAGCGGGGTCACGCAGAAAGCAGTGATTGAAGATGGCCAAGCGAATCGACGTCAGCGGACTGACCGCGTTCTACGGCACCCACCGGGCGATCGACGACATCTCCATGACCGTCGAGCCCCGCTCCGTGACGGCCTTCATCGGCCCGTCCGGCTGCGGCAAGTCCACGTTCCTGCGCACCCTCAACCGTATGCACGAGGTCACGCCCGGTGGCCGCGTCGAGGGCAAGGTCCTGCTGGACGACGAGAATCTGTACGGCGCCAACGTCGACCCGGTCGCGGTGCGCCGCACGGTCGGCATGGTCTTCCAGCGGCCCAACCCGTTCCCGACCATGTCGATCTTCGACAACGTCGCGGCGGGCCTGAAGCTCAACGGCAAGTACCGCAAGAACGAGCTGGCGCACGTCGTCGAGAAGTCCCTCAAGGGCGCCAACCTCTGGAACGAGGTCAAGGACCGCCTCAACAAGCCCGGTTCCGGCCTCTCCGGCGGCCAGCAGCAGCGCCTGTGCATCGCCCGCGCGATCGCGGTCGAGCCGGACGTGCTGCTGATGGACGAGCCGTGCTCGGCGCTCGACCCGATCTCCACGCTCGCGATCGAGGACCTGATCGGTGAGCTGAAGGAGCGCTTCACGATCGTCATCGTGACGCACAACATGCAGCAGGCGGCGCGCGTCTCGGACCGTACGGCCTTCTTCAACCTGTCGGCCGTGGGCCAGCCCGGCAAGCTCATCGAAATAGACGAGACGGAGCGGATCTTCGCCAACCCGTCCGTGCAGGCCACGGAGGACTACATCTCCGGCCGCTTCGGATAGGCACCGGCGCCGAAAGCCGTCCTGCGGTGCTGCATGGCGGTGCCACCGCAGGCCGAAGGGCCCGCCCCCTCTCCCAGGGGGCGGGCCCACTTCTGTTGTGTACGGGGTTGGGGGGCCGGCGTCAGCCGAAGGCCAAATTCACGATCCAGAAGCTGATCGCAGCGACGAGGGCCGCCGCCGGCATCGTGATGAACCAGCCCAGGACGATGTTCTTCGCGACACCCCACCGCACCGCGTTCACCCGCTTCGTCGCGCCGACGCCCATGATCGCCGAGGTGATGACGTGGGTCGTCGAGATCGGCGCGTGGAAGATGAACGCCGAGCCGAACATGATCGACGCGCCCGTCGTCTCCGCCGCGAACCCCTGCGGCGGATCCAGCTCGATGATCTTGCGGCCCAGCGTCCGCATGATGCGCCAGCCGCCCGCGTACGTACCCAGCGACAGCATCACCGCACAAGCGATCTTCACCCACACCGGGATCTCGTCGCCCTGGCCCTCGACATCGGCGATGACCAGCGCCATCACCACGATGCCCATCGTCTTCTGCGCGTCCTGGAGCCCGTGTCCGAGCGCCATGCCGGCCGCCGAGACGGTCTGCGCGATACGGAAGCCGCGCTTGGCCTTGTGCGGGTTGGCGTGCCGGAACATCCACATGATGGCGACCATCACCAGATAGCCGATGACCAGACCGACGATCGGTGACAGGAACATGGGGATGACGATCTTCTCCAGCACCCCGGTCCAGATCACGTCCGTCCCGCCGGCGAGCGCCGCGCCCACCATGCCGCCGAAGAGCGCGTGCGAGGAGGAGGACGGCAGGCCGTAGTACCAGGTGACCAGGTTCCAGACGATCGCGCCGACGAGCGCGGCGAAGAGGATCCCCATCCCTCGCTGCCCGTGCGGTGTGGCGATCAGTCCCTCACTGACGGTCTTGGCGACCCCCTGGCCGAGAAACGCGCCCGCGAGATTCATCACGGCGGCCATCGCGAGCGCCGCGCGCGGTGTCAGCGCGCGCGTTGACACCGATGTCGCGATGGCGTTCGCGGAGTCGTGGAAGCCGTTCGTGTACGTGAAGCCGAGCGCGACTCCGATGGTCACGATCAGGGCGAAGGTGTCCACGTGGTTCAGGACTCCTTGACCGCGATCGTCTCCACCGTGTTCGCGACGTGCTCGAACGCGTCCGCGGCCTCCTCCAGCACGTCCACGATCTGCTTGAGCTTCAGGACTTCCATGGCGTCGTACTTACCGTTGAAGAGCTGGGCGAGCAGTTTGCGGTGGATCTGGTCGGCCTGGTTCTCCAGGCGGTTGACCTCGATCCAGTACTCGGTGAGATTCGTCATCGTCCGCAGGTGCGGCATCGCCTCCGCGGTCAGCTCCGCCGCCCGCGCCAGCACCTCGATCTGCTGCTCGACGCCCTTGGGCAGTTCCTCGACCTGATAGAGGACGACCAGGTCGACGGCCTCCTCCATGAAGTCCATGATGTCGTCGAGCGACGAGGCGAGGTTGTAGATGTCCTCGCGGTCGAACGGCGTGATGAAGGAAGAGTTCAGCTGGTGGAAGATCGCGTGCGTGGCATCGTCCCCCGCGTGCTCCGCCGCCCGCATCCGTTCCGCGATCTCGGCTCTGGCGGAGGAATCCGCTCCGAGCAGTTCCATGAGGAGCTTGGAGCCCGTGACGATGTTGTCCGCGGACGCGGCGAACATGTCGTAGAAGCTCGTCTCCCTGGGGGTCAGACGAAAGCGCACGGGGGATCCTCGGGTTACATCGGATTCGGTCAGGCTGATGCTAAGCGCATCATCCGGCCACGGCTAACCGGCGTCCATCAGTGTGCTGCATAGGACACGACGATCATGACGTGCCCCTGCCCCTGCGCGAAAGACTGGGTATCATATACCTACCTGGGGTATTTTCGCCCCTTTCGGACATCCCTCACGAACACCCCACCAGGAGGACGCGATGACGACCACCGAGGCGGCAGGCGCGGCGACCAACGACGCGACCTCCGGTACGGCCCCGACCGCCGGCACCGCCGGCACCGTCGGCGACGAGATCATCACCGACCACGATCGCGGTGTGCACGGCTACCACAAGCAGAAGGACGAGCACCTGAAGCGGCTGCGCCGGATCGAGGGGCAGATCCGCGGGCTCCAGCGGCTCGTCGACGAGGACGTCTACTGCATCGACATACTCACCCAGGTGTCGGCCTCGACGAAGGCCCTTCAGTCCTTCGCGCTCCAGCTCCTGGAGGAACACCTGCGGCACTGCGTCGCGGACGCGGCGGTCAAGGGCGGCGACGAGATCGACGACAAGGTGCAGGAAGCGACGAAGGCCATCGCGCGCCTGCTGCGTACCTGACCCCGACCGCCGAGGGGGATCGCCGCCGGCTCAGCGGCACGACGATCTCTCACCGCGGTCCGCGCGCACCTTCAGGACCTCGTCGATACGGTCCGGGCTGAGCCGTTCACCGTCCGCGGCCGACGCCGCGATCATCAGCTCTCCGCAGAGTTCGATCTCGGCGAGGGCCACGTGGTCGTGGACGGTCGGCGTGCGCAACAGAGCCACGTGCGTTCACCTCTTCCTACCGGTGTCGTCTTCCTGGCGGTGTCGACTGCCGACTTCCTAGGGTAAGGAGGGTGAGACGTGACGCGCATGGCACGTCCGGACCATTTACACCTTGATCTTCCCGGTGAAGATCTGGTCCTTCGGGGGGAGCCGCACCCCGACGGCGACCCCGAATTCGTACAGCAGTGTGGTCGAGGCAACAGCGACCGTACGCCCCTGATTCCGGTAGCTGAACTGGTGTCTGACCTTGCGTAGCCGCCCCTCGCCGTCCAGATAGACATCGAACGGCACGACGTCCTCGGCGAAGCCCCGCGCCGCCGCCGCCAGCGCCTCGCGCGCGTACGGCGCCGCCCGCTTGGCCGCCCGCGCGATGTCCGTGACACCCCGGTAGTGCGTCACGCGCACACCGGCCAGCTCCTGCTCACCGACGAGGACCACGTCCTGCGCGGCGCGCAGCAGTTCGGCGGCGGTCAGCGGATCGGTGGCGCCGCCGGTGACCAGATTGCCGTCGGCGAGGGTGGTCGAGTCGAGCATGACCCACTTGTCGTCGGGCACCCCGGCGCCCCGGTTCTTCATATAGAGGGCGGCGGGCGCCAGCAGTTCCGAGATCGGCCGGTGCTCGTCGGCGCCGGCCGGGTCCTTCGGCAGCACGACCGAGAGCTGCCCCATCCGCTTACGGAAGTCGTACCGCCCCTCGCCCCTGATGGTCACGCGCGTCCCGCCCGTCGCCATCACCAGCGACGTCTCCGCCTTGGAGCTGCCGGCCGCGACCAGCACGTCGGCGGCGCCACGGACCGCGCCCGGATCGTCGAGGGGCCGGTCGGCGCCGGCCACGGCGCCCTCGCTCCCGGAACAGCCGGTGGTCCCGGCCACGACTCCCACCATCGTGACGGCAGCGGCGACGACCGCCACGCCTCTGCGTCTGCGCTGCTGCACCATCGCCTGCCAACCCCCAACGCCTTACCGTTGCTTGCCGTGCCGCCGTCGTCCGCCGTCGCCTGCTGTCATCCGCCATCAGGTGCCATCAGGTGCCATCGCGTGCCCTCACGTGCCCGAGAGGCGTCCTGTCCCGATAACGACGCCCCGCGCGCCTCGTCACGCACCACGGCGGGCCGCGAACGCACGCGCGAGTACGGTGGAGAAGTGCGCGAGCAAGAAACCTCGGACCCGCCCACCTCCTCCCACGCCCCCCACTCCACATCGACTGTCGAGCGCGGCTCGTTCGCCCTCGCCCGCTGCGAGTGCGGCTGGTCGGGACCGGCCAGGCGCTCCCGCGACCGGGCCAGAGCGGACGCCGCGTCGCACGAGACGGCAGACTGACATCACCGACATCACTGCCATTGCGCAGGCACCGGGGGAGGACGGCCCATGGAACGGCGCACACTGCTGACCGGCGCGCTGGCCGTGACAACGGCCGGCGCGGTGAGCGCGTGCACGAGCGACGGCGGAGACAGCTCGCCGGGCTCCACCGCGAACAAGCCCCCGCCACAGCGCACCTCCCCCAGCCCCACCCCCACCGCCTCCCCTTCCTGGGGCGCGCTCGCCTCGGGGCTGGACGGTCAGCTCGTACGCCCGGAGGACAGCGCGTACGCGACGGCCCGCCAGCTCTACAACACCCGCTTCGACGCTCTGAAGCCCGCGGCCGTCGCCTATGTGGCGGGCGAGGACGACATCCGGGAGTGCCTGGCCTTCGCCCGTACGCACGGCACACCCGTCTCGATCCGTAACGGCGGCCATTCCTACGCGGGGTGGTCCAGCGGCGACGGCCGGCTCGTCATCGACATCTCCTCGCTCGACGGCCTCGGCGACGCCGCGTCGGACGGGGTGATCGGCGCGGGCGCCAAGCTCGTGGACATCTACCGCGCGCTCGCCCGGCGGGACCGTACGATCCCCGGCGGCTCCTGCGCCACCGTCGGCATCTCCGGACTCACCCTGGGCGGCGGGCACGGGGTCGTCTCCCGCGCGTACGGTCTGACCTGCGACAGCCTCACCTCCGCGACGATCGTGACCGCCGACGGCCGGCGCCTGACCGCCGACGCCGAGCAGCACCCGGACCTCTTCTGGGCCCTGCGGGGCGCCGGCAACGGCAACTTCGGCGTCGTCACCGAGCTGCGCTTCCGGACCCACCCCGCCTCCACCGGCGTGGCGGCGAACCTCAACTGGCCCTGGTCAAAAGCCCGTTCGGTGCTCGCGGCATGGCAGGAGTGGGGCCCCGACCAGCCGGACGAGATCTGGTCCTCGCTCCATCTCGCGGTCGGCGCGGGCGGCGGCGCGGACCCGACGGTCTCGGTCTCCGCCTTCACCCTCGGCGCCGAGTCCGACCTCAAGAACGCCCTCGACCGGCTCGCCGACCGCGCGGGCTCACCGGCGAGCTTCGTCTCACTGCGCCCGCGCGGCTACGAGGAGTCGATGCTCGCGTACGCCGGCTGCGCCGGATTCAGCGAGGACCAGTGCCGGCTGCCGGGCACGACACCCGGCCGCGACGAGGACGGTGCGCTGCGACGGGAGACGTACGCCGCGACCTCGGACTTCTTCGACCGTTCGCTGTCGCCGGCGGGCATCGCCGCCGTGCTGTCGGCCGTGGAGGACTTCAGCCGGATCGAGGCCGGCGACGGCGCGGGGTCGGGCACGGTCGCGCTGACCGCGCTCGGCGGCGCGATCAACCGCGTCGACTCGCTCGCGACGTCCTTCGTGCACCGGGGCTCGCGGATGCTCGCCCAGTACGTGGCGTCCTGGCAGCCCGGCACTCCCGGCACCTCACAGCGGGCATGGCTGAAAACCAGCCAAGATTCGCTACGGCGCCACGCCTCCGGCGCGGCGTACCAGAACTACACGGACCCGGCGCTGGCGGACTGGCGCACGGCGTACTACGGCAAGGCGGCCCCCCGCCTGAAGCAGCTGAAGGCCCGCTACGACCCGAAGCGCCTGTTCGACTTCCCGCAGGCGCTCTGACGTCAAGGACTACGCGGCGAGGTTGTTGTCGTCGGGCCGCGGCTCGGGGATGCCGAGTGGCCGGGTCCCGGGCGTTCCTGCCGCCGCCGCGGCACCGGCGGCCTCGGCCTCGGCCCGGTCGGCGTCGCGCGCGGCCCGTGACCGTACGAGCAGCCCCGCCCGCCGCGACCGGCAGACCGCCGACACCAGCGGGGTGAGCAGCGCCATCGCGAGGGGCGCGAGGAGCAGCACCACGGCCGTACCGAGGGCGAACCCGCCGATCACGTCGGTCGGGTAGTGCACACCCACATAGATCCGGCTGAAGCCCGCGACCAGCGCGAGGCCGATCGCGACGAGCCCGAATCTGCGGTGCGCGACGAAGATGCCCGCGGCCAGGGCCATGGCCATGGTCGAGTGGTCGCTGACGAAGGAGAAGCCGCCCTTGCCCGCCACGAGGACATCGAGCCCCATGTGGTCGACGAAGGGCCGGTCGCGCCCGACGAACTCCCGGATCGGGATGTTGATCAGCAACGCGACACCGGCGGCCAGCGGCGCCCACAGCAACCCGGCGACGGCGGCCACGGAATCCTCGGCCGCTCCCCGCCGCCGCACGCTCCACCAGCACCAGAGCGTGACCAGGACGAGCCCGATCATGATCCCGTACTCGCCGGCGAACTCCATGCCGCGGTCGAACCACCCAGGAGCCGACCCGGCCAGCCCGTTGATGTCGTAGAGCAGGCTGACGTCGGGGTTCGACCCATCGATCGCGAGTCCAGCCATGTGCTGCGGCCCCTTGCCTTGTCGCCCACCACGACACGCCTCCGGGCGTATCGCTTCCACCAACCCTCGTGGTACCTGCGGTCAGTGCTGCGCGATCAACGCCACAGCCCCAGTCCAGGGAACGGCCTGATTCCCCTACAGGTTCCAGTCTTCACCGGACGATCTCCAGGACGTTATCGAAGAGTGACACATCGTCCCAGCTCAGAGGGGTGAACGAACGGATAATTCCGGCCACGCGCGCCCCGGACGAGGCCCGACTCCACCCTTCCGGACGTCAACGCGCCGCCGCCCTTAAGCCCCGTCGGTCCGACGTCCC
The DNA here is from genome assembly GCF_042870175.1 of Streptomyces sp. NPDC006643. Taxonomy (NCBI): domain Bacteria; kingdom Bacillati; phylum Actinomycetota; class Actinomycetes; order Kitasatosporales; family Streptomycetaceae; genus Streptomyces; species Streptomyces sp. NPDC006643. Next base: position 16,836 of record NZ_JBIAHA010000007.1, on the reverse strand, counting down.
GTCAGCCGTTTTACGTACCGGCCCTGCGCTCGGTGGGCAGACCGGTCGGCAGCGATTTCGCGCCGTCTTCGGTGACTCTGGTCGCTCCGAAGTAGTCGGGGGTATCGATTTTGTCGAACCGGATCACGGCACCGGTGTACGGCGCGTTGATCATGTATCCGCCGCCGACGTAGATCCCCACATGCCGGATGGCCCGCGAGTTGGTGAGGTCGTCGGAGAAGAACACCAGATCGCCGGGCATGAGCTCGTCCCGCGAGGGGTGCTCGCCGGCGTTGTACTGATCGTTGGCCACACGCGGCAACTCGATGTCGACGGACCGGTAGGCGGCCTGCGTCAGCCCGGAACAGTCGAACCGGCCCCCCTGCTCGGGAGTGCCGTTGCCGCCCCACAGATACTTCGTGCCGAGCTTCTGCTGCGCGTAGTAGATGGCGGCGGCGGCCTGCCGGGAGGGCTCCACGCGGCCGACGGGGCGGGCGAAGCTCTGCTGGAGGGTGGTGATGACCTTCACATAGTTCTGCGTCTCCGCGTACGGCGGGACGCCCCCGTACTTGATGACCGCGTACGCGCCCGCGTTGTACGCCGCGAGCATGTTCTTCGTCTGATCGCCCGGCACATCGTCGACGTACCCGGCGAGTTTGCAGTCGTACGACGCGGCCGACGGAATCGCGTCCTCCGGGTCCCAGACGTCACGGTCGCCGTCCTTGTCCCCGTCGACCCCGTGCGCCGCCCAGGTCCCCGGGATGAACTGCGCGATGCCCTGGGCCTGCGCCGGGCTCACGACGTCGGGGTCCCAGCCGCTCTCCTGGTACAACTGCGCGGCGAGCAGCGCGGGATTGATCGCGGGACAGAGATTGCCCCACTCCTGCACCAGCCGCTGATACTTCGCGGGCACGGCCCCCTTGGCCAACCCGACGGCCCCGCCACCCCCCGCACCACCGGCGAGCCCGGCCGCGGCGGAGTACGTCCCGACGACGAGCAGCGCGATGAAGCCCAGGCTCAACCCGAGCCCGACCGCGCCGGCCATCCAGAATCTACGCACCCCTCAACCCTCCCCCATCCGGGCCACGTTCACCGCTATTTTCCCGCCTGTCGTGTCGGCCCTATTCGGACACGCCTCCGGAGGGCATCCACGGCCACGGGAACGACTGTGCCACAGGGGGTGGGAGGGGTGCGGAGGGGTGCTGACTGTGGATCAGGTGGGGGGTGGGGGTGTGGTGGCGGACCAGAAGTCGTCGTGGATGTCGGGACGCTGGGGGTATCCACCTTCGCGGTGCGGGGTGTTCGGCTCGGTCTTGGGATCAGCGACGTCGGACTCGGTGAAGCAGGGGGTGGTGATGGAGAAGAAGAACTGGCCTTCGCCCGCGACGGCCACGCTCATGCGAAACCCGTCCGGAGTCGCCGCGTAGATGGCGGGCAGCTCTTCGTCCGCATCCACGCTGGTGATCTCATAGCCTCGCGACTTCCAAGCGCGCTCCACGACACCGAGCAAACTGCCGCGTCGCTCCTTTGAGACCACAGTCATGATCGCTGCTCGACGCTTCACCGAACCCGTGCCGAGGGAGTCGTTCTTGAAGTCGGTGCACACCTTGTCGCTCGACGGACCATGGTTCCAGCGAAGCTCCGGCCGTACCGAATCGATTGTCTGCTGGACAATCCTGTCCGCTCTCTCGGCGGCCTCCTGCATGTTCATATCCGACCGCTTCCCCTCCGGAGCATCCGTATTTGGCGTAAGTCCGCATCCGGCCACAGCAAGCAGCAGCGGAACGCAAACGGCTCGCGCAATTCTCATCGTGGATCCTGCATGCTGATGTCCTGTCCTCTACCGGCAACGATCTTGGCGACATTCCGAGCGGATACCTCATCACGATCCGGGTCGAAATAGTTGGAGTGCGCGTCAACCCCGCCCATATCCATCACCGGCCGTCTCCCCTCATCCACCCTGAATCTCCTCGCCCCGAAATCCTCGTGCGCCGGGTCCGTCCCGAACCAGATCTCGCTCTTCTCCGTCTGCGCGTCCTGCGCGAAATACGCCATCGTCGCGCCACCCGCCCCGCCGAGCGCCGCCCCCACCGGGCCGCCCAGCGCCGCTCCCACCGATGCGCCGCCCAGCGCGCCCATTCCCATGCCCTGCGCCTCGCCCTTCGCCGGCATACGCGTCACCGGGTCGTTCTCGGCCGCGCCCACATAGACGTGCGCTCTGCCCACCCCCAGGTCGTCCGCGGAATCCGCGCCCGTTCCCGGGCTGCCCACCAGCACAATGTCGTCCACGCCCGGAATACCGCCGTTCCGCTGGGCGGCCTGGCCCACCGTCAGGGAGCCGTAGGAGTGGCCCATGGCCGTCAAATGCGGGTCGTCGTTCCCGTTCGTCGCCGCGATTCCCGCCATGAAGTCCCCGTACGCCGCCGCCCCCGCCGCCGCGTTGTCGGTGAACATGACGTCCGTATTTCCCGTGATGTCATTCACCGAAAGCTGCGGCGCGTCATAGCCGAGCCACACGATGGACGCCGTCGAACTGTCGTACTCAGACGCACCCAGCATGGTGTCTCTCGCCCGCTTCAAATCGTTCTCCGCGAACGCCTCGTCCAACCCCGTCCCCAGCCCCGGCACATACGCCGACACATTCCGCGCCGTATCCGGATTCCCGTACGAAACGATCGCCCGCCCATTCCCCTCGTCCCCGATACCCAGCAGAAACATCGGCGGATGCCCGCCGGCCCGCAACTGGCTGTCGATGGATCTCAGTCCCGCCAGCATCGTCCGCGACCTGTCGTCCTCCGCGCCCGCCAACTTGCCCATCAGCAGCGCCAGGTTGTCGCGGTTCGCCGCGTCGCGGACCGGGGAGGGGATGCCGTCCAGGTTGCCGATCACGTCCGGGTGGACCGCCAGGTACTCCTCCCTCTGTTCCGCCGTCAGGCTCTGCCACCAAGCCAGGCGTTCCGGCGCCGTCGCGTCGAGGGGGATCGCGGCGCGGAGGTAGTCCGCCGTCAGCGCGCGTACCGCCGCCGCGTCCGCGCTCGCGTCCGTCCACATCGCGTCCGTGACGTGCAGACCCTCCTGCGCGGTCAGCTTCCGCAACGTGCCCGCGTACCGCGCGTCGATCTCCGCCGCCTCGCTCAGCGCGCGGGCGATCCGGTCCGCGATGGCCTGCGCCTTCGCCGCGAGGGGGTTCGGGCTCGTGAGCCCCGGCGGCGGGGCGGACCGCAGATACGCGTGGCCCGACGCCGTACCGCCCCGGAGTTCCTCCTTCGTGTGCGGGTCCTCCCCGGCCGCCGGATAGCTCACCGCCCCGTCCGGCCGCACGGTGAACTTCAGGCCCGCCGCCTCCTCCAGCGCGTCCCGGAGCTGCCGTTGTGTACGACGCAGGTCCTGGGCGAGGCTGTTCAGCGTCGTACGGACCAGTCCGCACTCCGTGTAGATGTACGACAGGTTCCGCCCCAGCGCCCGCAGCCGGCCGACCGCCGCCCGCGCCGCCTCGCCCTCCTGAGTCGCGGTCAGCCCCGCGAGGAGCCCTTTGTCGATCCGGTCGCGTGCCGCGTCCGCGCGGTTGCTGGCCTTGCCCCAGCCGTCCGCCGCGCCCTCCAACTCGGCGCATCTCACGTCCCGTAACTGCGCCCAGGTCAGCCCGCCACTCACCGGCGTCACCGCACTCGCCGGGCCGAGCGGGCTCAACGACCCGCCCCCGCGTCGACCCCCGCCAGCCCCGACCTGACCGCGCTGTCGTGCTCGCCCTGCGTCTTCGCCACCGCGCGCAGCCGGCCCCCGAGGCTTCCGCACTCGTCGCGGGCTGCCTCGATGCGCCGTTCCCACGACGTACGTACGGTGCCCAGGACCGCGACGACGCTCAGCCCGTCGCCGCAGCCCGCCACGCCCTCGTGCGCCGTTTCGAACTCCGCCCTGAGGTACGACATCTGTGTGCGCATCACCTCGGCCCCGCCCGCCGCCCGGGTCCAGGGCCCGTCGCTGTGCCTCAGCCGCTCCCCCGGCGCCGACGGTGCCGCGTCCGCCTCGTCGGCCAACGCCCGCAAACCGCCCGCCGTGCCTGCCATGCCCGCCATGCCGCCCGTCCTTGTCCACTGGTGTCCGGGATGTCGGGTGGCACTGTCCCAACCCGGGACGGGGTCGATGAGGTGCGGAAGATCCGGCCGCCGCGGGGCGGGAGGGCGAGAAGCCCGCTCCCCGTTGGCATCGGACGCCTTCGACAACAGGCGGGCGCTCCGGGCAGGTTCACCCGTACGGTGGGCCCGGCTTCCGATCGCGGGCCGCACGGGCGGGGCGGGGATGGCGCACGGATGGCGCACGGACGCAAAACCGCGGCGGGCTCAAGAGTGCACAACGCCAATCATTGCCCGGAGTCACCCTCCGTGATACACAGAGTGACCATACGCGTACCCGCATACTCCGGTTCACGACGCAGGTCAGGGCAGTCGGATCGGTCAAACGTGCGGGGATCGGGTAAAGAGACCCGCCAAGTCGGCATACGAGGCCGGTTCCATCAGCGAAGATAGAAGGCGATCCGTGCCGCCCGGCGCGGGCACTTAACAACCCAACAGGGGCGGTGAGTTGCATGGACGTGGAAGCCGAGAAGGGCGACATCAACACCATCATCGGTGGTATCGCTCCGAGCTGGGGACCCTTCGGGAACCTCGGCACCGAAGCGCGTGTCATTGTCCAGGTGGTGATGGCCGTCGCCATCCTGCTCTGTCTCGCCATCGCGATCTGGGGCGCCGCCAAGCAGCGTATCGGCGCGACGGCTCTGCGGGACACCTTCAGCGCGGAGCAGGGCAAGGGCCTGATCGTGGCCGGCCTGACAGGCGTCTTCATCATCGGGTCCCTCGGGACGGTCTTCACGATTGTGTACGGGATGGCTGTCTAGCGCCGCATCGGTCCGATCCGCACCGGGCACACCCGTACGCCCGGCCCAACCTCGATCCCATCCGACACAACGCCACCCGTCCCCACACCATCCGTCCGTCGCGCCCATCCGCCGAGGTTGCGTCTCCCTGATGTCGAGTCACCACACCGCGTCCGCGCGGAAACCAGCGCTACCGTCGTACGCGGTACCGCAAGCGGAACAGCACACGGTTGAACCGGTCGAGGGGGCGGACGCGGCATGAGCTTCGGCGATGAGCACGGTCACGGGGGCGACCCGGGCCGTACGACGGACGACAACTTCGGCGGCATGGGCCAGACCCGTACGCGCCTGCCGGACGGCGGGGGCGGCGACGGGTACGGCGGCCCCGGCCGGCGCCCCCAGCGCAGCTCGCGCTCGCTGATCGCGGTGGTGGGTGTCGTGGTGCTGCTTATCGCGGCTATCGCGTTCGCGAACCGCGGAGGCGGCGGCGACACGGGTGCGTCGGGCACGGGCGGCGGCGGCGACGGAGCGGCCGGCTCGGAACCGACGGCGGCGTCGGGGGTGAAGCCGGTGACGGGGAAGAGCGGGGGGATTCCTTCGGGGTTCGCGAAGGATGAGCAGGGGGCGGAGAGCGCGGCGGCGAACTACGCGGTGACTCTGGTGTCCGCCGACATCCTGCGTCCCGCGGCACGCGAACAGATCATGAGTCAGGTCTTCGCGCCCGACAAGGCGACGGACCTTGAAGCGAAGTTCGACGCGGCCTACGACAAGGCGTTCCTCGACAAGCTCGGTCTCGACGAGAACGGCAACGCCGCCGAGGGCCTGACCTACGTCTCACGTACGGCTCCGGTCGGAACCAAGGTCACGCAGTTCACGGACAGTTCCGCCACCGTGGAGGTCTGGTGCACCGGCGTGTTCGGCACGGCCGGTGTCAGCTCCACGAATCCGGTGACCAACGACTGGTTCACCATGACGCTCAAGCTTCAGTGGGTGGGCGACGACTGGAAGGTCGGGAGCTTTGCCCAGAAGGACGGTCCGGCACCGGTCAACACCGACCGTACGGCCTCCAACGCCGATGAGATCGCGAAGGCTGTCGAAGAGTACGGAGGGTTCACCTATGCCCGGTAGCCGCCGCCTCTCACTCAAGATCGCCGGTGTTCTCGCCGTGGTGCAGACCTCGGCGGTGCTTCTGGCGACTCGGGCCGTCGCCGCGCCGACGCCCTCCCCCACACCCTCGCCGTCCAACGAGGAAAACTGCGACCTGATCGTCGGCCCCGCCCGCGACTTCTGCGACAACGGAGAAGCCGGCGCCGGCTCCCGCTCCGGCAACAACTCCCTCAACGACCCCACCAGCGCCCTCGACCCCCTCACCTCCCTCGCCCGCGGCTGCGCCGACGCCGCCGCGTGGACCGTGGACACCCTCTCCAAGGCCGTGAAGGACACCGCCACGGTCGACTTCACCAACACCGCGTTCCTCTCCCAGTACGCCGTCGTCTTCGCCGCCGCCACCATCCTCACCCTCATCCTCTGGCTCCTCGCCGTCGCCAAGCGCGCCATCCGCGGCGTCCCGCTCACCACCGCCATCTCCGAGGCCATCGGGTTCCTCTGGCTCACCGTCCTCGCCTCCGCCTTCACCCCGCTCATCCTCTACACCCTCGTCTCCGCCACCGACGCCGTCACCGAGGTCATCGCGGGTGGGACCAGTGGGCAGACGGACGTGTTCTTCGGGACGTTCTCCGAGGCGTTGAAGAAGGACACCGAGATCGGCGGCGGGCCGATCATGCTGATCGTCGTGTCCCTCGTGACGATCCTCGCCGCCGGCATCCTCTATCTGGAGCTGTTCATCCGGGCGATCCTGCTCTACGTCGGCGCCCTCCTCGGCGTCGTCGTCTACGCCGGGCTCGTCGACAAGAACATGTGGGGCCATGTACGCCGCTGGGCGGGCCTGATGATCGCCGTCATCATGGTGAAGCCCGTCATCGTCATCGTCCTCGGTCTCGCCGGGGCGCTCACGTCGTCCGACGAGGGCCCCGACTCCTTCTCAGCCGTCGTCTCCGGGCTCGCCATCATCCTTCTCGCGATCTTCGCCTCCGCCATGATCTACCGCTTCGTCCCCGGCTTCGGCGACGAGATCGCGAGTGCCCGCAGCAACGCCAAGCTGTCCACGGACGGCGGCCGGGCCGCCGCGGTGATCAGTTCGCCCGCCGGTGTCGTCTCGCAGGGCATCAAGACCCACAGCGGCCGGGGCGGCGGAGGCGTCGACAGCGGCAACAGCGGCGCCCGCCCGTCCAATCCTGTCTCCGGCGGTGTCGCCGCCCACAGCAGCCGCCCTTCGTCCGGCGGCGGCGGAGGCGGAGGTGGCGGCGTCCCCTCGCCCGCCTCCGCCCCCCGCTCCAGCAGCCCCACCAGCGGCACACCCCACAGCAGCCGCAGCAGCCACGGCGCTCGCGGAACCGGTAACAACAGCACAGGAGGTGGAGGGCGTTGACGACTCAGTCCCACCCGATCGCGCCCCGCCGCACGTATCTCATCGGCCGCGCGCGGCCGAACGCGATCGTCGGCAAGAACCGTGAGACGGGCGAGATCGCGCTGATCATCGCCGGCGCGTTCCTCGGCATGATGAGCGGGCTCATCGTCCCCGTCCTGTCGCTGCGGATCGTGACGCTGCTCGGGTTCCCGCTCCTCGCGCTGGCCGTGGTGTACGTCCCGTACAAGCACCGCACGTTCTACAAGTGGTTCGAGATCAACCGCAGTTACAAACGCACCCTGCGCAACGGCACCACCTACCGTTCGTCCGCCATGGAGGCCGGCACCGCCGCCGACGGACGCGAGGTCGAGGTCGGACCGCCCCCCGGTATCGGACGGATCAACTGGCTGGCCGCGCCCTTCGGGCCCGACGAGATCGCCGTACTGCTCCACGCCGACCGCCGCACCGTCACCGCCGCCATCGAGATCGAGGGCCCCGGCGTCGGCCTGCGCGACAGCGAGGACCAGGAAGCCCTCGTGGACCGTTTCGGCACGCTCCTCAAGCACGTCGCCAACGGCGACGGCTTCGTCACCCGCCTCCAGATGCTCGCCCGTACGCTCCCCGCCGACCCCGACGCGCACGCCAAGGACGTCGCCCAGCGCGGCGATTCCGCGTCCCCGGGCTGGCTCCAGGAGTCGTACGAGCAACTCCAGTCCATGGTCTCCACCTCCAGCGAGCAGCACCGCGCCTACCTCGTGGCCTGCATGCACTACACCCGCGAACTGGCCTCCGAGGGCCAGGCCATGGCCCGCGCCACCCGCCAGGCCGCGGGCGGCAAGGGCCGGGGCCGCAGGCTCGACAGGGACGCCGGGCTCGCCGTCGTCATGGCCCGCGAACTCACCGACATCTGCGCCCGTCTCGCCGAGGCCGACATCCGTGTACGCCAGCCGCTCGGGCAGGCGCGGCTCGCCTCACTCGTGCACTCGATGTACGACCCGGACCACCCCATAGACCACATCCAGGCCATGACGAAGCGCAACGCCTGGCCCGCCGAGCTGGACGCCATGGAGCCCACGTACCTCCAGGCCAAGACTCGCGAGTCGTCCACGCGCGCACCCTGGTGCCACTCCACGGCCTGGGTGAAGGAGTGGCCGATGACTCCGGTCGGCGTGAACTTCCTCGCCCCGCTGCTCGTCCACACGCCCGACGTGATCCGTACGGTCGCGGTCTGCATGGACCTGGAGCCCACCGAGGTCGCCATCGAGCGGATGCTCACGGAGAAGACGAACGACGAGGCCGACGCGAGCCGCGCCGCCAAGATGAACCGCACCGTCGACCCGCGCGACATCGCGGCACACGGCCGGCTCGACCAGCGTGGCGAGGACCTCGCCAGCGGTGCGGCGGGAGTCAACATCGTCGGGTACATCACGGTGTCGTCCCGCTCGCCCGAGGCCCTGGCCAGGGACAAGCGGACGATCCGGGCATCGGCCGGCAAGTCGTATCTGAAACTGGAGTGGTGCGACCGCGAGCACCACCGGGCATTCGTGAACACCCTGCCGTTCGCGACCGGCATCCGCCGATGACCGTCAAGCCGATCACCATCGAAATCGAACCGCCGACCGTCAAGACGATCGCCATCGAACCGATCACTGTCCAACCGACGACCGCCAGTCAGAAGCCGACCGCCGCTGATAGGGGCCTGTGATGCGAGATCCCATGTCCGCCTTCACGGACGCCTTCACCACCCTCCTCTTCGGGAAGGTGGAGACCACCCGGCTGCCGGTCCGTACCTCGACCGGCCAGGCGCAGGCCGTCTATCTGCCGACCGCCGCCCCCGGCCTCGGCGACTCCGGCGTCATCATCGGCCGCGAGGTCTACAGCGGCAAGGGCTACATCTACGACCCCTTCCAGCTGTACGGGCAGCAACTCCCCGCCCCCCACTGGCTGGTCCTCGGTGAGTCCGGCAACGGCAAGTCGGCGCTGGAGAAGACATACGTCCTCCGGCAGCTGCGCTTCCGCGACCGCCAGGTCGTCGTCCTCGACGCGCAGGGCGAGGACGGCGCGGGCGAGTGGAACCTCATCGCGCAGCAGCTGGGTATAACCCCCATCCGGCTCGACCCGATGGCGGCCCTGGACGGCGGCATCAAGCTCAACCCGCTCGACCCGGCGATCACCACGACCGGGCAGCTCGCCCTGCTCCGCACGATCATCGAAGTCGCCATGGGGCACGGCCTGGACGAGCGTTCCGGCTTCGCCCTCAAGGTCGCGCACGCCTACGTCCACGCCACGATCACCGAGCGCCAGCCCGTCCTCATGGACATCGTGGAGCAACTGCGGCACCCCGAGCCGGAGTCGGCCGAGGCGATGAACGTGGACATAGACGACGTACGGGCCTGGGGCCTGGACGTCGCCCTCGTCCTCGACCGGCTCGTCGACGGTGACCTGCGCGGCATGTTCGACGGCCCGACGACCGTCGGTATCGACCTGGACTCGCCGCTCATCGTCTTCGACCTCTCGCACATCGACCGCAACTCGATCGCGATGCCGATCCTGATGGCGATCGTCGGCGTCTGGCTGGAGCACACCTGGATCCGCCCCGACCGGAAGAAACGCATCTTCCTGGTCGAGGAGGCCTGGCACATCATCAACTCCCCGTTCGTCGCTCAGCTCTTCCAGCGGCTTCTCAAGTTCGGCCGCCGGCTGGGTCTCTCGTTCGTGGCGGTCGTCCACCATCTCTCCGACGTGGTCGACGGCGCCGCCGCCAAGGAAGCCGCCGCCATCCTCAAGATGGCGTCGACCAGAACGATCTACGCCCAGAAGGCCGACGAGGCACGGGCGACCGGTCAGGTCCTCGGGCTGCCGCGCTGGGCGGTCGAGATCATCCCGAGCCTCACACCCGGTATCGCGGTGTGGGACGTCAACGGCAATGTCCAGGTCGTCAAACACCTGGTCACCGAGGCCGAACGTCCCCTGGTCTTCACCGACCGCGCGATGACGGAGAACAGCCAGGCGTCCGACGCCTCCGACGCGGCCGACGCCCTCAGCGGCGGGCTGCCCGACGACGTACGGGCCGCCGAGTGGGAGGCGGAACAGCGCGCGATCCTCATGGAGCAGCAACGGCTGAACGCCTCCTCCGAGTCGACGGTGGCCTGAGCGGTATGGCGGCGGGCGGTGGATCCGGGCCCAGGCCGGGCGATCAGCGCGGGATTCCGGACGGGCTGATCCTGGGCGTGCTGGGCTTCCTGCTCGGGTTCACGCTGTTCGCGTGGACGGCGACGGGCCTCGCCGCGCTCTTCGCCCACGGCTCGTGGCCGGACTCGGTGACCTTCACCCGTACGCCGATGGCGGTACGGCAGTTGATCTCGACCCCGCAGGACCTCCAGGCCGCCTGGCCGGACACCCCGCCGGGCGAGCTGTCGGGATACGGGCTGTTCTGGGGCCTGTTCATAGGCGAGCTGATGGTCGCGGCCGTGCTGACGGTGTTCGTGCTGGGCGTGGTGACCCGCCGGCGCGCGCTGCGTACGGTACGGCTCCGGGAACGCGAGCTGGCACGGGAACGGGCGGAGGAGCGGGCCGAGGAGCGGGCCGAGCAACGGCTGCGGGAGCCCGTACGGGAGACCCCGGCGCCGACACCGTACGCACCACCACCTGCCCAGCCGACCCCAACTCCCGCACCTGGGCCTCCCGCACCCTCTCCCTGGCCCGCGCACCTCGCCCCGGTCGAACAGGCCCCCGGCCCGGCCCCCGGCCCGGCCCCCGACCCGGCCACGGAGCCTCTCCCGCTCCCTGTCGCCGTCCCCGCTCCCCGTACCGCCCCCCACGTCCACGTCCGCTACGGCGGCCCCCAGACCCGCCGCCCCGCCGCCGTGCAGGCCATCCAGGACGCCGAAGGCCCCGCGCTCGTCGTCACGTCCGACCCCACCGTCTGGGCCGAGACCAAGGACGCCCGCGCCAAACTCGGCCCCGTCCTCGTCTACGACCCCGGCCACCTCTGCGACACCCCGGCCCGCCTCCACTGGTCCCCGACCACCGGCTGCGAGGACCCCGACACCGCCGCCGCCCGCGCCGCGGCCCTCCTCGCCCCCGTACGCCCGCTGGCCCGCCTCGACGCCGCCATGGCCGACACGGCGGAGACCCTGCTGCGCTGCTGGCTGCACGCCGCCGCCGTGGACGCGCGGCCCTTCAAGCAGGTGCACCGGTGGGCGCAGGGCGGCGGCGCCCACGAAGCCGTACGGCTCCTGCGTACGCACCCCAAGGCCGCCTCCGGACTCGCGGGGCTGCTGGAGTCCGCACTCACCGGGCACCCCGAACGCCGGGAGATCGCCCAGCAGTTGACCACTCGCGCGCTGGCCTCGCTGACGTCCGTCCACATCCGTGAGGCGTGCACACCCAATCGAGCCGACTCGCTCGCGCTGGATTCTTATCCCGCCGAGGGGGGCACGCTTTATGTGGTGGGTGAGCCGATCGAAGATCCGCGCACTCGTCCGGGAGCGATGCCGCTGCTGACCGCTCTCGCCTCAAGCGTGGTCGAGCACGGCCGCCGCATGGCCGCACGGTCATCCGCCGGTCGGCTCGACCCACCAATGACGCTGGTCCTCGACGACGTGGCGGCGGTGGCGCCACTGCCCGCGCTGCCGGATCTGCTGGCCGACGGGGACGAGCAGGGGATGCCCGCGCTGGCCCTGCTGCGCTCGCGCGAACAGGGCCGCGACCGCTGGCCGGACCGCTGGCCTCACCAGGAACTGCCCGCCTGAGCCTTAGCTGGGCTTGGACCTGAGTTTGAATTGGGCCTGATCCTCACTCTTGCCGTTGCGCTCAGTCCGTCGGCCGCGCCACCGCGAGCTCGAACTCCTGCGCGCCGGGGTCGTTCGCCACAGGAATGATCACCCCGGTCGGTTCGAATCCGAGCTTGCGGTAGGCGGCCCGCGCCCGCCCGTTCCGCTCGTCCACATACAGCCGCACCCGCTCGACACGGGGCTCCTCCAGTGACCAGGCCCACCCGGTGGCCGCGTCGAACAGCTCCTTCAGGACACCGAAGCCGCGATGCTCGGGCCGTACATACACAGCGACGAGATGCGCCTGGTCGTACGCGCTCACCCCGCCCAGCGCATCGGTCGCACCCCGCCGCTCGACCAGCACCACCACCGAACCGACCCACTCGCCGTCCGCCGGCTCGGCCACGAACTGCCGCGCCGACGTGCCGCGCGCCGCGCGCTCCGTCCGCTCACGCCAGAAGGAGTCCGGGCGCCGTACGGAGTCCTCGTACGTTTCTAGGAAGGCGACCGGCGCGGCGGGATCCCGCAGGGCCTCCAGGCGCAGTTCCCGGGCCCTGGCCCATTCGTCGGCGCGTACGGCGCGCACAGCCCGTACAGCAGGTGTCTGACTCATCCCGCGATCCTCCGTGCCCACGGCCCCGCGCACAAACGGGTTTCGCCGCACCGGGCCGCACCGGCCGCACCGAGTCGTACCGGGGTAGGACGCCCCGTACGCGGTACCCACCCCCGGTCCGACGTTCCGCACTCGCCCGCTGCCTACCGTCAAAGCCATGATCAAGGCCAACGGACTCACCAAACGCTACGGCGGCCGGACCGACAGAACCGGCAAGACCGTCGTCGACCACCTCACCTTCACCGTCGAGCCGGGCGCCGTCACCGGCTTCCTCGGACCCAACGGCGCCGGCAAATCCACCACCATGCGCATGATCCTGGGCCTCGACGCCCCCACCGCCGGCAGCGTCACCGTCGGCGGTCGCGCCTACGCCGCGCACCCCGCCCCGCTCCACGAGGTCGGCGCCCTGCTGGAGGCCCGCGCCGTACACCCGGGCCGCACCGCCCACCACCATCTGATGGCACTCGCCCACACCCACGGCATCCCCCGCTCCCGGGTCGAGCACGTCCTGGACCTGACCGGCCTCACCGATGTCGCGGGACACCGGGTGAAGGGCTTCTCCCTGGGCATGGGCCAGCGCCTCGGCATCGCGGCGGCCCTGCTCGGCGACCCGGCCACGGTCATCCTCGACGAACCGGTCAACGGTCTCGACCCGGAGGGCGTCCTGTGGATCCGTAACCTCCTCAAGTCCCTTGCCGCCGAAGGCCGTACGGTCTTCGTCTCCTCCCACCTCATGAGCGAGATGGCGCTGACCGCCGAACGCCTCATCATCATCGGCCGCGGCCGGCTGCTGGCCGAGACGACGGTCGCCGACTTCGTACGGGACTGGGGCGTCGCGGCCATGAAGGTCGTCTCCCCCGACGCCCGGACACTCTCAGTGCTGCTCGAAGGCCCCGGTATCGAGATCACGCCGGGCTCGGACCCCGACGAGCTGACCGTACGGGGCGCCGACGGCGAGTACATCGGCCGTATCGCCGCCGCCCACGCCGTCCCCGTGTTCGAGCTGACGCCGCGCACCGCGTCGCTGGAACAGGCCTTCATGGACCTGACGCGCGACGAGGTCGAGTACCAGGCCGGGGCTGCCACCCAGGCCTCCACCCACGACACACCGACAGGAGCGACCGCATGAGCACCGTGAGCAGCGCGAAGACCACGAGAAGCACGCGCCTGGGCGTCACCCCCGCCCGTGTCCTGCGCTCCGAATGGCACAAGTTCTGGACCCTGCGCTCCACCTGGATCACGCTCTCGACGGCGTCGGTCCTCATCCTCGGCACCGGTCTGGTCATGGCGATCGGCCACGAGCCGGCCGGCGGCGGCATCGGCGAGGTCCGCGACCCGGTCGTACTGACCCTGATCGGCGTCCAGTTCGGGCAGATTCTGCTGCCCGTGCTCGGTGTGCTGTTCAGCGCGGGCGAGTACTCGACCGGCATGATCCGCGCCTCGCTCTCCGCCGTACCCCGACGGCTCCCCGTCCTGTGGGCCAAGGCGACGGTCTTCGCCGCGGTGGCTCTGGCCGTGTCCTCCATCACCGTCCTCGCGACCTTCCTGCTCGCCCAGCTCTTCCTCTCGGACACGGACATGGCAGCCTCGCTCACCGACCCGGGGATCGCGGGCGCCGTCGCGGGCACGGCGGTCGCGCTCACCCTCTTCGGAGTGCTCGGCCTCGGCCTGGGCGCGCTGATCCGGTCCGTGCCTGGGGCCATCGGGGCGTTCTTCGCGGGGGCGGTGATCCTCCCGGAGGTGCTGTCGGCGGTGCCCTCCAGCGCCGTTCAGGACGCCGTCGCGTATTTCCCGGCCCGCGCCGGCGAATCCCTCGGGGCGGTCCAGCAGCACGACGGGGCGCTGTCGGACGGCACGGCCCTGCTCGCCCTGTGCCTGTGGGCGCTGATGGCACTGGTGGCGGCGGGCCGGCTGCTGAAGCGCCGAGATGTATGACGATGGACGAATGACGGCAGGGACAGAGCCAGGGGCACGGGCGGCGGCAGGAGCACCAGCGGGCGGCGAAACGCTCACCCAGCTAGTCAACCGCGCGGCTCAACGCATCCTCGTTTTCGACGAGTCGCGCCCGCTCGTCTGGGATCTGCTGCTGACCGGCTGCCTGCTGCTGGGCGGCGCGCTCGACGTGGCAACGGGCGGCTGGCGAATGGTCGCGCCCAACCCCGACGTGCCCCTGTGGCCGGCGGCCGTCTGCACCGTCGCCCTGCCCCTGACCGTGCTGCGCCGCCGTACGCACCCGCTCGGCGCGCTGCTCGCGATGCTCCCGTTCGCCGTGCTGCACGCCTGGTCGGGCGCCGGACTCCAGATCGCCGTGTTCTGCCAGCTGATCGTCGTCTTCAACATCGCGCTACGGCTGCCGACCCGCCAACTCGCCCTGACCGGCGGCCTGCTGACCGTCCCCCTCGTTGTCACCGCGGCCCGCTTCCCGGCGGACGGCTGGGTCGTCCCTCTCCAGTCGTCACTGACCAGCTTCGCGGCGGTGGCACTGCTGGGGATCGCGGTGCGTACGAGACAGGAGTACACGGCGTCGTTGAGAGAACGGGCGAAGCAGTTGGAGATCGAACGCGACCAGCAGGCCCAACTCGCGACCGCCGCCGAACGCACCAGAATCGCCCGCGAGATGCACGACATCCTCGGTCACAACCTCTCGGTCATCACGGGCCTTGCGGACGGCGGTTCGTACGCGGCGAAGAAGAACCCGCAGCGCGCGACCGAGGCCCTGGACGCGATCGCCACCACCAGCCGCCAGGCCCTCACGGAACTGCGCCGTCTGCTCGACATCCTCCAGAACGACACCGGCCCCGGCACCCCCGCCGAGCTGACACCTCAGCCCGGCGTCGGCGAACTGGACCAACTGATCGACGGCGTACGGGCAGCCGGCCTGCCGGTGCGTGTCACGGTCACCGGCGATCTCGAAGCCGTACCGACGGGCCGCCAGCTCACGGTCTACCGGATCGTCCAGGAAGCCCTCACGAACACCCTCAAGCACGCCGGCCCGGACGCCACGGCGACGGTCGCACTCAGCCGCACACCCAACTCCGTCACCGCGGAGATCACCGACACGGGCCGAGGCGCGGGCCGACCCGCCCCACCTGGGCCGGGAGGCCGCGGCATCACCGGCATGCGTGAGCGAACCGCCCTGTACGCGGGCACACTTGACGTCGGACCGCTATCACCGCCCGACAGCGGCTGGCGGGTCCATCTGCATCTGCCGAACGACGAGGACGACCGGCTGTGACGACCGTACTGATCGCCGACGACCAGCCCCTACAGCGCCTGGGCTTCCGGATGCTGCTGGAGAGCCAGGACGACATGGCCCTGGTGGGCGAGGCGAGCGGCGGCGCCGAAGCCGTACGCCTGATCGCCCGACTCCACCCGGACGTGGTCCTGATGGATGTCCGGATGCCGGGCCTCGACGGCATCGAGGCCACGCGCCGTATCGTCGCCGCAGGCAGCCGTACGAAGGTGCTCATCCTGACCACCTTCGACCTGGACGAGTACGCGTACGCGGGCCTCCGCGCCGGCGCCAGCGGCTTCCTCGTCAAGGACGCCCTCCCCGAGGAGCTGCTGTCCGGCATCCGCGCGGTGGCGAGCGGCGACGCGGTCGTGGCACCGAGCCTCACCCGCCGCCTGCTGGACGCGTACGTCCACCACCTCCCGGCAGACGGCCGAGGCCAGGGCACGGAAGGCGAACCGAACAAGCCGGCGGAACCCGAGGCACCCCACCCAGGAATAGCCCTCCTCACCGACCGGGAACAGGAAATCCTCACTGTCATCGGCCAGGGCTGGACGAACGCGGAGATCGCCACCCGATTCCACCTCGCGGAGTCGACGGTGAAGACACATGTGGGCCGTGTTCTGGCAAAGACGGGATCGCGCGACCGCGTCCAGGCGGTAATCCTGGCGTACGAGGCGAAGCTGGTCCGCCCGTCGTGAACCCGCCATGAACCCGTCGTGAAAGGGGGTCAAGGTGACAGGGTCAAGGGTTTTGAACGCAGAAATGCCTCAACCCCCGGACACAGTCCGGGGGTTGAGGCCAAAGATTGTTCGGCGGCGTCCTACTCTCCCACAGGGTCCCCCCTGCAGTACCATCGGCGCTGAAAGGCTTAGCTTCCGGGTTCGGAATGTAACC